>NZ_CP007542.1:1901149-2218007 GCF_000478825.2 Synechocystis sp. PCC 6714 | reverse complement strand
TTATTAAGCCCAACAGTTCCCCCAGTTGTCCCCGGGCCCAAACACCGATTTTTAAAGCCGATGCCAATGCCCGCACAGTTTACATTCACCAACTAACCTACGACACTGACCGGCAATGTTTACAGATTGATTCCCAACTCCAACCCATCACCGCGGCGATCGCCAGTGATCCGGCCACGGAAAAAGTGGTTGAGCAATGGCAGGAAATTGGCTTTAATGCTTTTCGCCAACAGGGATTTGAGCCAATGGCGGTGGTGGTGAACTCTCCCATCAGCCTTGATGCCCTTGACGCCCATGTGCGTAGTGCCCCCACCAATCTCACCCGGTTAATTACCAAGGCCATGGAGCAGGAAAACCCCAATGCGGCCATGGTGATTTTCAATGGCGGCATGGTACGCCTCGATGACCTACTCAGTGCCGGAGCCATCACTCAATACGATATTATCCGCCTCTTACCCTTTGGTGGTCGGGTAGTAACAGTGGAAATGGACGGGACTTTGTTGCAAAAAGTATTAGCCCAAGGGGAGAAAAATAACGGTACCGGTGGCTATCTCCAGCTAGGGGGCATAGCTCCAAACACTATTGAACTGAGCAAAACTTACCGGGTGGCATTGATGGAATATTTGCTAACCGGCCAGGAGGTGGGCTTGGATTATCTCACCGTCAACAACCCTGGATTAAAAGTGATTGACTACGGTCGAGATATCCGTTCCATACTGGTGGACTATCTACAAAACAATGCCCAGCAAGCTTTTACCGATTTGGGGGAACCGTAGGGTGAACTAATCCGGATACCAAAACATGCCCTTAATGCCTTCCGGGTCCAGCACAAAACCCAGACGGCGATAAAAATCTACCACTTGGGGGTCGGCAAAGAGGGTGATATTACTGATGTCGTAATGGCGTAATTTGCGGATGATATATTGCATCAGAGCTTTGCCCAAACCTTTACTCTGTAAACTGGGGTGGACCACCACATCCCAAACTGTGGCATTAAAAGCATGGTCGGAAGTGGCCCGGGCAAAACCCACTAACCGCCGCCGATTACCCCGGATTTCCCACATGGTGACCACTAAGAAACTACACTCTACGGCTTTTTTGACTTTGCGAATGGGACGCCGGGCCCAACCCACTGCATCACAGAGTTCTTCTAGCTCGTAGAGGTCAATTTCCCGGTCAGTGCTGAAAAATATCCGCCCTTTATCGTTGTCATTGGTGAGAAATTCTTCTGCCCCCGCTGTGCCCAGGGATGGTGAACTAGCTGAATCAGGATTAAAAAAGCGTTTCCAAAAAACCATGCCGTTGGGCGTTTAAGAACAAGCTGGGGTGGACAAAGGGAAAAAGACTAGGCAGGACTGCAACGTGGACAATGGGCTTCAAATTCTAAGTATAAGCTCTGATTGCTTCCCCCTGGTGAATCTCTAAAAGCCTAGATCCTCCCTGGCGATCGCCGCTTCGGCCAACACTTCCGCATCGGTTTTCTCGCCCCAATCACTGCAACCAATTTCACTATAAAACTGCTGGTCGTAGGCCCGGGTCCGCACTACCACGGGCATAGGCACCGCATGGCCCAACACCAAAGCCTGTTGCTTGGAATCCAGCTTGGCCAGCACGGAACGTAAGTTTTGCCCCCCTGATACCCCAGTAAAAATGGCTTCAATATCCTTTTCGTCGTTCAGTAAACAAGTGATGCGGGTGCCAATTTGGGACATAACCTCATTGTCAATGCCAGACGGCCGCTGGTCCACCACCAACAAAGTGACAAAGTATTTCCGCATTTCCCTAGCAATGGTGCCAAAAATAGTTTGGTGGACAATGGCAGAATCCAAAAAGCGGTGGGCTTCCTCAATGGTGATCACCAATTGCCTCGGGCGATCGCCAACGTGTTTAGTTTGGAGAAATTTTTCTGCTTTTTTAACGTAAATACCATGGATACGTCTGGTGATCATGTTGGTAGCCAACATGTAGGAAAGCAAATTAGATTGGGAACCAAATTCAATTACCACATGTTTACCCGCTTCCAAACATTGCAACAGTTGGTCAATGTAGTTATGGGTACTAATTTGTTTTAAGTATTTTAAATTTTCCAACCGTTTTAACTTTCTTTGCAAAGACATAATAGAACCGGGATGTCCTTGTTTTTCTTCACAAAAAACCTTAATTTCTTCATTAGTCATCACCAATAAACGGGAAATCCAACTAGAGCCAAATTCAGAAAATAAAATATTGGCATTGTCCAATGCTGCTTCCGATAGGCCTAACTCAAAACCCACTAAACGAATGTCTTCAATTTCAATTTGATCAAAGCTTAAATAGAGTTCCTGGGCACCCCTCACCCCCCGCCGTTTAGTGGATTCTGCATCGAGGGTAAAAATTTCCACTTCTCCCGGAAAGAGTTGCCGCAGACCCTTAACAGTGGAAACGGTTTTGCCTTCCTTCATGGCCTCCCAACCATACTCCGAGTGCATATCAAACATCAAATTAACCGCTGCCTGTTTGTGGATAATGCCGGAAATTAATAATCTAGTTAAAAAAGATTTCCCAGTGCCTGATTTCCCGAATACCCCATTGCTCCGTTCCACAAAACGGTCTAAGTCTAAACAAACTGGCACCGCCATATCTAACGGTTCACCAATGGCAAAATTACGGCAAAAAGGGTCATCTTCCCAGCCAAAAACCATCCGAAAATCCCGTTCACTAGCTTCAAAAACCTGGCTAAAATGGGCTGGAATTGTCTTCACTGGTAATAATTCCACGTCCGCATTACTGTTAGCTTGGTAGGAAGCAACGCCATTACCGTTATTTTGCTCAGTTGAACTTTCTCCCTTTGTTGAACTAGAACCAGTTTCTTTTTCTGACTCCGTTAACATCAACATGGGGGCCAATTCTAGGGTGCCGTAGGTCCCGCTGCCGGCCAACACGTCAATCAAAAAATCATCGTTAATGTTAGGAGGATTAGCCAAAATTCTTGGATTTGCCGTTCCCAAAGAAACATCGGTGAGCAAACAAAAAAAGCGCGATCGCCGACCTTGAATAACTAGAAATTTTCCTACCCGCATTTCTTCCACGGAAACGTCCGCATGGAGACGTACTTCCAAGCCTTTACTAAGGGAACCTTGGGTAACAGAGCCGAGGGCATGGTCTGGCATAAGTATTGAAAACACAAATCACCCCTTCAATCTAGCAAAAAGCAGGTCTGAGGCCATCTTTTGCTTTGCATACTTCAGTTCCGGGCTAACCTCGACGAGAACCCCATATCCCAATCATCGATTGGACCATTGGGAGTAGTCATATCGAAAATTTGTATTAATAAATAAAACGCTCTACAAACAGATTTTAAGATAGCTTTTATTTTTTGTGGTCTAAATTTGCCAATTTATAAATTCAAACACACTCAACAAGAGTCAGATTTAGATTCAAATTGATTTCTAGAAGTGTAGAGATTCAAATAAAAAATGAATGGATATTACCCATTGAAAATGCATATATTTTTTTACAAATTGTTTAGAGAGAGTAAAAAGAAGGGCCAATAGAAGACCACAAAACTCACAAAATAGAATTATTGTTTGTTTAAATCATAGCGCAAAAGCTATTATTATCAACGAAAATAGAGGCTTCATTTACTCTTAAAAAATATTTTTATTCTAAATAATTTTCCCTAAAGTCATATTTCGTACAGATGAAAGAATAGTTATGAAGATATACTTTTAGTTATGAAAATGAGTTTGATCGTCACGTCTGCTTATGGAACTAGTGCTCTGTCTTGATGCTGCATTTTTTTGTCGGAGGCAGTTTTGGTCCTTTCCCAGGCGAATAATCACTGTTTTAAGTAAAATTTCCACAATAATTTTTAGTAATTGAGATCTAGCTTAACTTCAGTGCAGAACAGGCTCACAGTCGTTTTTGGAATCTCTGGTGATCTAAGCCCCCATTACTCTGTTCAGCAAAACCGCCAAAATTCATCAATTCAAATTAGAATTAAACTACTTGTGTTCTTAAGTAATTAAAGGCACTTATTTTTCCCAAAAGTCCGTTCCCAATGAACCAAAACCGTCCCCTAAAACTCAACCAGTTATTAGGACTTCTACCCGTTGAAAGTTATGAACGTTTAGCTCCCCATCTGCAAAAAGTTTCCTATAAGAGCGGAACAGTACTCTACGAACCCAATGAGGTAATGGATTTTGCTTATTTTCCCAACACGGCCATGATCTCGGTTGTTTCAATTATGGAAGATGGCTCCACCACAGAAATTGGTTTGATTGGCAATGAAGGCATGGTGGGATTGCCAATTATTTTGGGGGGAAAGCAAAATATTAGTCGGGTGATCGTCCAGGTGTCGGGAGAAACATGGAAACTGAGTGCAGAAATTCTACTCCGGGAGTTTCAGCAGTCTCCCCCTACCCAAAGAATTTTGTTGCTCTATACCCAAGCCAGACTAACTCAGGTTTCCCAAAGCGCAGCCTGTAACCGCCAGCATAAAATTGAAGAGCGTTTGGCCCGCTGGTTAATGTCTGTCCATGATTGTGTCCAGGCAGATGAAATTCCCCTCACCCAGGAATTTGTGGCTAATATGCTCGGAGTCAGGCGATCGGGGGTAACCATTGCGGCCAATTCTCTACAACAGTCCGGCATGATTACCTATCGCCGGGGAAAAATAACTTTGTTGGACTACGATGCTCTCAAACAAACTAGCTGCGAGTGTTATAAATTGGTCCAGGATGAATATATTCGTTTGCTGGGGTTCCGTCGGGGGTAAAGGATCATAATCGTACAGACAAAAAATGATATTTTGTGTACCTTGGAATGGGGAGTGGATAGAAATAAATTTTAGTTCTATTGCTGTGCCACTGAAAGAGTGTCAGAGTAGTTTTTTAAAACTTGAGGATGCAAATATAAACGGTCTTTAGTTTTTATTTTGTTTGATTTTTGGGCAATGGGTTTTGCGAGGTAGGACAAATTTTTAGGAATGAAGGTAGCTTTAGGTGCGATTTTTGATGTATTTATACCATATTCTGGCGGTTCAATAGGGTGCCCCACTATCTTGTCAACGAAACTCTGATGATTGTCGATGAAGAAATCGACCAGTTCTTGCTTGAATTTCCCCAGAATCATCCTTTTGCCATGGCTTTGTCCATTCCCTATTTCCGTCTGGAGCTAAAAGCCAGAATCCTGAGTAAAATCCCCAACCGCCATAAAACTAGAGGGGAGAAAAGTTCGCAGTTTTCCTCTGACTATTATATATCAAATATCATCACTGAAAGATTAGCCATTGAAAATGAAATTCGGCAAGTTATGCCAGAAATGATTAACGGCAGGAAAAATGATCTTTCTTTACTGGAATTTTCCCCTGTGCAAAGTAATATTTCCAACAGTATTGATAATGGTAACGGTGGTTCTGAACAGGTATCTCATGCCAATTGCTGGGTAAAAATACATACCATGATTCCCTGTGTTACCTACTATTTTGGTCCATTTGTGGACAAGGGAGAAGCCAAAATTTTTGCTCCAGGGTATAGGGAAGATTTAAGAGCGGAAAAGGCTGTGGGAATTTTTACCAGTATTTATCAGGGTAATCCAGATAAATTAACGATAATTGATTGCCCAGAAGAACTTAAGGAAGATCAAAAAAGACTTTGGGAAAATTGTAAAAGACTTTATCGACAAAAGTCAGAACTTCAAGTTTTACATACGCCATCATCTTGGCAACTAAATTGGCTACCGGGTAATTATTTGACCACTGATTTGCAAGGCAGAATCAAAGATGCTAATGCTAATACTTGTCGTTTGCTAAACTTTCCCGTCAATGTTTTGCAAGGAGAACCATTAGTTTATTATGTGCCCCAACAACAAATTTTAATCTTTGAAAATCAACTCAAGACCATGGTCAATGATGAGGAAAAATGGTCAATTCCCTATCGTTGGTCGATGCAATTACAAACCTTGGCGATCGCCCCCATCAGTGTAGATATTCAAGTGAGCCAACAACGGGATACCCAGGGAAAAGTAATTGGTTTTTATTGGTTACTCAATGATACGACTTCATTGAAGTCTATGAACGATCAACTTTATTATGACTCTCGTCATGATACTTTAACCAGTTTGCCAAATCGTCGCTCTCTCTCCCATTTTTTAACAGAGTTACTCAGTAGCAATTGCCATTCCCAAAAACAATTATTTGCACTTTTACTTTTAGATTTAAATAAATTCAAGCGAATTAATGATCAATTTGGCCATGATTTTGGCGATAAAGTTCTAATAAAAGTGGCGGAAAATCTTCTAAAGTGTGTAAGGGATGGAGACCAGGTAGCTCGTCTAAGTGGGGATGAATTTGTAATCGTTCTCAAATCGATCCAATCGGTGAACGATGCCAAAAACTGTGCTTACCGTATCCACCATGCTTTTTCCCAACCTATGGTGCTGGATAATCATCGCCTCTCGGTGTCGGCCAGTGTGGGCATTGTTATCGGCAACGGTTCCCATACCGACCACGATCGCCTAGTCCACCATGCTGACGTGGCCATGTACGAAGCTAAAAAGAACGGTATGTTATTTGTGGTTTTCGATGATATTCAGCCCTCTGCCAATGGTAAGTCTCACCCCATGCCAGTGTTTGATCTTTCTGGCTCTTCTGACTTTGGGGCTGAAAATACATAGTCAAAAACACAGTATAGAAAACCGTTTTGGAATCAACCAAGGCCCCATGACCCCAGTAACCCACAAAATAGCTGAAGCTAAGAGTGTGTTTTAATAGCTTCCCAAGTTTTTGGGAGAAACTAGGCAAAAATTCTCCAGTGTTGCCCGAGGAGATTTAGGGGATCAATCAAGACTGTACACACAGGTTTTAGCAACTAATTTTTTCCTGCTGGTGCCGAAAAGTTCTCTGTTAAATTACTTTCTCCGGGGTGGGAAAGCTTGATTTTGGCGGGTTGAGCTAATTGGCCCCATTGGCCCTGGGATGTCCCCATGGGATTAACTGCCCCCCACCTTTGATAGTACAAAGCCAATTGTTGTTGATGATCCAATTGAAATCGTAATTGTTGACTACTCCGTTCCAGGGTGTGGGCCGTGTAAACCTGTTCCTGAAGATTTTCGGTGGAGGAAACCAGTTGCCCCAGACCGTCCACCAATTTTCTCAGGTTGTCACGGAAAGCAGGGTCGCCGGTCAGTTGCTCCACATCGCTGGTGATTTTCTGGGCATTTTCAAAGGTGAGTCGAGCCGCATCCAGGGTTTGTTGCAGGGTAAGCAAAAGGGTGGGGTTGCTGAGGTCCGCAGAAATTTGCCGGATATTATTGCTGGTGACAGCAGCATTTTCCATCAACAGAGCCAGGTCTCTGGTTAGTTTTTGGGTGTCGATCGCCGCTAGCCCATGGTTGATAGTGGCCACCGCAGTATTGATTTCCCGGCCGATCGCCTGGAGGTCTTGGTTAGTGGTTTCAATACTTTTCAGAGTTAGGTTCACCTGGGCTCGATTTTCCCCCACCAGTTGATTGAGGTTAACCATTAAGAGGGAAGCTTCTTCAATGGTGCGATTGATGTGGTCTTGGTTGGTCAGCACCACTTGGTTGACCCGGCTGGTCAGCAAAGAAGCGTTGTCAGCGGCGTTGGCGATCGCCTCAGAGGTACGGCCAAAGCCTCGCACCTGTTGATTAGCGGTTTTGCTGAGGGCGGTAATTTCCTCGCTCATGGTGGCAATGCGGGCGGCGGCCAGGTTGGCACTTTTGACGGTGGCATTGATATCGGCCACGAACTGGGGATCACTGTAGGCCTGGGCCAAACGGGCAACGCTATTGGTCAATTGACTACCAGATTGTCCCACCAACTCATCTCCATTGCAGAGGATTTTACCGCTTTCGGTACAGTCTGCACTGAGGGGATCAATAGCTAAAGCGGCTTCAGACAATTGGCGATCGGGAATCATCTCAATGGCCGCTTCCCCCAGCAAGCCGTAACGACTAATTTCCACTTGCACATCAGCGGGAATGCGTAACTGAGTGGAACTAATTTCTAGCTGGGCTAAAATTCCATTACTACCTGGGATGAGCTTGGCCACACGCCCCACTGGCACCCCTCGATAACGCACAGGTCCCCCCACCTGGAGTCCACTGGCATCGGTGAACCTCACCAAAACTTGATAGCCTGGATTGCCAAAGCCGCCCCCCCTTAGCCACAATGCTATGCCACCAATGATAAATAGCCCCAATAGGGCAAACAGACCAACGGAGCCTTCTTTGATGGTGCGGGGTCTGAGCATAACGATGTCTAAATAGATCCGAAAAAACAGGGCGATCCGCGTAGCTTTCTACCAATGGTAACAATGGTAAAAGTTCGCTCACCCTCGCCTTCTATTCCTAGGAAACCTCAGGAGGGCAAAGGGTTCCCCCATCTTACCCCCGTGTTGGCTAATCCAAAATTCGGATGGGGCCATCCACCTTGGCCTCAAAGAATTGGCGCACCAAAGGATTATCAGTTTCGTCGATGGCTTTGACTGACCCCTGCCATTGAATTCTACCGTCGTAGAGCAAGACCACCCGATCCGCTGTCCGACGAATGGTACTTTCTTGATGACTCACCATAATATAGGTGCCACAACCCTCCGGGGATCTTTGTAACCGTCGCACTAAGTCCTCAATCACCGTGGAGGCGATGGGATCTAAACCGGCGGTGGGTTCATCGTACAAAATCACCTCCGGGTTATCCTCCGGTTGATGGGGATTGGACATAATGGCCCGGGCAAAGCTAACTCGTTTACGCATACCCCCCGATAGTTGGGCTGGATAATAATCCTCAATGCCGGTTAAACCCACCAGAGCCAGTTTTTGGGCCACCTGCTCCCGAATTATTTCCTTGGACAGGGAAGAATGCTCCAGTAGAAAAAAGCCGACATTTTCCGCCACAGTGAGGGAATCAAATAGGGCTGATTGTTGGAACACTAGGGCGATGCGGATGCGTTCATTGTCGTCTTCCACAAGGCCCCGCCGGGGTTGGGCTTTAATAATCACTTCCCCACTGTCCGGTGACAATAGTCCAGCAATAATCCGCAAGATAGTGGACTTTCCTGTGCCGGAGGGCCCAATCACCACCAATGCTTCCCCTGGATATAAATCCAAGTTCACATTGTCCAAAATTTGGCGATCGCCAAAGGACTTACTAATGCCCCGAAGTTGAATGAGGGGTTCTGTCATATTGAATAATCCGGCCCAAACCCTAATCCACCCGCTCCAACTGCCAGAGAATTTGGTTCCCCTCCCTTCTCACCCGAGACACCACCCAATTGCGCCAAGACCAATGATCTCCCCGGCTAGTGACAGCACTGGGGTTAATATCCATTAAATCTGCCAACTCTGAACTGGTAATTAAGTAGCCCTGCTTGGCAATTTCTTCAGCGGCCCGTAGGGTTTCCACTAAATTACGCACCTGGAGGATCCGTTCTTCCCTCGATAACAGATACTCTTCCACATTATTGATAATATTTTCCATAACAATGCCTGCGAATAGTACTCCAAGAGCAATCTAGAACCATATCTGGGGGAATTTTCCCTTCCACATCTTAACCAGTTTCCCGAAAAAGGATGCTCAAATAAAACACTTTTTGCTTTTCTGAGTTAAATTTAACAGTCTAGGAAGCAAAGAACTATCTAAAGTACTAAAATAATTCATTCTTTTCCATGGCCAACTCCACCTGGGTGGCCGCTATAATGGACTGGCCAAAAAGTCCCTGTCCCTGGGCTTTGTGGTGGAAATGTTGTTAATTTAGCTCCTGATAGTTGTGTTGCACCGCAGTTTCCGCCTCTTTTGCCTAGCTTTACTGGCTTGTTTGCCTGGTTTTCCCTCCAATGTCTTGGCCCAGAACATCACCCCAGCTGCGGACGGCACTGGCACAACAGTTGATAGCCAGGGAAATCAATTCAACATTGGTGGGGGCAGTTTGTCGGGCGATGGGAAGAATTTATTCCACAGTTTGCAACAGTTTGGGCTAGACCAAGGACAAATTGCCAATTTCCTTTCTAATCCCGATATTCGTAACATTCTCACCCGAATTGTGGGGGGGGATGCGTCGATTATTAACGGTCTCATCCAAGTTACCGGGGGCAATTCCAATCTCTTTTTGATGAACCCAGCGGGGATGATTTTTGGTCCCAATGCCAGCATCAATGTACCGGGAGATTTTGTCGTCACCACCGGCTCGGCGATCGGTTTTGGTAATGACCAATGGTTCCAGGCTTTTTCTGACAATGATTACAGTTCATTGATAGGCAATCCAAGCCAATTTGCCTTTGATTTGGCTAACCCTGGGCTGATCATTAATGCTGGGGATTTATCAGTCACGGAAGGTAAAAGTCTCACCTTTTTGGGAAGTACCGTTGTCAACACTGGTTCATTGTCAGCACCGGGGGGAAGTATCACCGTGGCCGCCGTGCCAGGGCAAAATCGTATCCGCATTTCCCAAGTCGGCAGTCTACTGAGTTTGGAGGTGGAAGTTTCTCCCCAGATTGGCAAAAATGGTTCTTTTTCGGTGCTGGATCTACCGACCCTGTTGACCCGGGGAGCACAAAATCTCGATCTAGGTTTAGCGGTGCAACCCGATGGCAGTGTAATTAACACAAGTACAAATACAACGATTTCTTCATTACCGGGTTCTGTCACCGTATCGGGCAATGTTGATGCCAGTGGTAAAAGCACTAATATTTCCTCCGGTGGCCAAGTGGCGATCGCCGGCGATCGGGTTGCAGTGCAAGGGGCTACGGTGGATGTTTTAGGCAATGGCGGCGGCGGTACAGTCCGTATTGGTGGTGATTTTCAGGGCCAACCCAATCTGCCTGGCGCAACTCAAACCCTTGTAGATGCCGGATCGACAATAAACGCCGATGCCCTAGGCGCAGGGGATGGAGGAACAGTTATCGTTTGGGCCGATGATTCTGCTCGTTTTGGGGGCACTATCAATGCTCGAGGGGGATTGTTGGGTGGTGATGGGGGTTTTGTAGAAACCTCCGGCGCTAAGAATTTGATGGTTGATGAAACTGCCAGGGTAAATACCTTGGCGACTATGGGGGAACTAGGTACTTGGTTGCTAGATCCCCTAGAAATAATTGTCGGAACTACTGATGATTTCTTTGCTGAACCAAAGCTTGTTTCTGTATTCACAATTACAACCGCCTTGGACACTGGTAATGTCATCCTTCAAGCAGATGAATCCATTGCCGTTCAGTCAAATTTTAGTGCAGATCCGTCAGCCCCTGGTAATCTCACTTTCGATTCTCCCACGACCACTATCGATGCCCTTTTTTCTTTAGGAACTGGCTCAATTATTTTTGCTAATACAGGGCCTATTGATACTGGAAAAACATTAGTCACATCTTCATCTACTGGCTTAAATTTTGAAAACAACGTTGAGCTTAACGCCGATACAACGTTCAGGGTTTCGGGATATGACATCACTTTTGGGGAGTCTGTAAATGGCAATTTTGACCTTTTAGTTGATATTGAGGCGGGCTCGGTCTACTTCAACAACGGAGCTGGAAATGTCAATTCACTAGCAAGTCTTGATGTTAAAGCGGTAAATATTTTTCTTAGCAATAAGATAACTACACAGGGAGATCAAGTTTTTAGAAATGACATTTTTACCCAGGCTAATCCACTAGAGTTGGTTAGCAACACTGGTAGTATTTCAACATTTGATATATTTTCTGGTCTTGGTAGTCCAATCAACATCATTGCAGAAGGGGACATATCAACATCCAGAATATTATCTGAATTTCCTGATGGTAATGGTGGAGATGTGAATTTAAAATCAGGAGGCAATATCCAGGTTGGTGATATTTCCGTTTCAGCATTGGGGAGCGGAGGTATTAAGGGAGGCAATGTTGACATCCAGGCAGTGGGTGAGATTATTTTAAATAATATAAATGCATCTAGCTTTCAAAGCGGTGGTAACATTACCCTTAAGTCGGGAGATGACATAATTTCTTCAGGATTCTTAAGCGCTTTCGGCGAGAATTTTACTGGCGGTAAAGTTGATATATTTTCCAACTCAGCGATCACATTAGGTGCGATAGATACTTATGGTATTGATGGTGGAGATATAACCATTAACGCCTTGGGTAGTATTGAGCTTAATAGTTTATCTACAGGAGGTTCCAATGGTAACGGTGGAAATATAAATATACTTTCTTCCCTAGGCAACATAGATATTCAAGATATATTTTCTAACGGTCAAGGCATTGGAAATGGTGGACTAGTAAACATTACTTCTTCAGGCATAACTAGAACTGGTTTAATAGATACTAGTGGAGTAAATGGGGGAGGTGTAACCATCGTATCGGGAAGCGACACAACCACTGGAACTATAAATACCGGTGGATTTGATGATGGTTCAGGAAATGAAGGTTTTGGTGGAGATGTTTTAATTGAAAGCCAGGGAAAGATCACCACAGATTCAATCAATACGAATAGCGTCGCAAGTAGTGGTGATATCAAACTTACAGCAGAGGGAGATATTGATGTTGTTTCCTTAAAAACTGGTAAAGCAAATGAGACTGGCAAGGTAATAGTAACAACCACAAAGGGAAGTTTTCGGGCAGATGGGGGCACAGTAACAGGAACGCGTATTTTAACCAGCGGCAGATTAGTTGATATTAATGCAGGGGTTGATGTCTTTATTGACGGGGATGTCGAGACATCTGGTGTGCAGGGGGGAGATATCTTTATTACTGCCGATGGTGTCGTTGACATAGGAAATATAAACACGAAAGGAACAGAGGATCCTGGCGGTTTTGGCGGGGACGTGGTGGTTAACAGCCAAGGCGATATCATTACTGGTTCCATCGACACCCTAGCTGGCTCTGGCGGAGGTTCTATCAATTTTGAATCCAGCGCCAACGTAACAACAGGAGACATAACTGCTTTTGGTTCTTTTTTGGTTTTGGGTAGCAATGGAGGCAGTATTGACATCATTGCGGACGGCAATATCAATACCGGTTTCATAGACACAATGGGTGGATTTTCGGGAGGTTATATTAATCTCCAATCCAGTGGGAGTGTAACAACTGGAGATTTAAAAACCTTTAGTCTTCTAGAAACTCCCGTCGGCACCAATGGAGGCAATGTTGACATAGTTGCAGATGGGACCATCGAGACAGGGGACATAACCACCGTCGGAAAATTTAGCAGTGGGCAAATTAATCTCAGCGCTGGGGAAAATATAACAACTAAAAATTTATCTTCTGGGCGCTCCACAGATCCTGGGCTTAGTGGAGGGAGCGTTAACCTAATTGCCGATGGCACTATTGATACCGAAACCATAAATACAGCAGGGGAAACTACCGCCGGTTCTATTAATCTTCAGGCTATTGGAGATATACAAACTGGAGATCTCTTTTCCTCTGGAACCTTTGACAACAACGCTAGTGCAGGGGGACGAATTGATATAACTGGAGAAGGGAATATCGCCATTGGCGACATAGATACAAAAGGTGGTTTTAAAGCAGGCGATATAAACTTAAAAGCTAGTCAAGGAATTACGGTTGGTTCGATTGATGCCCAAGCAAAGAATGGCGACGGTGGCAACCTCACTTTTGATTCCCCCACAGTAGAAATTACTTCACCGGTTTCGCCAATTTCCCTAGGCACAGGATTCATTACCTTAGCTAATACATCCATCAATAATACTGGAAATATATTAATCACATCACCCACCAAGCTAACTATTGAAAATAGAATTGAACTGGATGCCAACGCAACTTTTAATATTCTAGGCAACGATATTACTTTTGATGACTCCATTAACGGTGAATTTGCCTTAATTATTGAGGCCGACAATATTTATTTTAATAAAAAATTGGGGGATATTATTCCACTCAGAAGCTTGGAAGCTAAGGCTTTAGGCATATACGTTGGCGATGACATAACCACCCAGGGCAGCCAACTTTTTAGTGGGGCATTTAGTGGACAGCTTCAACCAATAACTCTAGAAAGTATCAATGAATCGATAATCTTCACCGATAAGATCTCGATCAATAGAGACTTCAAAATCATTGCCGGACAAAATATTACCAGTCCATCTTTGTTATCCCTACAACCTGAAGAAGCAACTGTCAATATAACTCTGGAGGCAGGAAATGAAATTGCCATGGGGGATATTAGGACCCGTGGCGGGAATCTGGAAGTTGTAAAATCCGCTAACATTTCCATGGATGTTATAGACACATTTGAATTTGGTAAATCTGGGGGTAATGTAACACTAAACTCTGCGGGTTCAGTTGTGGTGAGGCAGATAGATACCTCGGCCGCTATTACGGGATCTGAGAGCACGGGAGGGAGCGTCTTCATCGATGCTGGGGGCACCATCAACGTACAGGAAATTTTGACCGACGGGAACAATGGCGGCAATGTCAATTTGCAAGCCGGTCAAGCTGTTGCTGTGAGTATCATCGACACCGAGGGGAACGTCGGCTCCGGTGGTAAGGTCACCATTTTGGGTGAAAGTGTTGAGGTAGATAGCATCTCCACTCTGACGTCCAATTCCACCACTGAAATTACATCCGCTGGGGATGTGAGCATCACTTCCTTTGCCGGCGACATTACAGTAGGGGAAATAGATGCCACTGCACAGTTTGCTCCATCTGGATTTGGAGGTAACGTAACGCTAAATTCTGCGGGTAAAGTGGTGGCAGGGGATGTAAATGCCTCCGCTTTGGATACAGAGACAGGGGGGACATCTGGCATTGTTTTGATTGATGCCAAGGACAGTGCAGACATAGGGGATATTTTAACTAAAGGCAATATTGGCGGTAAAGTTGAACTAACAGCTGGTCAGGGTATTATCGTTAGCTCCATCGATTCCCAAGGATTCACTGGTTCTGGTGGGGAAGTCAACATTATGGGAGACAATGTTCAGGTGGATAGTATTTCCACCCGGACTTCTAACACCACCACCACCAATACATCTGCTGGGGACGTGACCATAACTTCCCTTTCCGGCGATATTGCTGTAACAGGGAATATAGACGCCAACTCGCTAGTGGGGGGCTCTGGGGCTGGGGGGGACGTAACACTGAATTCTGCGGGCAACATCACCTTCCCAGGGCAAATAAGCACGATTGCAATTGGCGCTGCAGTAGGTAATGTGAGCCTTAGTGCTGTGGGCAACATCACAATGGGGGGAATAGAAGCTTATTCTGCTACTGGGGGATTTGACGGAGGGATCATAGACTTAACAGCCAATGGAGATATTAGCGTCGGCAAGATGGAAACTTGGAGTGCCAATGCATTTGCCGGAGACATCAACATTACTTCCTTTGGAGGCAGTATTGAAGCAACAAATACAATAGGCGCCTATTCACTTGGGGTCGGGGGATCCGGAGGTAATGTAACCATCAATTCTGCGGGTAACATTACCACAAAAGCCATAGAGGCCTTTGGGTCTAATCAAAATGCCGGCAATGTCACTTTAAGCTCCACAACGGGGAACATTACAACGGAAGAAATTAACACTTTTGCATCCGCAGCTGGCGGTGAAATATCTCTAAAAGCCGGTGGTAGTATTCAGACGGGCTCGATTTCTACAGAAGCAACAGCCCTAAATAGTTTTGGAGGAAATGTAAATCTAGAAGCCGTGTCGGGAAGTATCACAACAGAAGATATTGTCGTAACGGGAGATAATGGCGGCGATGTTACTCTAACGGCCGGTAAAAATATTACAGTCAAATTCATCAATGCCGAGGGATTAAATGGATTTGGCGGTAATGTCAAAATCGTTGCAGGCAATACCTTCCGTGCACTGGGCATCATTGATGACTTTAATAATGCAAGTATTTCCACTGCTTCTCAACTTGGTCCCGTAATTACAACCTTTGGCGATGGTCGTGGACAAATTTTTATCCAAGTTGGTAGTGACACAGCACCATTCATTGTGGGAGATGCCAGTGTTAATGGTACGGCCGGAACGTTGACCACCGGCACGGACAATACAATCAGTATCGGTACGTCTTTTTTCGAAACCACTGTTGACGGCGATATTACTATTGCCATTGGAGATCTCCCATCTGAGCCGGAACCTGAACCCGAGCCGGAACCTGAACCTGAGCCGGAACCTGAACCCGAGCCGGAACCTGAACCCGAGCCGGAACCTGAACCCGAGCCGGAACCTGAACCCGAGCCGGAACCTGAACCCGAGCCGGAACCTGAACCCGAGCCGGAACCTGAACCCGAGCCGGAACCTGAACCCGAGCCGGAACCTGAACCCGAGCCGGAACCTGAACCCGAGCCGGAACCTGAACCCGAGCCGGAACCTGAACCCGAGCCGGAACCTGAACCCGAGCCGGAACCTGAACCCGAGCCGGAACCTGAACCCGAGCCGGAACCTGAACCCGAGCCGGAACCTGAACCCGAGCCGGAACCTGAACCCGAGCCGGAACCTGAACCCGAGCCGGAACCTGAACCTGAGCCGGAACCTGAACCCGAGCCGGAACCTGAACCTGAGCCGGAACCTGAACCCGAGCCGGAACCTGAACCCGAGCCGGAACCTGAACCCGAGCCGGAACCTGAACCCGAGCCGGAACCTGAACCCGAGCCGGAACCTGAACCCGAGCCGGAACCTGAACCCGAGCCGGAACCTGAACCCGAGCCGGAACCTGAACCCGAGCCGGAACCTGAACCCGAGCCGGAACCTGAACCCGAGCCGGAACCTGAACCCGAGCCGGAACCTGAACCCGAGCCGGAACCTGAACCCGAGCCGGAACCTGAACCCGAGCCGGAACCTGAACCCGAGCCGGAACCTGAACCCGAGCCGGAACCTGAACCCGAGCCGGAACCTGAACCCGAGCCGGAACCTGAACCCGAGCCGGAACCTGAACCCGAGCCGGAACCTGAACCCGAGCCGGAACCTGAACCCGAGCCGGAAAGACCCGTTCCTCCAGATGTCGATGACAGGGATGATGGACGGCCGATTTTCTTCGACGTAGAAAGATCCACTAACCTCAATACCCCCAATTTGCAAATGGAGGAGTTAGCCCGTTTTACTCTTGAAACAAATCTAACCCAGCAAAATCAATCTTCTGAGCTTACCGTCGGTCAAAGTTTGCCTTTTGATCAGCTCACCCTCGAGCAACAACTGTTCGATAATGTGGAGGAGACGATCGCCTCTGAATTCATCAATTACCTAGACATTGACGTAATTGTTGAACCAGTGAATGTCCAACAAGCCCTCCAGGATCTTGATGCCCAAACGGGGGTTAAGTCATCACTGGTTTATATTTACTTCTATCCCCCAGGTAAAGCGGAAGAAAGTGTGCCGGAATGGCAATTTTCCTTTTTAGATGGAGAAGTTATTCCCCCAGTGGCGATCGCCCAGAAGTTACATGAATGGCAGATTGCTTCGACGGAACAATTGATTATTCCCCCCAATAATGATCCCCAAGGAGATGATCAATTGGTGATTGTGGTAGTGACAGCGGATGGCATTGCCAAACCTATTCCCCTGAACATTACTCGTCGGGAAGTGGTGCGCCAGACGGAGTTGTTACACCGCAATTTAACGGCTGTCAGTCAGAGTGATGACTATCAAATTCAAGCTTCCCAGCTATATGACTGGTTGATTAGACCTATTAAGTCAATTTTGGAGCAACGCAAAGTTCAACATATTAGTTTTGTTCTCGACCGGGGTCTGCGGTCTCTGCCGATGGCAACTATGTACGATCGCCAGTTGGGGCGGTATTTGATTGAGGACTATAGCGTGGGGTTAATGCCTAGTTTGGCTTTAACTAACCGGGAGTATGCACCATTAACTGGAGCCCAGATATTGGCCATGGGAGCAGAGAGATTTGCAAACCAAAGTCCACTGCCGGCGGCGGCGGTAGAAGTGGATACCATCACTAGTCAACTCTGGCGGGGCAGTGCTTTCTTGAACGAGCAATTTACTGTAGATAATTTTGTGCAGTCCCTTGCTACCAACGAATATCGACTGGTGCACCTAGCTACCCATGGGGAATTCTTGCCTGGTAATCGTAACAATTCCTTTGTGGTTTTCAGTGATAGGTCTTTGAATTTAGACCAATTTGCCAATGTTGGTTTGGACAAGCCCATCGACTTAATGGTGCTATCAGCCTGTCGCACAGCCGTGGGGGACTTTGACGCGGAATTGGGCTTTGCTGGATTGGCGGTAAAAACCGGAGTTAAAACGGCGATTGGTAGCCTTTGGTTTGTTAGTGACGAAGGGACCTTTGCGCTGATGAGTAGTTTCTATAACCATTTGCAGGGGTCTCCCATTAAAGCTAAGGCTCTACAACAGGCTCAACTCAGTCTGCTGAATCGAGAAATCCGAGTGGAAGACGGAAATTTAATCTTGGGGAATGGAATAACTATTTCCCTGGCGGAATTACCAATCAAACTTCAAGAACAGTTAGCCACCCATGAATTGAGTCATCCTTACTTCTGGAGTGGTTTTACTTTAGTGGGTAGCCCGTGGTAATTGTCCGTCTTTTCGAGCCCCATTTAATTTCAGATGTCGTCCCGGCGAAGGGTTGGATATAATCGATGGGTAGTTAGTGGGTCTATTTTGTCCATTAATTGTCGTCAGCGTCCCATTTTGCTGGAAATAGCTGTGTTCATCCCCCCTTTCCGCTTGCTCCGCTTGTTCGGCTCGAGTTTGCTGGTTTGTTTGACTGGTACTATGCCGAGTACGCTGGCCCAGAACATCACCCCAGCTGCGGACGGCACTGGCACAACGGTTGATAGCCAGGGAAATCAATTCAACATTGGTGGGGGCAGTTTATCGGGCGATGGGAAGAATTTATTCCACAGTTTGCAACAGTTTGGGCTAGACCAAGGACAAATTGCCAATTTCCTTTCTAACCCCGATATTCGGAACATTCTCACCCGAATTGTGGGGGGGGATGCGTCGATTATTAACGGTCTCATCCAAGTTACCGGGGGCAATTCCAATCTCTTTTTGATGAACCCAGCAGGGATGATTTTTGGTCCCAATGCCAGCATCAATGTACCGGGAGATTTTGTCGTCACCACCGGCTCGGCGATCGGTTTTGGTAATGACCAATGGTTCCAGGCTTTTTCTGACAATGATTACAGTTCATTGATAGGCAATCCAAGCCAATTTGCCTTTGATTTGGCTAACCCTGGGCTGATCATTAATGCTGGGGATTTATCAGTCACGGAAGGTAAAAGTATCACCTTTTTGGGAAGTACCGTTGTCAACACTGGTTCATTGTCAGCACCGGGGGGAAGTATCACCGTGGCCGCCGTGCCAGGGCAAAATCGTATCCGCATTTCCCAAGTCGGCAGTCTACTGAGTTTGGAGGTGGAAGTTGCTCCCCAGATTGGCAAAAATGGTTCTTTTTCGGTGCTGGATCTACCGACCCTGTTGACCCGGGGAGCACAAAATCTCGATCTAGGTTTAGCGGTGCAACCTGATGGCAGTGTAATTAACACAAGTACAAATACAACGATTTCTTCATTACCGGGTTCTGTCACCGTATCGGGCAATGTTGATGCCAGTGGTAAAAGCACTAATATTTCCTCCGGGGGCCAAGTGGCGATCGCCGGCGATCGGGTTGCATTGCAA
Source organism: Synechocystis sp. PCC 6714 (assembly GCF_000478825.2). Taxonomy (NCBI): domain Bacteria; kingdom Bacillati; phylum Cyanobacteriota; class Cyanophyceae; order Synechococcales; family Merismopediaceae; genus Synechocystis; species Synechocystis sp. PCC 6714. Next base: position 2,198,433 of record NZ_CP007542.1, on the reverse strand, counting down.
GGGGCTACGGTGGATGTTTCAGGCAATGGCGGCGGCGGTACAGTCCGTATTGGTGGTGATTTTCAGGGTCAACCTACTTTCCCTAGTGCATCCCAAGCCCTGGTGGATAGTAATTCGGTAATTAAAGCCGATGGTCTATTAGCAGGGGATGGGGGGACCGTTATTGTTTGGGCCGATGACTCTACCCGTTTTAGTGGCAACATTTTTGCCCAGGGCGGAACCATGGGGGGGGACGGAGGTTTGGTGGAGACCTCCGGTGCTAAAAGTTTGATTATTGGCGACACTGCCAGGGTAAATACCTTAGCAACCATGGGGGAAACAGGGATTTGGTTGTTGGATCCCCAGGAATTGATTGTTGGTCTTGTCAATAATCCTAATGCTGAGCCTGGTCTTATTTCCGCTTCCACCGTTGAAAGTAATTTGCTTTTGAGCAATGTTGTCCTCCAGGCAGACAAATCCATTGCTGTCAGTCAGCCGATATTTGCTACAAATTCCCCTAATAACATCACTTTTGATTCGTCCCTAGTCACCCTAGAGGCGCCGGTATTTTTAGGAACAGGTTCGATCATTTTTGCCAACACAGGGCCTATTGATACTGGAAATACATTAGTCACATCCCCTTTCACCAATTTAAATTTTGACAATAAAATTCAACTCAATGCCAACACAACATTTACTGCTCCGGGATACGATATTTATTTCCGTAAGGCTGTCAACGGTGGATTTGATCTATTAGGCAACGCTAACTTTATTTATTTTGATAACGGAGCTGGTACTACTACTCCCCTGAAAAGTTTCGGTGTCACCGCTACGGAGATTTATGTTAGTAATGATATCCTTGCCCAGGAAAATCAAATTTTTGACGGGATATTCTATGGGTTACAGCCGGTCAATTTGACCAGTAGTGTGGGCTCAGTGATTTTCACTAACAATATTCTAGTTAATGGAGGTCTTCAGGTTCAGGCTGCTCAAAATATAACTAGCCCATTTTCTTCTTTTCTCAATACAATTACCCTCTCTTCTTTTTCTATTGGCGCGGCGGAAATAGCATCCGATGTACTGCTTAGCGCGGGGAAGAATGTTTCTTTTGGTAATATCAACACCCAGGGTGGAAATTTAGACATACAAGCTTTGGGCAATATTTCAACTGGATCAATAGTTACCTCTCCATTGAGTGGCTCCGCAGGTAATGTAGTCCTTAATGCTGGGGGAAATCTCGCCACTGGCTATATAGAAACATCGGGAACCAATGGCGGTAACGTCACCCTATCTTCCGGTGGTGATACTAATACTGCCTACATTGATGCTCGAGGATTTGGAGATGGCTTAGAAATAGACAGCTTGGGGGGAGCTGTTTCTATCGAAAGCAAGGGAGACATTACCACTGCCTTTATTGATACTGGGGCCTATTCGAGTGAATCTCTCAATGAAGGTACGGGAGGAAATGTTTTCCTCACAGCAGATGGTAGCATTACCACGAATTACATATTCACCGCTGGCAAAAATGGAGGCGATATTTTCTTTCAGGCGGGCCAGAATATACAGATCATTGATTATTTAAATACCTATGGCAGTCAAACCAGTGGAGATGTATATGTTGAGGCTCCGCTGAACATTTTAATTGGCTCCTACATATACACTGGGGGGAATGGGGCACCAGGGAATGTATTCCTACAAGCAGGGGGAGATATTACCACTAGTTACATAGATACGTCGGCAGTCAATGGTGGTGATATTTTTATTCAGTCGGGGGGAGATATCGAAGTTGGTTATTTATTCACCAAAGGGTATGAAGGTACGGGAGGGGACGTCTATGTTGAGGCTGCTCGTTATTTTCGGGCGATCGATGGCTTTTTCCTAGGTGAAGAAGCACTGCCTCTCAGTATTTATACGGCTGGCGCCACAGCTGGAGGATCGGTCTACATTCAGTTTGGTGGAACTGAACCTTTCATCGTTGGTAATCCCATTACCAATGGGACTCTTGGGGCAATTAGTTCGGGAGACGACAATACTGTGCCAATCGGTACACCCCCCATTTTTGATACTTTTACCCTTGATAATATAACCATAACTACTGAACCCGAGCCGGAACCTGAACCTGAACCTGAACCTGAACCCGAGCCGGAACCTGAACCCGAGCCGGAACCTGAACCCGAGCCGGAACCTGAACCCGAGCCGGAACCTGAACCCGAGCCGGAACCTGAACCCGAGCCGGAACCTGAGCCCGAGCCGGAACCTGAACCCGAGCCGGAACCTGAACCTGAACCTGAACCTGAACCCGAGCCGGAACCTGAACCCGAGCCGGAACCTGAACCCGAGCCGGAACCTGAACCCGAGCCGGAACCTGAACCCGAGCCGGAACCTGAACCCGAGCCGGAACCTGAGCCCGAGCCGGAACCTGAACCCGAGCCGGAACCTGAACCCGAGCCGGAACCTGAACCCGAGCCGGAACCTGAACCTGAGCCCGAGCCGGAACCTGAACCGGAACCCGAGCCAGAACCTGAACCCGAGCCTGAGCCAGAACCTGAACCGGAACCCGAGCCAGAACCTGAACCCGAGCCCGAGCCAGAACCTGAACCTGAGCCCGAGCCGGAACCTGAACCTGAACCGGAACCCGAGCCGGAACCTGAGCCGGAACCTGAGCCCGAGCCGGAACCGGAACCGGAACCTGAGCCCGAGCCGGAACCTGAACCGGAACCCGAGCCCGAGCCAGAACCTGAACCTGAGCCCGAGCCGGAACCTGAACCCGAGCCGCCAACTCCTCCCATATCTGTGGAGCCCCCGACTCCTCCGGATGTTGAAGAAGTCGATGATGAGAGGCAGATATCGTTTGAGATTGAGCGATCCACTGTTACTAATACCCCAAGTCTGGAAATTCAGAGCCAAGACAGCGTTCCGGGTATTAATCTTTTCACCGGTAATATGGGGGTTAATTTCCCTTCTAATCAAGTTGCTTTACAACAACAACTCAATGAAAACGTAGAGGAAAGAATTTCTGCACAGTTTACCAGTCACCTTAATTTGAATGTTGAGCTTGAACTAGTTAATCCCGTTGAAGTGCTGGGAGAATTGAACCTTAACACTGGGGTTAATTCTGCCTTGGTTTACATCTATTTCTATCCCCCAGGAACTTTGGAGGAAATTCTTCCTGAATGGCAATTTTCTTCGAACAATGAAGGCGCTATTCCCCCTGTGGCACTCTATCCCCAGATTAGAGATTGGCGGGTAGCATCGGCCGAACAACTTATAATTCCTCCCAATAACAGTCCCCAGCCCGATGATCAATTGGTGATTGTGGTGGTGACGGAAGATGGCATTACCGAGCCGATTCCAGTCAATGTCAGCCGTCGGGAAGTAATCCGCCAAGTGGAGATTCTGAACCGGAACCTAACTGCGGCAAATCGAGGAGACAATTACCAAGCCCAAGCATCTCAGTTATATGACTGGTTAATTAGGCCAATTATGCCGATTTTGAGGAATAAAGAAAGGGAAATTGAAAATATTAGCTTTATTCTCGATCGAGGGTTACGTTCTTTACCCATGGCTGCGATGTACGATCGCCAGTCGGAGCAATACCTAATCGAACAATACAGTGTGGGACTAATGCCTAGTTTGGCCCTCACCAACCGGGATTATGCTCCCCTAAATGGGGCCCGGATTCTAGCCATGGGGGCGGAGACATTTGCCAACCAAAATCCATTGCCAGCGGCGGCGGTGGAGGTGGATACCATCACCAATCAACTCTGGCGGGGCAGTGCCTTCCTGAACGAGCAATTTACTGTGGATAATTTTGTGCAGTCCCTTGCTACCCAGGAATATCGACTGGTACACCTAGCCACCCATGGGGAATTTTTGCCCGGCAATCGTAACAATTCCTTTATCGTTTTTAGTGACAGATCCTTAGATTTAGACCAATTTGCCAACGTTGGTTTAAATAAACCTATTGACTTGATGGTTCTATCGGCCTGTCGCACCGCGGTTGGGGACTTCGATGCAGAATTGGGCTTTGCTGGTCTGGCGGTAAAAACCGGAGTTAAAACGGCGATCGGTAGTCTGTGGTATGTCAGCGATGAGGGGACTTTTGCTTTGATGACCAGTTTATATGACCGACTACAACACGCCCCAATTAAGGCTAAAGCCTTACAGCAGGCTCAACTCAGTCTGCTCCAGAAGAAGATCAAGGTGGTCGACGGCAATCTAGTCCTTGGGGATGGTACCACCATTTCCTTGGCGAACTTACCGCCGGATATTCGGCAACGCTTAGTAACGGACGATTTGAGCCACCCCTATTTCTGGAGTAGTTTCACCCTGGTGGGTAGCCCTTGGTAGAGAGGCCCATAGATCATAGATCAACGGAGACGCTTCATGAACTTCCTTGGGGTTTGAAGCATATTTACTAAATTACAAACAGGGGCAATGGGAGTACCAATCCATGGCCATAATGGAAGCGAAGACGAATTACCAAAAACTACCATGTCCTTTGTCAATACTAATGCTCCTCTCCATGTCACCGTTCTAGGGGCTGGGGCCTGGGGCTCTAGTCTTACCTATCTGCTAGATAGCAATGGTATCTCCACCCAAGTGTGGTCTCGCGGTAGGGATCCCCAACAAAGCTTGGAATCGATGGTGGCTGGGGCGGATGTAATTGTCTCTGCGGTTTCCATTAAGGGGGTGCCATCGGTGGCGGCTCGGTTACAAGCCATGGACCTCCAACGGCGGATCATTTTGGTCACCGCTACCAAAGGTTTAGATCCCCAGACTATGATGACCCCTTCCCAAATTTGGCAACAATCTCTCCCCTCCCAGCCGATCGCCGTTCTGTCGGGGCCCAATCTATCCAAGGAAATTGATCAGGGTTTGCCGGCGGCAACGGTAGTGGCCAGCAGTAACCAGCAGGCGGCGGAGGAAATACAGACAATTTTTGCGTCGGAGAACTTCCGGGTCTACACCAACAATGATCCCCTAGGCACGGAGTTGGGGGGCACCTTAAAAAATGTTATGGCGATCGCCGTTGGAGTGTGTGAGGGGCTAGGGCTGGGGACCAATGCCAAATCCGCCCTGATCACTAGGGCACTGCCGGAAATCACTAGGGTGGGGCTACATTTTGGTGCTCAACCGGACACCTTTTGGGGACTGGCGGGGTTAGGAGACCTTTTGGCCACCTGTTCTAGTATGCTCAGCCGTAACTACCGGGTGGGCTACGGCTTATCCAAAGGTCAATCCTTGGAGGAAATTTTGCTTAATTTGGGAGGTACCGCCGAAGGGGTAAACACCACTAACGTACTAATCAAAATTGCCAATCGGGAAAAAATTGCTGTGCCCATCACTAGGCAAGTCTACCGTTTACTCCACGGTAAAATCACCCCTCCCCAGGCGGTGGAAGCTTTGATGGAAAGGGAATTGAAAGCGGAATTTGAAGATTTTGATCTTTAAATACTTCTTTATCTAAATCCAAATAAAAAAGCTATCATTCTGATTCTGTCAACCGTAGGCCGAGAATTAGCAAATCCCTTTCCTGTCCTCCCAACTCCGCTACCTTTGGTAATAAGCCCCATTGTTCAAAGCCATGGTGTTGGAACAAACGAACGCTGGGTTGATTATGGGCAAAAATATATCCCAGTAAGGTTTTTAAGCCCAATTGGGGCGCCTTGGCGATCGCCATTTTTAGTAAATACTGCCCTAGGCCACGGTGATGCCATTGGGGATCAATATAGATGCTTAACTCCGCAGTGCGGTGGTAGGCCGGACGACCATAAAACCTTTGAAAGCCCAACCAACCCAAGATTTGTTTTTTCTCAGTGGCCAAAACCCAGAGGGGATAGGTGTCCGGGCTATGATCCGCAAACCACTGACGACGACTCTCCACCGTGATCGCATCGGTGTCTCCGGTGGCTACATTTTGGGGAATGTTGGCATTATAGATAGCAACAATGGAATCTAAATCCGTAATGATGGCATCCCGGAGGAAAAGGTCAGATGGGATCACAGCAATATTAAGTGCTTGCGGGTTTGATATGGTCACTGATCTAAATGTTAATGGGATTTGCCATTGTTTCCTCCATTTCTCGGCGATCGCCAAAGTGACACCGAAAAAATTGGTAGCTAAAAATACATTTTCTAACTACTTGACTCTTTAGGATGGATAGTCGACGCAGCGCAAAATCGTAATCTATCTGACTGCACTAAGGAGAAAAAATGGCTAAAACCCCCCAGGAAGTCCTCAAGTGGATCCAAGACGAAAAAATTAAGATCATCGACCTGAAATTTATTGACACGCCGGGGATCTGGCAGCACTGCTCCTTCTACTACGATCAACTAGACGAAAACTCCTTCGTCGAAGGTATCCCCTTTGATGGCTCCAGTATCCGGGGGTGGAAAGCCATTAACGAATCCGACATGTGCATGGTGCCCGACCCAAACACCGCCACCATCGATCCCTTCTGTAAAGAACCTACCTTGACTATGATTTGTAGCATCAAGGAGCCCCGCACCGGGGAATGGTATAACCGGGACCCCCGCACCATTGCCGCTAAAGCCGCTGAATATCTCCGCAGTACCGGCATTGCCGACACCGTCTATTTTGGCCCCGAAGCAGAATTTTTTCTCTTCGATGACATTCGCTTTGGGCAAACAGAAAACTCCAGCTACTACTTTGCCGACAGCGTTGAAGGCCGTTGGAACACCGGTCGAGAAGAAGAAGGGGGCAACCTCGGCTACAAACCCGGCTACAAACAAGGTTATTTTCCCGTTGCTCCCACCGACACCGCCCAGGACATCCGCACCGAAATGTTGTTGACCATGGCGGCCTTCGGCGTCCCCATCGAAAAGCATCACCACGAAGTGGCTTCCGGTGGTCAAAACGAGTTGGGCATCAAGTTCGACAAGTTGGTTAATTCCGCTGACAACTTGATGATCTATAAATATGTGATCAAAAACGTGGCGAAAAAGTACGGCAAGACCGTTACCTTTATGCCCAAGCCCATCTTCAATGATAACGGTTCTGGCATGCATGTGCACCAGTCCCTCTGGAAAGATGGTCAACCCCTCTTTGCCGGGGATAAATACGCTGGCTTTAGCCAAATGGGTCTGTGGTACATCGGTGGTATTTTGAAACACGCCCCTGCTCTGTTGGCCTTCACCAACCCCACCACCAACTCCTACAAACGCCTGGTGCCCGGCTTTGAAGCCCCCGTTAACTTGGCCTACTCCCAGGGCAACCGTTCCGCCTCCGTGCGGATTCCCCTCTCCGGTGGTAACCCCAAGGCTAAACGCCTAGAATTCCGTTGCCCCGATGCCACCTCTAATCCCTATCTGGCTTTTGCTGCCATGCTCTGCGCTGGTATTGACGGGATTAAAAACCAGATTGACCCCGGTGAACCATTGGATGTAGACATCTATGACCTAAGCCCGGAAGAATTGGCCAAGATTCCTTCTACCCCCGGCTCCCTGGAAGCGGCGCTGGAGGCATTGGAAAAAGACCACGAGTTCCTTACCGGCACTGGTGTATTTTCTCTCGATTTTGTCGAGAGTTGGATTGAGTACAAACTCGATAACGAAGTTAACCCCATGCGTCTTCGTCCCCACCCCTATGAATTCTCCCTCTACTACGATTGCTAGACCGGGAAGTCTTCTGACCTTTTATTACGGGTAGAAATTCCTGGAACCCATTTGAATGGCCGACCTAGTTCACCAAGAGTTGAACAAAGACTAGGTTGGCCATGCTGTTTTTTGTGGCTACTGAAGGATTTCCACCTCTATGGAGCGCAACCAGAGTTACCCGCCATTGGTAACCATGGCGATCGCCTGCTAAACTGGGAAGGTTGTCAAAAATTCGCACATCCAAGCTTTCGGGTGTTTTTGTCACAGACGAAAATTCCCTTGGATGAAGGATAAACCCGAATAGGAGAAAATTTAACATGCCCGTAGTCTCTCTCGCAGATTTGCTGGAGTCCGGTGTTCACTTCGGCCATCAAACCCGCCGCTGGAACCCCCGCATGGATCAATATATCTACACTGCCCGCAATGGTGTGCATATTATTGATCTAGTGCAAACCGCCCAACTAATGGAGGAGGCCTATGAATATGTCCGGTCTTCCACCATTAACGGCAAAAAGTTTTTATTCGTCGGGACTAAACGCCAGGCTGCCGGCATTATTTCCCAAGAGGCCCAACGCTGTGGCGCCCATTATGTTAACCAACGCTGGTTGGGGGGCATGCTAACCAACTGGGAAACCATCCGCAAACGGGTTGATCGCCTGAAGGAATTGGAAGCCCTGGAAAGCAGTGGTGCCATTGACCGCCGCCCCAAAAAAGAAGGTTCCATGCTCCGGCGGGAATTGGGCAAATTGCAAAAGTACCTCGGCGGCATTAAAAATATGCGTAAACTCCCCGACGTGGTGGTCATTGTGGACCAACGACGGGAACATAACGCCATCCATGAATGCCAAAAGCTGGGCATTCCCATCATTGCCATGTTGGATACCAACTGTGACCCCGATGTGGTGGATGTACCCATTCCCGCCAACGACGATGCTATCCGTTCCATTAAGCTGATTGTGGGCAAACTGGCCGATGCCATCTACGAAGGTCGCCACGGTCAACCGGATGTCAGCGATGACTACGAAGAGTTTGACGAAGGTTTGGATGGGGACAGCTTGGAAATGGATGTCGCTGAAGATGTGGCGGATGAAGTGGCCGAAGCGGAAACCGAAGGTACTCCAGAAGCTTAGGTTACAGCTCTTTGCCCCCTTCCCCTAACCCTAGACTTGAGAAAAATGTAGTTTTGGTGCTGGGGGATAAATAGTTGGTGTTTTCCATTACTCTTTGTCCCTCGGCTCGATAATTACCGTGCAATTATAGAAAAATTGATTAGGAACAATAACCATGGCAGAAATTACCGCTCAACTCGTTAAGGAACTGCGTGAAAAAACCGGCGCAGGCATGATGGACTGTAAAAAAGCCCTAAAGGAAAATGAGGGTAATTTAGAAAAGTCCATTGAATGGCTCCGCCAGAAGGGCATTGCCTCAGCGGATAAAAAATCTGGCCGCACCGCCGCTGAAGGTTTAGTCCATAGCTATATCCACTTTGGTGGTCGCATTGGCGTGTTGGTGGAAGTAAATTGCGAAACTGACTTCGTTGCCCGGGGCGATCGTTTTAAAGATTTGGTCAATGATGTGGCGATGCAGATTGCCGCTTGTCCTAATGTGGAATACGTCAGCGTTGCCGATATTCCCCAGGAAATGGTGGCCAAAGAAAAAGAAATTGAAATGGGTCGGGATGACCTTGGGAAAAAGCCTGCCAACATCAAGGAAAAAATTGTCCAAGGCCGCATTGATAAGCGTCTGAAGGAGTTATCTTTGCTGGATCAGCCCTACATCAAAGACCAAAATATCACCATTGAAGAATTGGTCAAACAGGCGATCGCCGAGTTGGGGGAAAACATCCAAGTCCGTCGTTTCATTCGCTTTAACCTCGGGGAAGGCATTGAAAAAGCGGAAACCAACTTTGCGGAAGAAGTGGCCGCCGCCGTCAAAGGCTAATGGGTCAGGCTTCCTTGCCAGGCTAATTTTTAGTTAAATTTGTAAGCCCACGGAACCCGAATTTCCACCGCCACAGGCCAGGGGAGATTTGGGTTTTTCTTTGGGGGTAAGTTTGGGAAAATCTTGCCGACCCATCTTTGTTTTGCCCGGAGAGTGTGTCAAAATCGTTGGTGATTAATCTGCTCTAGTTCCCCGTAACCTTTGATTATTGCCATGTTGCCATTGCCATTAATTGCCAACGGAAAAGGATTTATCCGCGCTTTGGAAAATGCCGGAGCTTTGGCGGTCTATGCTCCCCTGGAGGGTGGTTATGAAGGTCGTTACCAAAGGCGGTTGCGGGCCCATGGCTACAGCAGTATTTCCCTTTCAGCCCGCGGATTGGGGGATGTGGGAGCCTATCTCATGGAGGTCCATGGGGTGCGTCCAGCCCATCTAGGTAAGAAAAATATTGCCCAGGAAGGGGCGGTGGGTCCAATTTACTTTGCCCAGCCCATGGCCGGTTATCAGTTGGACAATTTGCCGCCCCAGAGTAAAGGATTAGTGCTCTGGGTTTTGGAGGGTTATATCCTCTCCCAAACGGAAATTCAAGATTTAATTAGCCTGACCAAACGGGAACCCCGGCTGAAGATCATTTTGGAAATGGGCGGCGATCGAGTTTTCCGTTGGCAACCTTTACTGGATTGTTTGCGGGCGGCCTAGGTTTTTGTCTTTCAACCAGCCTAATTTGCTAGCCACTGTCTTTTAGTCTTAATTTTTGAACCCAATGACCGCCCGTATCGCCCGTCCCTATGCGGTTCTTTCCATCGGTGCGGCCTTGGCCACCATGGGTTTGAAGTTGGGGGCCTACGCCATCACTGGTTCCGTAGGCCTGTTGTCCGATGCGCTGGAATCCACTGTGAATCTGGCTTCGGCGATCATGGCCTTTTGGGCCCTGTCTTTGGCGGCGACCCCAGCGGATTTCGAACACCCCTTTGGCCATAGTAAAGCGGAATACTTTTCCAGTGGCCTAGAGGGGGCTTTTATTCTGGTGGCGGCCTTTGGTATCGGTTACAGCGCAGTGGAACGTTTGCTCAGCCCCCAACCTTTGGAGCAAAGTATCCTCGGTATTGGTCTGGCGATCGCCGCCACTGGGATTAACGGGGTAGTGGCTTGGATTTTGATGGGGACTGGCAAAAGATTAAATTCCATTACCCTGCGGGCCGATGCCTATCATCTGTTGACGGATGTGTGGACTTCGGTAGGGGTGGTGGTGGCGGTAGTGTTAATTTTTTTCACTGGTTGGCAATGGTTAGACCCCCTCATTGCCCTAGGGGTGGGCCTCAATGTGCTTTGGACTGGGGTTAATTTACTCAGGGAAACCATCTCCAGCTTAATGGATCAATCTTTGCCCCCGGCCCAACTGCAGGAAATCACTAACTGTTTTTTGCCCTACGAAGACCAAGGAGTTCGTTTTCATTTATTGCAAACTAGACAGGCCGGCTCCCAGTCTTTTATCTCCTTCCACATCCTGGTGCCAGGGCATTGGACTGTTCAACAGGGCCATGATCTCTGTGAATCCATCGAAACGGCGATCGCCGAACGCATTGCTGGTTCCAGGGTGACTACCCATTTAGAACCCCTGGAAGACCCTAAATCTTGGCAACATCCCGATGAATTTCCCCCATCTCCCCCTTTAGACCAGGACAAGCCCGATTAGGTTTTGGGGTATTATGCAAAAACTTGGCTCCGGCAGATTCCGGCCCCGGGTAGCATAACAAACTTTTTTGTCCCTTGCGACGACAGGAGAACCTTTAAAATATGAACAAATATACTAAAGACGATGATGGACGGCTGAATAATTTTGCCGTCGAACCCAAGATCTATGCGGCCGATGCCCCCAGCAAAGCCGACAAACGGAATTATTTGATTATGGCGGCCATTACCGTTGTTCTGGTGGCGGGGCTAATTGCAGTGGCGGTGGTGGCTTCGGGAGCAAGCACTTAATAGTCCAATTAATCTAATCTTGGAGCATCGCCATCGTCGGTTTATTTCTGCGGTGGCCGGTGAGCTTTTAGGGGTGAGTTAAAGCAGAGGAAGAAAAAGCATGGGGCAACAAACCGCGACTCTGTACGATACCGATTTCAATCTTTGGATTGAGCAAACCGTGGGTCAGCTTAAACAGGGTGATTGGCAATCCCTGGATTTAGAGAATTTGATTGAAGAAATAGAGTCCATGGGTCGCAGTGATAGGCGGGAAGTTAAAAATAGGCTTATCGTTTTAATTACTCATTTGCTTAAATGGTGTTATCAGCCGAAAAAGCGCTCTAACAGTTGGACAGCGACTATTAACGAACAACGCCGTCAGCTAGACTTGATTACCGGCGATAGCCCTAGTTTGAAGCCGTTTTTGGCCGATCATTTTCCCGATTGTTATCAAGTTGCCCGTAGGGATGCGGCCAGGGAGACATCCTTACATCTCTCGAACTTTCCGGTGGATTGTCCCTTTTCCCTGGCGGAAGTCCTTGATGCAGAATTCTTTCCCGATTAGTTTTTTCCGTAATTCCCGTAGCTGAATGAGTTCTTTTGTCCCTGATTCTGCCCTCTCTGCGGCGATCGCCAGCATCCAACAATCCTTAAATTGGTATGCCAGCCAGCGTCGCCATTGGAACTACCCCCCTAATCCGGAATTGCAGGGGGCGGTGCGGCAGGACATTCAAGCCATGAATCAAGCCCTGGCCAAATTAGAGCAAAGGATCTTTAAAATTGCTGCCTTTGGCTTGGTCAGCCGGGGCAAGTCCACTGTCATTAATGCTTTGTTGGGGGAAAAACGCCTGGAAACAGGGCCTCTCCACGGCGTAACCCAATGGCCCCAATCGGTGCGGTGGTCCAGTAACGACAAAATTCAAATTGATTTAATTGACACGCCAGGGTTGGACGAAATTGCCGGGGGAGCTCGGGCCGCCATGGCCCAAACCGTAGCTCAACAGGCAGATTTAATTTTGTTTGTCATTGCGGGGGATATTACCCAAACGGAATTTATAGCTCTCCAGACATTGCGCCGGGCCCAAAAACCTCTGCTGCTGGTATTCAATAAAATTGATTTATATCCAGAGCAGGATCAAGGACAAATTTTTGAGCAGTTACAGGCCCTAACGCCCCCCGGAGAGGATACTCCTATTTTTTCGCCCCAGGACATTGTCTTGGTTTCCGCCGATCCCCCCCCTATCCCGGTGCGGCTGGAATATGGCGATCGCCCAACGGAGGAACGGTGGGAAAAACCGGAACCCCAACTGGACCAGCTACGGCAGAAAATTTTTACCATTCTCAACCGGGATGGCAGTCAACTATTGGCCCTTAATGCCCTGCGCCAGGTGGAACAGGCAGAACAAAATATTGCCACTAAAACCATTCAGATCCGTACCGCTGAAGCAGATCAGCTGATTAGTAAATATATGCGCTATAAAGCCCTGGCGATCGCCGCGAATCCCATCGGCTTGTTGGATTTGGCCGCCAGTTTAATCACCGACTTGTTGCTAATTCGAGGCTTAGCTCGGCTTTACGGTTTGCCCATCACCAGCCACGAAGCGGGACGCATTTGGAAAAAGGTGCTGATCGGTTCCGGCGGCATTTTATTGAGCCAATGGGTATCAGCTTTATTTTTAGGCTTACAAAAAACCGTCAGTCTTTTTGAAAACCCCGGTAACCTAGCAGCCTATGCTGGCGGAGCAGTACTCCAGGGAGGAGTGGCCGCCTACAGTACTTACATTGTTGGGGAAGGAACAAAAATTTATTTGGCCCAGGGGGCCAGTTGGGGCAATACCGGCACCAGCACGGCGATCGCCAAAATCCAAAATTCTGCTCCTCCGGAAAGTATGCTCAGGCGGTTGGTCGATGGAGTGGATAATCCTAGTTGAACGGAGTAGACGGAGTTAGGAAAAGTTAGAAAAATACGTCCATTTCCGATCGCCCGGTGATCTTGAGCCAGTTTTGGGCCTCAATGTAATTGTTGGGGGCTAGACGTATGGCTTGTTTCCAATACTCCGCCGCCTTATCAAACAAATTTTCTGCGTCGTCCTCCTGCCCTGCTTCCTTGGCCTTTTCCCCTTGAAAATGGTAGATCACGGCAATGTTATTCAACGCCGAAGGCATTTTCGGGTTTAGTTCAATGGCTTCTTGATAAAGTCCCAAGGCTTTTTCATGGTCACCGTTACTGGCGTGGATCAGGGCCATGTTATAGAGAATGTAACTGCGGTCATTGGGATTTTCCTCCAACCGTAACGCCTCTTCGTAGTTATCCAGCGCCTCTGCGTATTCCCCGTCCGCCTGGGCTGACATGCCATCCCGATAGTAAACAAAGGCTTCCTTGGCTTTTTGGTTAGTGGGCAGAATTTTTAGGATAATGTCCGCCATAACGGTAAAGGACTTATCAATGAAGTTATCGTTACGTTGGGTACGGGGCATAGTTATTCAATGATTTTCTCTGGCATCCATTCTAATCTAATGCGTTGGGGCTAATGGCGATCGCCAGAGTGAGATTGTCTGGGTCATTTTCTAGAAGATTTAGGGCCTAACGGCTACCATGGAGCGTTGGTCTAGCTGAAAAATCAAGAAAAATTGAGAAAAGTTATGAATTATTTGGGATTTGATCCCGGTCGGGATAAATGTGGGGTGGCTGTCATGACCGGCGATCGCCAGATTTTGTACCATGCCACAGTGCCCTCGCAAACGGTGTCCCAACAGTTACCTGCCCTATGTGAGCAATATCAGGTGGGGCAAGTGGTGATGGGCAACCAAACCACCGCCAAACAATGGCAAAAACAATTAAAAAGTTATCTCCCCCCGGCCATGGCCTTAACGTTGGTGGATGAAAAAAACAGCACCGTGGAAGCGAGGCAGAGATATTGGCAAATGTATCCCCCCCAAGGGTTAGGGCGCCTAGTGCCCCTAGGTTTGAGAACTCCTCCCCGGCCGGTGGACGATATTGTTGCTATTTTGTTGATTGAACGTTATCTGGATGTGGATAGCGGCCGTTGCTAGGGGATAAATCTTTATGGATTGGTGGAAAAAACTGCGGCGCAATAGCCTGGCCCGTTGGGGGTCAATTTTACTCTTATTCTTTTACATTGCTGTCATTGGGGCAGATATTTTTGCTCCTTATAATCCCTACAACGCCCAAGTAGATGGTTCCCTATTACCCCCGACCCAAATCCATTGGCGATCGCCGGAGGGGAGATGGATTGGCCCCACGGTCTATCCCACCCGTCAGTTACCCACGGATCTAGCAACGGGATTAAGGCCTTTAGAGATAGATTTTAATCAACCGTCCCCAGTGCGCTTCTGGGTCAAAGGGGATAGTTACGTTTGGGGACAAATTAAACTGCCCTTACCGCCCAGTTTTACCCCAGTGGAAATTTTTTCCGGCATCCAAGGCGATCGCCATTTAATTGGCACCCTAGGCCCGGGCAAGTTGAATTTTCTCGGCACCGATGAACAGGGGCGAGATCAATTCAGTCGTCTCCTCTTTGGGGGCCGCATTAGCTTATTCATCGGCCTGGTGGGCATTACCATTTCCTTTCCCCTCGGCATGCTGGTGGGAGGAGTGGCGGGCTACTTTGGCGGCTGGCTAGACGTTGTTCTAATGCGCCTAGTGGAGGTGCTAATGACCATTCCTGGTATCTACCTGTTGGTGGCCTTGGCCGCAGTGTTGCCCCCCGGCTTAAGCAGTGCCCAAAGGTTCTTACTCATTGTGGTGATCACATCCTTTATTAGTTGGTCAGGATTGGCTAGGGTAATTCGAGGCCAGGTACTTTCCCTTAAACAACAGGAATACGTCCAAGCGGCCCAAGCCATGGGCGCTGGTTCAGGGCGAATTATTGTGCGCCATATTTTGCCCCAAACCGCCAGTTACATTATCATCTCCGCAACTTTAGCGGTGCCCAGCTTCATTGTGGCGGAATCCGTACTGAGCTTAATTGGCCTGGGTATTCAACAACCGGATCCCAGTTGGGGAAATTTACTTTCCATTGCCACTAATGCTTCTGTACTAGTATTGCAACCTTGGCTAGTCTGGCCCCCAGCTTTGCTGATTATTTTGACAGTGTTAGCTTTCAACTTAGTGGGGGATGGTTTGCGAGATGCCCTAGATCCCCGTAGTTTGAGCCGGTGAAACCATTATTGTTCCTCCCTTTGACTTTGATAAGTTTCCCTTAGCCCTAACCATCGGTAATTTATGGGGCTTGAGTTTATCCACATCATTGCCTGAATTGAAAAGCACCCCTAGAATATCCTCTATGGAAATCTATTTTTAATAGACTAAAGACTATGACTAACCCATTTTTTGGGAATTGAATAATGCAGATAACAAATAAAATTCACTTTAGGAACCTGCAGGGGGACATTTTCGGCGGCTTAACAGCGGCGGTTATTGCTCTGCCCATGGCCCTGGCCTTCGGAATTGCCTCTGGGGCGGGGGCAACGGCGGGACTCTGGGGAGCTGTAATTGTCGGCTTTTTTGCGGCCCTGTTTGGCGGTACCCCCACCTTAATTTCCGAGCCGACGGGGCCCATGACAGTGGTACAGACGGCAGTAATTGCTAGTTTGGTGGCGGCGGATCCGGAAAATGGCATGGCTATGGCCTTCACCGTGGTCATGATGGCGGGATTATTCCAAATTGCCTTTGGTTTTCTCAAGCTGGGCAAATACGTCACCATGATGCCCTACACGGTCATTTCCGGTTTTATGTCCGGCATTGGCATTATTCTGGTGATTTTGCAGTTGGCTCCTTTTCTGGGCCAGGCTAGTCCCAAAGGGGGCGTCATTGGAACCCTGCAGGCTCTACCAACCCTGGTGACCAATGTCAGACCGGTGGAAACCCTACTGGCCTTGATGACGGTGGGCATTATTTGGTTTATGCCTTCGAAATGGAAAAAGTTTGCTCCGCCCCAGTTAGTTGCTCTGGTGTTGGGCACCATCATTTCCGTCACCATATTTAGTGATTTAGATATTCGTCGCATTGGTGAGATCCAAGCGGGCTTACCGGCTTTGCAATTGCCCCTGTTTCAACCGGATCAAATCCAGAGAATGCTGATTGATGCCGCGGTGCTGGGGATGTTGGGCTGTATTGATGCCCTGTTGACCTCGGTGGTGGCGGATAGTTTGACCCGTACAGAACATGACTCCAATAAAGAATTAGTCGGCCAAGGCATTGGCAACCTCATGTCCGGTTTGTTTGGGGGCCTTGGGGGAGCGGGAGCCACCATGGGAACAGTGGTGAATATCCAGTCCGGTGGTCGCACAGCCCTGTCGGGTTTAATTCGGGCCATGGTGCTGTTGGTGGTAATTTTGGGTGCAGCTAACTTGGCCGCCACCATTCCCCTAGCAGTATTGGCGGGCATCGCCTTCAAGGTGGGGGTGGACATTATTGATTGGGGCTTCCTGAAACGGGCCCACCACGTCTCCATCAAGGGGGCGTTGATCATGTACGCGGTCATTGCCCTGACGGTGTTGGTGGATCTGATTGCGGCGGTTGGTATTGGAGTATTTATTGCCAATATTCTCACCATTGACCGCATGAGTGCGCTGCAGTCTAAATCAGTCAAAAGTATTACCGATGCCGATGATGAAATTCTCCTTTCCCCCAATGAAAAACGTTGGTTGGACGAAGGCAATGGCAGGGTTTTACTTTTCCAACTCAGTGGTCCGATGATTTTTGGTGTTGCCAAGGCGATCGCCAGGGAACATAATGCCATTAAAGAATGTGCGGCCATTGTTTTTGATGTCAGTGATGTGCCCCATTTGGGAGTAACCGCTTCCCTGGCTTTAGAAAATGCTATCGAAGAGGCGGCGGAAAAAGGTCGAGCGGTGTACATTGTCGGAGCGGCGGGCCAAACTAAACGGCGCTTGGAAAAACTCCAGGTATTTCGTTTTGTGCCCGAAAGTCATTGCTATGGCGATCGTTCTGAGGCCTTGAAAAATGCCGTGCTGGCCCTGGGACCCTACGAAGATTCTTCGGCCAGTTCTTCAGTCCAAACCACGTATTGATTTCTGCCCCGACGTTTTGCTTCGTACAGGGCCTGATCTGCCTGTTCAATGATGGCCCTGGGGTAATTTTCCCGGGAAGGATACTGGGTGCTAATGCCCAAACTAACGGTGATTTGATCACTGATGGCCGAACCGGCATGGGCGATCGCCAATTGGGCAATGGCATCGGTAACTCTTTCCGCCACTGGTAGAACCCCATCCCCACTGGTTTCCGGCAGTATAATGGCAAACTCTTCCCCCCCAAAGCGGGCAAGTAAATCCGCTGGACGACTAACAACCCGTCGTACCCCATGGGCTACCTTGATTAAACAGTTGTCTCCTTCTGGGTGGCCATAGTAATCGTTGTAGTTTTTAAAATAATCAATGTCAAATAAAATTAACGACAATGGCTGTTGGGAGCGAGATAATCTACGCCATTCCTGTTTGATGCGGATATTGAAACAGCGACGGTTGGCAACCTTTGTGAGTCCATCAATGTCCACCAACTGACTCAGCTTTTTATTAAATCTTTCCAGACGAATCTGAGCTTTTTGAAGAATTTTCTCAGCATTTTCTGCCCTTTCTTTTTCTGTGACTAATAGATATTCTTTTTCTTTTTGTTCGGTAATGTCTTTAATGTAACCGTGCCAAATAGTTCCCCCATCACTTTGCCGTTGTGGTGTGGCATGGCCCAGCACCCAGATAATTCTTCCATCGGGAAAACAAACTCGATACTCATGATGCCAAGGGGTTAAAGTGGCCGCTGACCTGTAAATTGATTGGAAAATTTCCTCTACCTCATCTGGATGGAGCACTTTTAATAATCCGTCAGAACTTTCCAGCATTTCCTCAGGGGTAACACCATAAATATCACGGATGCCTTCACTGGCGTAGGGAAAGTGAAAAGTTCCATCGGGGCGCATCCTAAACTGATAAATAACCCCAGGAATATGACGGGCTAACTCCCGTAAACGCTGTTCCAATTCTCGTAAATCAGTGACGTCAGCGGAGATGCCTAATAAATATTGAATTCGACCTAGATCATTAAAAATAGGAATTTTCTTGGTGTGTAAAATTCGTGGGCCCAGGATGCGAGTTTGGATAGTTGCCATTGGAATATTTTTAACTTGCCCGGATAGCAAAACCTCCTGATCCTCTTGATAAAACCAGTCAGCTTGCTCCTGGGGGAATAGGTCGTAATCATTTTTCCCTAGTACCTCCTCTTTGCTACAGCCAATCAGGTTTTCTCCGGTTTTATTTAATTCTAAATACTTTAAAGTTTCTGCATCTTTAACAAAAATCATATCAGGAATATTTTCTACAATGGAAGCAAGGAAGCTTTTGATTTTTTGCAGTTCAAGCTCTGCTTCTTTGCGTTGGGTAATATCCTGGGCTGTCCCTAAAGTTTGCCAGACTGCCCCTGTTTCGGTGCGACTGAATACTAAGTCCCGGCTCAGCAGCCAACGCCACTGACCTTGGGCATTTTTGACTCGGTACTCAATTTCGATCATTTCTCCATCGGCTAAAGTGGAGCACTTTTCCACTGCGGCTAAAACCCGAGATAAATCCTCTGGATGGCAGATATTGATAAATAAACTAGCCCCCATGGCTTTGATTTGCTCAGGGGAATAACCAAGAATTTCCGCAACGGAGCGATTACTATAGGCATTGGCTTGTTTAATATGATCATAAATATAAAGAAGGCTAGGGGTTGCTTCGGCAATACTTTCAATGAATTTTTGACTTTTTCTTAATTCCAATTGGGTTTCTTTCAAGGCAGAAATATCCCGACCAACGGACTGAATTTCAAGTAAGTTGCCCCTTTCGTCAAAAATGCCTTGGTTAATCCATTGGGTGTAGCCCACCACTGCCTCCGCCCTTTGATCCCGATTCTCATTAATGAACTGGGATTGCTCTGGCCTTAAGGAAGCGATTTTCTCCATTACTCCTTTGAGGTCTTCCTCCTCAACAAAATCCAGCCATCGCAAACCAATTACTTCCGAGAGGGAAAGACCCAGAGCTTGGCAAAGGGCATCATTGGCAAAGGTTATGGTGGTATCCGGTTGGGAGCGCAAAATAAAATCCGTTTGACTTTGCACCACCTGTTGATACAACTCCCTGGAGCCCTGGAGTTCTTCCCTGGCTTGTTCCAGGGATTTTTGTAGACCCACGGCCATTCGATTAAATGTACTAAATAATTGCTGAATTTCGGCAATGGGAATGTCCTCGGATATTGGCCGATGCCAATGACCTTGTCGTAGGTTGTGAATGGTGTCAGTTAGCCTTTGTAGGGGTCTGGCAACTGAGTGGGCAATGTAGAGGCTAACTAGGACAGGAATTAAAAAAATGACAATGGCAAATAACAGGAAAAGCTGGCGATCGCCGTCCAATTGGTTTAAAAAATTAAATTTCGGCGCAAATATCAACACCAACACCCCGGCCCCGACAATTTGGAGCACAAAGGGGAAAACCGAGACCCAGTGCAACGAAATTTGCCATTTAGGGGGGGGAACACTCAATTTGGTTCAGAGGAAACGTTTAAACAAATACCTGCAGACGCCCATAGTCTACCGTTATGCAATCATTATCTTACTTAATTTATTTTCTGGGTGATCGCCCCTATGCCCTTGGCCAGTGGGCAAGTATAAATTTTTGTATTAACTTTTAGTTTATTTAAGGCAAAAAATCTTTCTTTCATCAGTCTGGCTAAAAAAATAAAGATATAATCAATCAAAGTAAAATTGAGACGACTAAAGTCTTTGCCAAAGACGCTTTTAGCTCTGGTAATGTCTTACTTTCAATTAAATCAACTATATATATCAAATAAATTTGCACGGTGTTTAAATCTCCTTAGTTGACTGATTTTTTGATGAATTTGTTATGGAATTAAATGCTTACTCCCTATTTTTTAGCCCTAACCACCGATGCCGGTAATGGCAGATCTTTCCCCTCATATCACCTTATATTCCCCCTATGATACATTTGAAAAGTTCCTTTACTCCGACTCACCCATGGCCGCCATTGATGGGGAAGAATGTCGATAGAAAAACGTCGTACCTTCCCCCATTCGCCCTATTCCATTACCATGATGCGGACAGCTGATCAGCCAAATTTATCGCCCCTGCCCCCAAATGTCCCTGCTAGTCCAAAAACCAGAAATTCCATCCTGTGCTTGGCAACGACCCATTGGTAAAGATTGGGAAAAGCCCTACACCGTACGCTATGCCAGTAACCTTGACGATGGCCCCGACCACGGCATGCCCCTAGGGGGGTTTGGGGCCGGTTGCATCGGGCGATCGCCAACGGGGAAATTTAACCTCTGGCATTTGGATGGGGGCAACCATATTTTTAAAAACTTGCCGGCTTGTCAGTTCAGCGTTTACGAGCAGGTAGAAGGGGAACAAGCCCAAGCCTACGCCATGGCCACCGAAGCTCCGGAAGATGGTAGTCTCAGCCGTTGGCAATGGTATCCCAAAGAAAAAGGACAATACAGCGCCCTCTATCCCCGTAGTTGGTATGAATATCAGGGCGTTTTTAAAAGTGAACTGATTTGTGAGCAATTTTCCCCGGTGTGGGGCGGAAACTATCAAGAAAGTAGTTATCCCCTAGCGGTTTTTGATTGGACTGTCCACAATCCCACCGATAAGCCCATTACCCTGAGCATTATGCTCACCTGGCAAAACAGTGTTGGTTGGTTTACCAATGCCATCAAATCCCCCACTGTCAAATTGCGGGATGACGGTAGCCCGGAGTATGAGTATCAACCCCGCTGGGGGGATAGTACGGGGAATTTTAACCAATGGATCCAGGATGGTTTCCGGATCGGTTGTCTTTTTAATCGAGTGCAACCCCACGATGCTCTCCGGGAAGGGGAAGGGCAAATGTGCATCGCCAGCGTCAGCAATCCCAGTGTAGAAGTGTTTTACCATAACCGTTGGAATCCCAGTGGCGATGGCTCGGCAGTGTGGGACTGGTTTGCCGGGAATGGTTCCCTACCGGATATTCAAGACGAAACCGCAGCGGAACCGGGGGAACAAATTGCTGGGGCATTCTGTTTGCGCTTCACTGTGCGACCGGGAAAAACAAAGAAAATTCCTTTCCTGTTGGCCTGGGATTTGCCCATTACGGAATTTGCCCAGGGGGTGACCTATTACCGGCGTTATACGGATTTCTACGGCCGCAACGGCAAAAATGTCTGGTCCATGATCCGCACGGCTTTGAAACATAGCGATACTTGGCGGAAAAAAATTGAAGCTTGGCAAGCCCTCATTCTGGAAAATCCTCGTTTACCGGATTGGCTAAAAATGTCCCTATTCAACGAGTTATATCTATTGACCCAGGGGGGAACTTTATGGACTGCGGCCACGGAAAATGATCCGGTGGGGCAGTTCGGGGTCTGTGAATGTATGGATTACCGCTGGTATGAAAGCTTAGACGTGCGGCTTTACGGCTCCTTTGGGTTGCTGATGCACTGGCCAAAACTGGAGAAGGCGGTGATGTTGGCCTTTGCTCGGGCCATTCCCACCGAAGATCCAAAGGAACGGGTCATTGGTTATAATCTTTCCCTCGCCCCCCGCAAGGTCAAAAATGCCACGCCCCACGATTTGGGAGCGCCCAATGAGCATCCCTGGGAAAGGAGCAATTACACCGCTTACCAGGATTGTAATTTGTGGAAGGATTTAGGCAGTGATTTTGTTCTGTTGGTGTATCGAGATTTTCTCCTATTACCCGATGCCGATGGGGAATTTTTAGGAGAATGTTGGCCCAGCATTGTGGCAGCGTTGGATTATCTGAAAGGATTTGATCTTGATAACGATGGTATTCCCGAAAATTCCGGCGCACCGGATCAAACCTTTGACGATTGGCGGTTACAGGGTATTAGTGCCTATTGTGGTGGTCTTTGGATTGCGGCCCTAGAAGCCGCTTTGGTTATGGGTAAATACCTCTTGGACAACCCTCCCCAACAAACCCATTTAGATCCCGGGGATATGGCAATGGCGATCGCCAAATATCAGCAATGGTTAGCCCAAGCCCGGAGTTTATACCACGACACCCTATGGAATGGGGAATATTACAACCTGGATAGCCAAAGCGGTTCCCAAGTGGTGATGGCCGATCAACTCTGTGGGCAATTTTATGCCCGGTTATTAGATCTGCCGGACGTGGTGGAAAATCAGTACGCGGAAAAGGCTTTAGCAAAGGTTTATGATACCTGTTTCCTTAAATTTGCCAACGGTCAGCTAGGGGCGGCCAACGGTCTTTTGCCCGATGGTTCCCCCCAAAATCCCAACGATACCCATCCTTTGGAGGTGTGGACAGGTATTAATTTTGGTTTGGCGGCCTTTTTAATTCAAATGGGCAAAAAAGAGGAGGCGCTGACCATGACAGAAAAAGTTGTTAACCAGGTTTATGGCAACGGCTTACAATTCCGTACCCCGGAGGCGATCACTGCTGTGGGGACTTTCCGAGCTAGCCATTACCTGCGGGCCATGGCCATTTGGGCTGTGTATGGTTTACTGGAAGGCTTTGCTAATTTACCCATCGCCCCAGAGGATGACGAGGTGCCCACTGGCGATTTTTATTAAAACCCATGGCACGGGAATACCGCTGGATTGATCCGTAGGGAGCGTCATTAAACAATCAATCTTGAACACGAAAAAATAGACATATCCCCAGGGAATCTTTACGTCTAGAAACCAGGTTCTCCAGATTGCGGCTGGGGGGAAAGATTGTCCGTTGTGGCGGGGTTTTGCAACCACTGATTAATATCCAGACCTACTTGGATAGTTAAATCTGAACCCAAATCGCCGACGGAGGAAGCCTCCACCACACCACCTCCTAGGGTTTGTTGGAGATAATGGGCCCCGTCCAAATCCCCCCGCTGGACCAAAATTTTTGTCTCCGCCAATAACTGAGGTGATTCCGAGGTCTCATAAAAATTACGAAAATCCTTGGCAAGTAAATATTCTTTGACCCGCTCCAATGCCTGGGGATCGTCAGTGGCGTTTTGCAGGGCAATGCGTAATCTTTCCGGCGATCGCCCGGGGGTCTCCGCCCAGGTGGGAACTTCTTCAATCACATCAAAATAATTCCTCAGCACCTGCCTTTTGCCCGCATCGGACATGACCCAATAACTGCGCCCATCAAATTCCGACTCTTGACTGAAACGCCCCGGTAACATCACCATCTGTACTTCCTGGCGATCGAGCTGACGGCCAAAATTAACCAAGGCGAGGATTTCTTCCATGGTCAGATTAGTATCAACGGTTTTGTGCATAATGCCAATGGCTTTGGGAATGCGGGCGATCATACTGGGATGGCTAAGGCGATTTTGCAACGCTTTCAGTAGGGTTTCCTGCCGTTGTACCCGACCAATATCCCCGTTGGCGTCGTAGCGAAAACGGACAAATTGCTCTGCCTGTTGCCCATTGAGGGTTTGTAAGCCAGCGGGCAAATCAATCAACAACTGCTGGGTTTTATCCTCATAAAACATGGGGCGGGGCACAAATACTTCTACCCCTCCCACCAAATCCACCAATTCTTGTAATGCGTCGGTGGTAACCCTGACATAGCGGTCGATGGGGACTTCCCCCAAGTTGCGATTAATCACTCTCGCCGCCAATTGGGGGCCGCCATAGGCATTGGCGTCATTGATTTTGGTATAGCCTACATCGGGAATAAAAACCCTAGTGTCCCTGGGAATGGAGAGCAATTTCAGACTATTCTCCCGGGGATCAAACCGCACCAACAGCATGGTGTCACTGCGGCCACCAAACTCATCCACATTTGGTTCCGCTTCCGTCGGCTCCACCCGGTCAATGCCCATGACCAAAATATTGATTGGACGACTGATGTGATAGGGAAATAGGTCTCCCTGACTCTGTTCCAATGCACCGGATTGCCCCGGCACAATTTGCTGAACTAGGCCCCTAGTCCAGGGGGAAAAAAAGCCGATACCCACACCGGCGATCGCCGCTACGGTGGCGGTCAAAGTTACCAAACCACCCCAAACTAAGCCCTTGCCCAGGGGAGGAAAACCCCTTTTGGGGCGGGGACGTCCCCCGGGGGAACCAGTGCCGCTGTTGGGTCGATAATGGGAACGAACCTTGACTGTGCTGGAGGACTGCAACGAAGCAGACTCGGTACCATTCGTCATACAACCTCAACACCACACTGATTTGTTAACAAGCTGAAACTTAACCTATACAGATAACACCAAAGAGCCCATTGTTCCACTGGTCAACCCCAGACAACAACGGTCCTGGAGGAAATTATTGAGTATTTTTGCTTAACCTAACAGTGGGGAAAGTTACCGTTTTGCCGGATTCTTGTTCGTTTTCCCCTAGGATGCCCTGGTTGCATCTAGTTAAACCGATACTTTAGGGCAATGCAGGATGGTCAGTCACAAAAATCGTCACAAAAGTTTGTGTTTTTTCATCGAAAAAGCAGTATAATGCCCTCGCTTGATAAAACCCTTTATAAAAATACCTTCATGAGTAAATCTGCCGTTCTTGCCAAGCCAGTAGGCGATCACCAAAAACAAGTTTACCAAACGCCCCAACAGGTACAATATCTCTACCTTGAAGCGGAACTGAATGTGCTTCTGCGCCAGCTCCAGACCTGTGGACAAAAAGAAGACTAGGGCTGGAAACTGGACATCGGAACAACTTCAACGCAGGCGGGAAGATTGCACCAGCAGAATGGTGCCCGCAATCAGTCCGAGGATGTTGGGGAACCAAGCGGCAGTGATGGGGTCCAGTGCTCCCCAAATCCCCATGGACTCACTCAGGAAAGAAAGTAGGTAATAGAAGAAAATTAGACCCACACAGATGCCAAAGCTGGTGGCCTTGTTGGTGTTTTGCGGCCGGACCCCGATCGCCGCCCCGATGAGGCCAAACACAAAGCAGACAAAGGGCAGAGCATATTTCTTTTGGATGCGGACTTCCAGCTTACGGACTTTTTTGTCATCCCCACTTAGGCGTAGTACTTCCAGGTAGCGGCGGGACTGGGCAATGGTCATTTCTCCGTCCTTGCGTTCCTGACTAGCTAAATCTAGGGGAGCCCGGGGCAAAGCCAATTGTTGGTGACGGAAACGGACAATATTGCGGTAAGAGCCATCGGGGGCAATGAGGTACACTGTGCCATCGTAAAAATCCCAAGTATTTTCAGAAATATTCCAACTGGCCCGCTCCGCTGTCAGCACTTGATTAACTCCGCTCTGGGTACGGTCGAGGATGGTTAGCCCCGTCATATCACTGCCGTTGAACTCTTCAGCATAGAACAATCGCTTCAAAATAGTCTTTTCATTGCCATCTGGCTGGCGCACTGGGCCATATTCCGGATAAATAATATTTTGTTCCTGGCGGGGGGGGCGGTCTTCGTTCACAGCCCGATCCAACGTGGCCAAAGCTTCGTAGCTCGCCGCCGGAGTAATGCGGTCGTTAAAAATAAAGGCAATGCCCGTAACTATCATGCCAAACAGTAAGGCCGGCACCACCAGACGATAAATGCTCACCCCAATGCTACGCAGGGCAATCAATTCACTGTCACTGGACAAACGGCTATAGGCCATCAAACTTGCCAACAGCATGGACATGGGAAATGCCAGCACGACAAACTCCGGCATCTTTAAGAAGAGAATCTTCACCGCAATGTCCATGGGAAGTCCCGATTCCGTCACCCGTCGCACCAGGTCAAATAGGGTGCCAATGGATAGGGCCAGGGACGTGAACATGCCCATGCCAAAAATGAAGGGCAGGAACAGTTCCACAAACAGGTACCGATCCATGACGGAAAGGCGGGGCAAAGGAATTTGAAATCTACTTTGTTTGAAGGTGCCAACGGCCATAGTCAAAAATAAAAAGTTAGGGCAAATAATATCTAATTCAGCCTAGGTTGGGAAAATAGTAAAAATTCGCGGTTTCCACCATACCAAGCATAGGGTAAGGGCAACGGAGCGGGCGGGCCCCTTTCCAGAGCTTAATCAAGAACTTGGCCAAAGGGGTCCCGGGGGATGACAGTTCAATCATGGCTGACTAATGGAAGTTGGGTTACGGCCATGGGTATCATTACATGGCTTATTTTCCTTGCTTTGTTTGGGATTTACTGAGGCTACCTTAAAGACTAGCAATCAGTTCTATTGGCTGGGGCTATAATTGACAGTAAATTCCTCAAAATTTGAAAAATTAATGGTATTGCCGATGAAATTAATTTTAAAATCCCTAATTCTAGGGTTATCCTTAGCATTAACCACCTTTACTCCCTTTTATGGAGCATTTGCCCAAACCATGACCGGCACTGCGGCTCCGCAAATTAGCCCTGAAAAACTAGAAGTGCTCGAAAAATTGGGTGCGATTCTTGATGAGCAACAGAAAGGTAAACTCGAAGCTGGTTTGGCCCAGGGCCAAGAAGTTAAAGCTATTTTGCCAACTCTCAATTTGTCCCCCCAACAAAAAATTCAGGTTCTCAAAGTCCTAGAATCGGTCAAAAAATAGGCAAGTTGGTTGTTCCCATGGCCCTAAACCCCAGGCAAACTAATAGGGGGGCCGCTGGGAGGGGGAGGAAAACTCTCCCAATCGAACTAATAATGGCGATCGCGTTCCAGATCAAAAATTGCCTTTTCCCAATACCAGTTCTCCGGGCGATCGGGATGCTTGGCCCGCAGATTTCGCACTAACCTCTCCGCTATTTGGGCATTACCGGCAATGCGGATTAGATCTCGCCGCAATCTACCGGGAACCCTAGTGGATGTTGAACGGGAATTGTCAATGGCCTGTTGAAACCCCGATGATCGCCGTCGTCCTCTGCTCCAGGAAATTTTTCGACCTGCCCTATGTCTAGCCCACCAGAACAGCCCCAGCAATAGGGCGATCGCCAGGATTGTAGACAACATCACTTCATTCCCCCAGGGATATGTAACTCCTGTTCGAGCCTAACATCATCCTTCCGTCGGCTTTTTCACCACAGACTTGCTATTCACGCAATACTCTGTTACATTTATTTACATAGACAACCCTCCCAGCTCGTAACAACATTCTTAACCATGAACAACGAAAACTCTAAATTTGGATTCACCGCTTTCGCCGAAAACTGGAATGGCCGCTTGGCTATGATCGGCTTTTCTTCCGCTTTGATCCTTGAGCTTGTTTCTGGTCAAGGTGTGCTCCACTTCTTCGGCATTCTCTAAATATTTAACTATATTTAACTTTTTTCAGGTTTTTTCGCCCAGAGCATTGTGAACCCATAGCTCCGGCAACCTCCGTTAATCTCAAGACTTGATTGGGCTACTGTTTTAACAGTAGTCTTTTTTCTTTGTTCTAGCTGGAGTGAGCAGTTTCAAGGTGAGTATCGTCCAAAAGCCGGTTTTATCTAGCCTACCTTCCCCCTGTTTTGTGCTGGAAGAGGAATTGTTGCAACGTAACTTAGAGGTTTTTGAGCGTCTGCAAAGGTCCGCTCCCATCGAAGTGATGTTGGCCCTCAAAGGTTTTGCCCTCTTTCACTGTTTTCCTTGGTTGCGATCCGGTCTGGCTGGAGCCTCCGCTAGTTCCCTATGGGAAGCACGGCTGGCGGCGGAGGAATTTGGCAAGGAAGTGCACGTTTATGCCCCCACCTATCGCCCTGATGATTTGCCAGCCATCATTCCCTTGGCTAGCCACATAACCTTTAATTCCCTGGGCCAGTGGCAGAGATATGGAGATTTACTCCAAGGGACAAAAGCAAAGGCGGGTTTACGAATTAATCCGGAATATTCGCCAGTGCAAACGGATCTTTACAATCCCTGCGTGCCCGGTTCTCGATTGGGGGTTCAGGGGGCAATGTTAGCGGGGAGTCTGCCAGCAGGTATTAGCGGTTTTCTCTCCCATAATCTCTGTGAAAGCGATCATTTAGCGCTTGCAAAAACCTTGGCCCAAATTGAAAAATTATTTGGTCAATATTTACCCCAAATTGAATGGTTAAACCTAGGCGGCGGACATTTAATGACCAGCCAAGGCTATGACGTGGACTATGCCATTGAAGTAATTAGGGAATTCCACCAACGCCATCCCCATCTGCGGTTGATTATGGAGCCGGGGTCGGCGATCGCCTGGCAGACAGGGTTTTTAATTAGTACAGTGGAGGATTTAATTGCCACGCCGGAATTTACCCACGCCATGCTGGATGTTTCCTTCACTGCCCATATGCCAGACTGCTTGGAAATGCCCTATCGGCCAGAAGTAAGGGGAGCTAGGATTCCTAAAAAGGGAGACAAAGTTTATCGTCTGGGGGGTTCCAGTTGTCTAGCAGGGGATTTTCTCGGGGATTATGCCTTTGATCAGCCTCTGCAGGTAGGCGATCGCCTAATTTTTGAAGATATGATGCACTACACCATGGTCAAAACCACCACCTTTAATGGGGTACACCATCCCGCCATTGGTTGCCTGCGGCGATCGGGGGAGTTTGAGCTGTGGCGAACTTTTGGCTATGAAGATTACCGCAACCGTCTTGGTTAAGCAATTAAGCAAATTAGTATAGTCATTTTTAGTAAGACTGAGACATTCAAATTCACCGAAAAGCTTGTCAATAAAGACTTAAGCAGTCTCGCAATTATTTGAAATGACTATAATTGTTAACTTTTAGCCAATTCCAAATTAATGGCTCCCGGTTTACCCCAAATAACGGTTTCCTGTTGATAAATCACCATGCCCGGCTTACTGCCCTTGGGTTTAAACACATATTTAGGCTCGGTATAAACCACGGGTACCTGTTCCTCCCCCCGTCCCCGGCTGTAATAGGCCGCCCAGTCCGCCGCTGATTGCAGATCCCGGTCTTCGGCGATCGCCCCTGGGGGTAACCGCAGTAGAACATGACTACCGGCAATTTCCTGGGCGTGGAACCACAGGTCATACTCGGTGGCAACCCGAAAGGTAAGGTAATCATTTTGACGATTGTTGCGACCAATCCAGACCGGAAAACCAGAGGGGGTTAACACCTGTTGGGGCTGAAAAGTCTCCGTTTCCTTACGGCGGGGACGGCTATGGCCCAGGGTCAAATAGTTTTGTTCCGCCAACTCATCCCGGATTTCCGTTAACGTTTGCCAGTCGGTGAGATTATCAAATTTCGTTAGAGCCTGCACACTAGTTTCCACCTGGGTCAGGTAGGCTAACTCCTGCTTAACTGCCGCTAATAAGGGTAGAATCGCCGCTTCAGCCCGGTTCAGTTTTTGTTGTTGTTTATAAAGGCGCTGGGCATTTTGGATCAGGGTTTTATCCGGTTGCAGAGGAATGGTGACGGGGGATTGATCGGTAAAATCCGGCAAAGTGATGGAGTTTAAACCCGGTTGCCCTTGGTGGAGGTAAGCCATCAACAAATCCGCCTGCTGTTGATATTGTTGGGCATTGGCCGCCGCCGCTAACCGTTGTTTAAAAGTGTCAGCTTTTTGTTGTAGTTTAGCAATTAAGTTAGCCAATTTTTGTTGAATTTGATGGCGCAATTGTTGGAAATCTTCTCTTCCCAACTCTGTTCGGTAATATTCACTGATAAGTTGATTAATGGGTAATGTATCGGCAGTTTGCTGCGGTGGAACTGCATCAATTTTTTTGACTTCGTTAACAACAGAATTTTTTCCCAATACCGTGTAACCAGAGGATATTTTTTTCCCTTGAAAATCTGATTTTTCCAGTCTTTGTAGCCAATTTTGCCAAGCAGTAAAAAGACTTTGCCATTGCTCGCCGGTTAAATTTTGGTTATTAATCTGGGAATCAAGACCCGCTTGATTTAATAAGCTTCGTACCACCATGGGACTGACTCCCCGGTAACTTTTGAGCAATTGTTTACTTAACAAACCCGGAATTAACTGTACCCGTTCCTGCCAATTACTAAAACTTTCCGTCAACGAGGGGGGCGTGGCCAATAAGGCCGGTGGAGGTTGATAGGGTTGTCCCGTTTGCACTGTTCTAACCCGAGATTGTTGGGCGTTAACTTGGTGAGCTACAGTAATAATTTGCTCTTGGGCATCGGTCAAAATCAGATTGCTATATTTGCCCATCACCTCCAAAAAAAGATGGTATAGAGGTTCATCCCCCGGCCGTTTGGCGATCGCCAGGTCAATGACCCGTTCCCAGGGTTGCAGGGGTTCTAAGGAAATCAACGCTAGACCCTTGAGCTGATGCCGCAGTTGATCGCTAAAAGTAAACGTGTCCGGTTCCTGGGGCGGGGGAGTATCTAAACAAATCCTTGCTCCCTGGGGATGCCAGGCGAGGGTCAACCAACCCCGGTTTTCCAACGTACGTAGGGCTAAGGATAAACCATGGCGATCGTGCTGGTAAACTTGTTCGATGCGGGCGGGCAACCAATGGGGCTGGAGTTCAGCACAAATGGCCATCAGGGTGGTGTAATCAACGGATTGCATAATGATTTCCTGCCCTGTTGCTCAAAATACGTATTTCCTACCCGGGTCAAACCCCGGCCAAGCCATGGCTAAATGGCGATCGCCCAAAAAAAATGGTAGATGCTCTAATCCCCCGTTTCCAATGTTGCCCGGTAATCCCCAGCAGTTAGTAATCCTTCTTGGGCATCTTCCACATCATCCAGCCGCACTTTAATTAACCAACCTTCTTCGCCGTAGGGGTCTTGATTGAGCAATTCCGGCTGATCTTCCAAGGCTGTGTTTTTTTCGATCACAGTGCCCGTAACGGGGGAATATAAATCCGATGCGGCTTTAACCGATTCCACCGCCCCCATGGCCTGCTCAAATTCCACTTTGTCCCCTTCTTCGGGTAACTCCACAAAGACAATATCCCCCAACTCATCCACCGCAAAGGCACTCAGGCCAACGGTGGCCGTTTCCCCATCAAAGCGGACATACTCGTGGGAATCCAAATAATAGAGATCGTCGGGATGTTCCAGTTCCATGGCAAAACCGCTAAAGGTAACAGCGTTGCTAGTTTACCAAAAAGTACGGCGCTGAAAAGCCTTGGTCCCGGGCTTAAGGGGGAGAAAGATTTTTTAATTACGGGGTAAATGCAATTTGGGATCCTGGGCGGCCCAACCCACGGGGGACTGAACCCGCACTTCAAAATGGAGATGGGATTCGGCCATATCCGGTCGGCCAGTGCTGCCCACGTAGCCAATCACAGTACCAGGGGTCACCCTTTCCCCAGGACCTACCGCAAATCGAGCCAGATGAGCATAGCGGGTTTGGCGGCCATTACCATGGTCAATGACCACTAGAAAACCATAGGCTCCTTCTTGACTGACCAAAATTACCTCCCCAGCCGCGGCGGCCGTAACAGGGGTATCCAGAGGTGCCAACAGATCCACCCCACTGTGAAAAAAGGCATCTTGCCCTGCAGCTTGATTTTGCCAACCGTAATCTAAGCCAATTTTGGGAGTCGGTTGGATAGGCCATTGGGCCAAGCCCGTGTAGTTATCCACATTGCTAGGGGCATTGGCACTCCAACTGATGCCAGGGATAAAGGCACGACTGGGTTTTTCTGTGCAACCGTTGATTTCAAATAAAATATCTGCCCGCAAACCATAGGCAGAGGCCAAATCCCGCCAAGTGGCCCCCGCTGGTACGGAGACAAAACGACCGTTGAAAGGGGGAATCAAAATCGTCTGCCCTGGGGTAACTTGGCCACTGGACAACTGACTGTTAACACTGATGAGGGTGGCAGGCACCAGTTGATATTGGCCGGCGATGCTGTCAATGGTTTCCCCGGCTTTCACCACGTGGGGAGTCATTCTTTCGGTGATGGGTTCGGGACACAGGTCAGTGAGAGGAACGGTTAGCTCCTGGGCGGGACTACCACCGCAGAAAAAAGGCCCAAGGAGCAGGAACGCCGAGAGAAAGAAAATTATTTTCCTTGGCGATCGCCGTTGCCGTTTTGATTGCAGCTTCAATTTCAAAATATTGCTAGACCTGCGGAAAAGCAGCTGAACAATAAAATACTAGGCCGATAAATCCGGTTGGCGATCGTGCCATGTGGTGGCTTGTTCATAGGCATAGCCCACCCGGAACAGCATTTCTTCTCCCAGTGCATTACCCACCAACTGGAGCCCAATGGGCAAATTATTGTCGTCAAAGCCGCAGGGCACACTCATGGCCGGTAAACCAGCTAAGTTAACGGGAATGGTCATTAAATCGGATAGGTACATGCTGAGGGGATCGTCGGTTTTTTCCCCAGCTTTGAAGGCCGTAGTGGGGGCGGTGGGGCAAACCAGCACATCTACTTTGGTGAAGGCTTGATCGAAATCCTGTTTAATCAGGGTTCTTACCTTTTGGGCCTTGAGGTAATAGGCATCGTAATAACCGGCGGAGAGAGCATAGGTGCCCAGCATAATGCGCCGTTTGACCTCCGCACCAAAACCCTTAGCTCTGGTCTGAGTGTACATTTCCATCAAATTATCCGCCTCTGTCCGCAGGCCGTAGCGCACTGCGTCGTAACGGGCCAGATTAGCCGATGCTTCGGAAGGGGCAATGACGTAATAGGCCGCAATGCCGGAACGGAACCGGGGACAATGGATTTCCTCAATGGTGGCCCCCAATTCCTTCAGTTTGGCGATCGCCGTTTGCACTGCTTCATTGACCGTATCATCTAATCCTTCCCCAAAGGCATCCATAATCACCCCCACTTTCACCCCCTTTAAGTCTGGCTTGAGGGCTTGGGTGTAATCAGGGATAGGCACATTTAAACTGGTGGAATCCTTACTGTCGTAGCCGGCGATCGCCTGGAGCAGAATGGCCGCATCCTCCACCCGGCGGGCAAAGGGACCAATTTGATCCAAAGAGGAAGCATAGGCCACTAAGCCGAAACGGGAAACCAGGCCATAGGTGGGTTTCATGCCCACTACGCCACAGAGGGAAGCGGGCTGACGGATGGAGCCCCCAGTGTCAGAACCCAAAGCAATCAAACATTCATCGGCGGCCACGGCGGCGGCGGAGCCACCGGAAGATCCCCCCGGCACCCTGGTTAGATCCCAAGGGTTAGCAGTGACCTGGTAACCGGAATTTTCCGTGGAACTGCCCATGGCAAACTCATCCAGGTTGGTTTTGCCCACCATTACTGCCCCAACATTCTGTAACTTTGCCGTCACACTGGACTCGTAGGGAGGCACAAAACCCTGCAAAATTTGGGAAGCACAGGTGGTAACAATGCCCTTGGTGCAAAGATTATCTTTAATGCCAATGGGAATGCCCGCCAGTAAGTTAATGGGTTCCCCCGCTGCAATCTGGGCATCCACCCTTTCTGCCTGGGCGATCGCCTGGGGACCCGTCACCTGCAAAAAACTTTTTAACTTGCCTTCCAGTGCTTCGATTCTTGTCAAACTGGCCTGGGCAACGGCAACAGCAGAAATTTCTTGATCTATTAATTTTTGGTGCAGCGCACGAATAAGCGACATAGGGAAAGAGCCAGATTTACCTCCCCCAGTCTATCAGTAAGCTTGCCTAGCAAAAAAGGAAAGATGACTCAAGCACCTTCCCCTTCACAACGACTGAAATCTTTATAATTGAAGTAATTAGGCAAAAACTTAACGAGGGGTTCTCGGTCTTGCTTTATTAACTTTGAGATCCCGCCCCATCCATTCGGCTCCATCCAGAGCTTCAATGGCGGCCGCTTCTTCCGTTTCGGAAGACATTTCAACGAAACCAAAACCCCGCATACGACCAGTTTCCCGATCAGTGGGGAGTTGAACCCGCTTAACAGTGCCATACTCGGAGAAGACAGTTAAAACGTCATCTTCGGTGGCTTGATAAGAAAGGTTCCCGACATAAATGGACATAAATTAGCTCCAAAACCAGAGAAAAGAAAGAGAGTGGGTTTCGGAGAGAAGCCTGCTAAGCGTAACCATAAACAATGCACTAACACTCATAACAAGTGCGTCTACCGATCCTTAATCTCACTGGCTGATCATAGCACCTACCGCCAGAATTTGATGGCTAATTTGTCTAGATGTCTTCACAAGGGAGAATTTTAGCCAAAACCCTCCCTAGCAACCCATCCACTGGGCTTAGGATTTACCCAAAAGGGGCTTCCATTTGTCCGGTTCAAAGGCTTCCCCCTTCAACATCCGGTTCCAGTACAGCCAGGGCAAGACGTAGCGTTTCACTAGCCACATACTCCATCGCTCCTGGGTAGGGTCAAAGGGGAAACTGGATTTGGGCTGACCATCATAGTCAAACTCCGCCATGATGGTTTTGCCGTAGCCGGTGACCAAGGGACAGCAGGTGTAACCGCCGTATTGTTCCGCTGGTTTTTTATTGTTCAACAGTGCCAAAAGATTGGTCGCCACCACGGGAGCCTGTTTCCGCACCGCCGCCGCTGTCCGGGAAGTGGGCAGGGAAGAAGCATCGCCCAAGCTAAATACGTTGCCGTAGCGATTATGTTGCAGGGTGAATTTGTCCACATCAACCCAACCGCCGTTTTCCGCCGCTAAGGGGCTGTTTTTAATGAAATCAGGGGCTGACATCGGGGGCGCCACATGAATTATGTCGTAGGGGATGGTAACTTCCGTTTCGCCGTTTACGGTGAAGGTAGCTTCCTTTGCATCGGGGTTAATGGCTTTCAAATTATGGTGATAGCGCACATCAATATTCTTCTTGGCCGCCACCTTTTCCAAGGATTCGCAGTAGCCGGGAATGCCGAAGATTTTTCCCACCGCTACCCCGTAGGTAATATTGGTTTTTTCCCGCACGCCATTTTTGCGGAAGGTTTCATCGGCCAAATACATTATTTTTTGGGGTGCACCGGCACATTTAATCGGGGTGGCCGGAAAAGTGAACAGGGCATTGCCGCCTTTAAAGTTTTGCAACAGTTCCCAGGTGTAGGGGGCATAACGGCGATCGTAGTTGCTTGTAACACTATTTTTACCAAGGGATTCCTGCAGCCCGGGAATCAGATGCCAATTAATTTGAATGCCGGGACAAACCACCAGATATTCGTAGCTGAGACTGCGGCCGTCCTGGAGGGTGAGACAATTATTTTCCGGGTCGAAACTGGCCACGCTGGCTTTGATCCATTTAGCGCCGCTGGGAATGCAATCCTGCTCCGGTTTGATGGTGTCTTCCATGGCGAAGGTTCCGCCCCCCACTAGGGTCCAGGCGGGTTGGTAATAGTGTTTATCGCAGGGTTCTACGATCGCCAGGTCGAGTTTAGGTTGCTGTTTTAATAATTGGGCCGCCACGGTGATGCCGGCCGCTCCTCCCCCAACAACGATAATTTGATGGTTCAATGCACTCATGGTGTTTGGCTAAAATCCGATAAATCTCATTTGCGTCAGACTGTTTTGGCACAGTTCAATCTTTATTCTGCCCTAGGGCCCGGCCCCCGGAAAAAATTTAGCCCCTTTTTCTGGCGATCGCCGTCTAATTTCCTTGACTTTTGCCCTTGGTACCATGGACGTTTTTCGGCTTATTTCTATGGATGATTCCCTGCTCAGTGAAATTTGGCGGCAAAGTCTGACTTTTCCCTGGCTTAGCGCTGTTATTCTCAACAGTTTTTTGCTAGCTTTAGCGGCGATCGCCCCGAAGAAGCTTTTAACTGCCGCTGGTTACGGCCATGCCTGGGGACTGGGGGTAATCATTTGGGCGGCCCTAGGCTGGCGGGGCTACTTGGTGGTTTTAGCCTACTTTTTCGTGGGTTCCGCCGTTACCCGCATTGGTCAAAAGGAAAAAGAAGCCGCGGGCATTGCCGAAAAAAGATCCGGCCAACGGGGTCCAGAAAATGTTTGGGGTTCTGCCTTAATCGCTGCCCTCTGTGCCCTGGCGATCGCCTTTGGGCCGGAAGCGGGGCAACCCTGGTTAGCGTTGGGTTACGTGGCTAGCTTTAGCACTAAGCTATCGGACACCACCGCCAGCGAAGTGGGCAAGGCCTACGGTAAAAGCACCTTTTTAATCACCACTCTGCAACCGGTTCCCAGGGGAACGGAGGGGGCCGTGAGTTTGGAAGGAACGATGGCGGGGTTTATGGCGGGGTTGGCCCTGGCAATTTTGGGGTACGGCGTGGGTCTAATTTCCGTCGGGGGAATAATTTTTTCCACCCTGGCCGCTTTCATTGCCACCAATCTGGAGAGCGTAATTGGCGCAACTTTGCAAAATAAATGGCCTTGGCTGACCAATGAAGTAGTTAACGGCATTAACACTTTCCTCGGTGCGGCGATCGCCATTGCCATGCAAGCCACAGCCCAGTTGATTTGACTCTGAACTAACTGATTTAACTCTGAACTAGGATGATCCAATTTCTCCAGGGCCAGGTTGTTGCCGTTACCAAAAATATCCAGAACCGTTGGTTTTTAATTCTCTCCGTTAATGGGGTGGGTTATGAGTTGCAAGTGCCCCATTCTTTAGCGCAACAATGGACCCCGCTCCCACCGGAACCGCAACAGATTTTTACTTACCTCTTAGTGCGTCAGGATCAACTTGCTTTATTTGGTTTTGCTCGCCTGGCGGAAAGGGATTTATTTGGACAACTAATGGGGGTAACCGGCATTGGCGCCCAGTTGGCGATCGCCTTAATTGAAACGTTGGGCTTTGAGGGCTTAGTGCAGGCGGTAGTAACGGCCAATATTAAACAATTGTGCCAAACGCCGGGGGTCGGTAAAAAGGGAGCGGAAAGGTTAGCCCTGGAACTAAAAACGAAGTTATCCCAATGGCACAAGTTACAGATGGAGGACAGTGAGATAAATCAGCAAAGACCCCAAACGGCACTATTGGATGACCTGGAAATGACCCTGCTGGCCCTAGGTTACACCCAAACGGAAATCCAGCAGGCGATCGCCATGGTTAGTCAGTGGCCTGATGTGGCCCAGAGCGAAGATCCCGAGGTGTGGATCCGCCGGGCGATCGGTTGGTTAAGCGATCATTGAGGTGACGATTGCTGACTTTCTAAAGTAGCAATTAAACGATTAATGGAGTCAGTTAAATTGGTTTGGGCTTCCACCACGGGATCCGGTTCTGCTTCCGCCACAATTTCTTCTTCCACTGCTTTTTTGCGCTGCATTTTTTCGATGGCTTTAATAATCAGGAAAATGACAAAAGCAACGATTAAAAAGTTAACCACTGCAATGACGAATTCTCCTAAACCCAAGGGCAAATCCTGGAGTTGATTCACACCGGCTCGTTCCAGTACTGGTTGCAGTAAAACCCCCATTAACCAGGCCACAAAAGCATTGACAATGTTGGTAAAAGCTCCACCAATTACTACGGCTACGGCCAGATCTACTACATTGCCCCGCAGGATAAAATCTTTGAAGTCCCGCCAGAATCCACCGGCCCCTTGCCGTCCACTTTTAGCCATGGGTTTAACTCCTCTTTTGTACTAAAATATTCTTAATTAGTCAGTGGTATCATAGCAGTTTTCAGCGCTACCATTAAATGGCTTGAGCGAAAGCCCGGCCCCTAATTACCGAGACCATATTTGTCGATGAAACCAACTGGTTGGAACCAATTTTTACTGGACATTACCCACGACTACAATCTGCGAGGCAAGCTAAAAGAGGTGTTTTTGGCCCGCTTTGCCTACGAACATTGGCGCAAGTCCGACCTGGAAGTATGGGAGATTGCTGAGGCCGCCAGCCATGAAACCTACAAAAAACAAATGACCCAAATTTATGGGGCTTTTGCCAACGATAAACCCAATGGTTGCCCGGAATTGGACGCTAGTAGTCGTGGCCCAGGTAAATTTCAACTACTCAGAGATTGGTTTAAAGAAGTCAAGTATCCCCAATGGCAAAGCGAACAATTTTCCCTTGGGGTCAATAGCCTTGCCCCAGCTTTGGCCGTCGGCCGTGGCAATGGTTTCGGGGATAACTCCATCTATATTTTGCGCTTGCCCACAGAACAACAATGCCTGGAGGAAATTACCCGGGGTGGAGCATTATTGCGGATTAAAGCCCCTGAGAAAATGGGCAAAACTTCCCTCCTACAATTTTTGCTGGCAGAGGTAGAAGCAACAGGCGATCGCCATGTTTATCTCAATCTACACACGGCCGAAACGGCCATGTTTAGTAGTTTAGATAAATTTCTGCGCTGGTTCTGTGCCAACTTGAGTAGGGAATTGGGCATTAAACCTAATTTGGATGACTATTGGGATGAAGAATTATTTGGTAGTTTAGTTAGTTGCAAAACCTACGTACAGGATTATTTACTTAGTCAAACAGAACGAGCTTTGGTGCTGGCCATTGACAACCTAGACCGTCTATTTGAATTTCCAGTTATTGCCCAGGATTTTCTACCGATGCTGCGCTATTGGCACGAAGAAAGTAATAACTTATCCCAGTGGCAAAAGCTGCGTTTAATTATTGCCAATTCCACCGAAGCTTATGTGAAGCTAGATGCCAACCAATCCCCTTTTAATGTAGGTCGCCAATGGAAATTAACCGGCTTTACTAAAGAGCAAATTTTACAGCTCAAAGCAGCCTATGGTTTTGATGACAGTCAAGTCGACGAAGAACAATTATTAACCCTCGGCAAATTGGTGGGCGGCCACCCGTATTTAATTCGTTTGGCGTTGGATGCGGTGCAAAAAACCAGCGTTGACCTGGGGGCAATTTTGGCCAACGCAGTGACCCAGAGCGGTATTTATAGTAACCATCTCCGTCGTCTGTGGGGCTTGCTGACGGGGGTTCCGGATTTAGCGGCTAGCATGAAGCAGGTGGTGAACAGTGAAAATCCGGTGCAGTTAGACCCCCCCATCGCCTACCGTTTGGAAAGCATGGGCCTGGTGACCCTCGGTGGCGATCAATGTAGTGCCAGTTGCCCCCTTTACCAGCGCTACTTCCATGAACAGCTTTAAACTTTAGTTGAACTCTAGTTAACTGAACCACTGGCTAACTTTTTCCGTTCTCTGCTGGGGCAGAAACTAACCATCCCGGGTCACGGTCTAGGCCGTTTAGACCCCATGGTCAGTGAGTTATGAACTGAGTTGATTTTGCCAAGTGCCCATGACTAACAATCCTTCCCCTAACAGTGCGGGGGCGATCGCCAAATTGAAACGTTGGCTAACTAGACCCAGTACCTTGATTACCCTGGGGGGGTTGACGGTGGCGGGTACAGGCCTCTATCTAGGGGGGCAACACTTGGCCTATCGAGAAGCATCCCCATTTTTAGAGTCGGAATTATCCAGGTTGTTGGGGCGGCCGGTGGACATTGGCCCGGTGGAAGATTTTCGCTTACTGGGGGTACGGCTGGGGGCTTCTTCCCTACCCCGGACAGTTGATGATGCCACGGCGATCGCCATTGAAGCCATTGAGATAGATGTCAATCCCCTTCCTTTCCTGGTGGGACAACCGGTGGAAGTTAGTACCACCATCGTTAATCCCCAGGTCACCCTAGAACAACAACCTACGGGGTCATGGACCACGATTAAGTTACCGGAGGGGGACAAATCCTTTTCCCTGCCTCTGGACCTGACAGTGGCGGTTAATTTGGAAAATGCCCAATTGCAACTGTTACCCCAAGGATTGCAACAACCAGTACAAGTTAAGGTGGCCGGCCAAGGGGGTTATCAATACCAACGCCAAGGCGATCGCCAAACCGTTAGCTATGACTTGGGGGTGCAATCGTTGGGCAGTGACCTCGAGGCCCAGGGCCAAACGGTGCTCAACACGGGGAAAAGTCAAACCAATGTCACTATTAATCGCCTCGATTTACCAGCTTTAGCTGGCCTATTACCTCCTTTACCAGTGGCCTTGGAAACCGGAGAAATTTCCGGCCAGGTACAGGGCAGTTTACCCGGTTGGCGACAGTGGTCAGCGTTACAAACTCTTGGCAATGTCGAGTTGAAGCAACTGCAAGCCCGCATTGATAAGGTTAAAGCTCCTTTGCAAGTGGGTTTAGACCTAGGGTTTACCGGGCAAAAGTTGCAAATTAACCAGGGTTTGATCAACCTCGGCCCCCTCAATGCCGCTCTCCAGGGCACCATTGATTGGCGATCGGGCTACGATCTGCAATTCACCACTAAGGCCATTGACGCCGCCGCTTTCCTAGATACCATTGCGGTGCCCCTACCTTTAACCATCACAGGAACAGTGCAGGCCCAGGGACAATTGCAAGGTACCCTCACCAGCCCTCGCATCCAGGGCCAGCTAACCAGTGTGGCTGCGTTAACCGTGGACCGAGTTCCTTTGGAGCGTCTGGGGATTAATTTCCAGGCTGATCTAGATCAAATTGCTTTAGCCAATGTCAGTGTTCAACCCACCAGCGGAGGACAAATCCAAGCCCGGGTGCAGGCCCCATGGAAACTGCGCCAATTATTAACCCCAGAAGCAGACCAATGGCAGTGGCAAACCATTCCCGTTGCCGGGCAAGTCTCCGGGGCGATCACCACCATGGCTTTATTAAATACCTATGACCTGAATTTGCAACAGGTGGAAATTGGCAACCTGGGTTTTTCGGGCCAGGCGGGGGGCACTTTAGGCAATCCCCGGTTCAATGTGCAATGGCAAACCATCAAAGGCGATCGCCAGGGTCGTTTGAATGTGGGCAGTCGCGGCCAAGCTAATTTAGTCGGCCCCCAATTGACCTTAACTGGAGCGGAGATAAACACCAACGAAGGCTCTTTCAACGTGGAGGGCCAGGCCAATTTTGCCCAGGATCGTTGGCAGGCCCGCTGGAACACAACCCAGTTTCCCCTGCAACCCTTTCTGCAAACCCTCTGTGGCTTGGAAAAGAGCAATTTTTGTCTACCCCGACTGGCGGCCCAACCCCTCACCCTCCGCCAGGGCCAAGGCAATGTAAGTGGGGAAATTTTCACTTTTAACCCCAACCGTTGGCAGGGCAATGCCGAACTGCAATTAACCAGTAACCAACAAACCGCCACCATCAATGCCAACCTCCAAGGGGGCCAAATCCAGGCCGAGGTGGAAGCCCGCAATGTGGCCGTTAATAATTACTTACCTGCTTTAGCCGCTCCGGTGGCCCTAAGCCAACTCACCGCCCAAAGCCAATTACCGTTAGCTCCTTTGCTGGATGGCCAATTACCCCTGGGACAAATAGAGGGTCGTACCCAATTCACGGCCCTAGTGGAAGATCGCCA
The DNA here is from genome assembly GCF_000478825.2 of Synechocystis sp. PCC 6714. NCBI lineage: Bacteria > Bacillati > Cyanobacteriota > Cyanophyceae > Synechococcales > Merismopediaceae > Synechocystis > Synechocystis sp. PCC 6714. Next base: position 2,156,884 of record NZ_CP007542.1, on the reverse strand, counting down.
AGTTACGGCCAGTGCTCAACTGACGGGGGGCACAGTGCAAACCAATGCCAATCTAGGGTCTGTTTCTCTCAATGCCTTTTTGCCGGAGTTGCCGGTGGCGGCCAGATTGAACAACGGGGAAATCCAAGCCCAAGCCTTTGTGGGGGACATTAATAGCTGGCAAGCTTTACGGAACTTTGACCTCAACCGTCTCCAAGGCCAAGGACAGTTAAACCTCAGCGTTGCCGATGGCCCCGTGGCGGTGAACGGTTCTTTGCTCAATGGCAATCTAGCGGCGATCGCCAATGTGGGGGCCATTCCCCTCAACGCCCTAGCGCCGCAAATTCCTGTACCGGCCGAAGTGCAAAGGGGTCGAATCTCCCTGGGAGCAAACTTAGCGGATCTGTGGCAAAGGGAACCGGATCTGAGCAGAGTAGAGGCGATCGCCAATGTGGATCTGCGGGTGGCGGGGGGCTCCGTGACCAGTGTCAGCGCCCTGAAAAACTTAGCCTGGCAAAGTCGACTCACCGCGAAAGATATTAATCTCAATCCCGTTCTGGCTCAATACGGCGGCAGTGATGGAATTTCCCTCGCGCCGGTGGAGGGGGAAGTTAGGCTGGCGGGCAACTTCGGCAATGTATTTACCAATGGGGCAAATTTAGACACAATCCCCGTCACAGTACAACAAGCCTTGTTCCGGAGTGGAGAGCAAACCGTCTCCGCCCAGGGCAAGGTGAGTGTGGGCAATTTTAACCAAAGGCTCGCATTGACCAATGTCAACCTCAATGTCCGCAATGGCTTAAGTTTTGGCCAACTGCCCGTTAATGCCCTGTTAACTCAACTACCTTTGGCACCGGAATTCCGACCCCAAGCTTTGGCCCTGGAGGGCAATAGTCAATTTACCGGCCAATTAACAGGACGCAATGTCACAGGGTTGGGAGATTTAAAACTAGCTGGTAATTTAGCGGTCAGTAATTTAACGGTCAATGGTTTTGGCTTTGAACCCCAATTGCAGGGTCCCCTATCGGTCCAGTTAAACAAGAATGTTCTGATCGATCTCCAGGGGGAAACCGATCGCCTAGCGGTGAATCTCAAACCTTGCCGGGGCAATTGCCTATTCCCCTATCTCCCCACCAGCTTTAACCTGCGCCAAGCCTATGGCCGGGAGCAACCAATCCTCGCCCAGGGCAAACTCAACGGCGATCGTCTGGCCATGGAAGTGGAGGATTTTCCCCTCGCCCTCTTGGACCTCCAGCCCGGCCTACGGTATCAAATTCCTGGACAACTGGACGGCAACTTTAATGGTGACCTAGTGGTTAACCTCCGCAATGGCAATGGCCAAGGCAATTTAGCCATCGATGCCGTCAGTCTTGGCACCACGGCGATCGGTCAGGTTACAGCGGCCTTGAACTACCAAAATCAAACTCTGCAACTTAAACAAGGCCAAGTCAAAACCCCCATTGGCCTATATCAAGCCCAGGGTTCCCTCAACTTTAAAACTGAAGCTATCCAAGCTAGGGTAAACGTCAAGGACGGGGAAATTGCCCCTTTGTTATCAGCGGCCAATATTTCTGACGTTGGCTCCCTACTACGGCTAACGGGTTTGGACTCCCCGGCCAAAGGCCCCGCTGACACCATTGGCCCCCTCAGTTTGGGTAATTCCGATGGAGCATTGGAAAATCAACTCAACCTCCTCTACGTCATTGACCAACGCATCATTGCCCTAGCCCAGCAGTACGAACGGGGAGGTGTGCCCACCCAATTAAATATTCAGGGGAATTTCGATGCCAACCTTGATCTGGGGGGAACCCTCAGGGATCCTTCCCTAGAACTAAAAGTGCAAGGTAACCATTGGAGTTGGTATCCCCAGGCTCCTTTCCCCAACATAGTTCCCCCCATTGGTTTGGTGATGAATCAAACCCGCTTCTTGCCCATTGAACAATTTCAACTCAACGCTCAATTTGCCGATGGTCGCTTGGCCCTTCTGCCCTCCTTTGTGCAGATCCGAGAATCCCGCCTCGGTGCTGAGGGGATTGTCTCCCTAGAAAAAAGCGAACTGCAATGGTCTGTCAAAGATTTCAATCTGAATAACCTGGACTCCTTTGTGGAAATTTCCCCTGTCTTTGGGGCCCGCCTTAATGCCCAGGGAAGCATTGCCTTAACGGCCACTGGCCCTGCACTATCAGGACAATTTAACCTTGATCAAATTAACCTCAATGCTCGCTCAGTGCCGGAAGAGGTGGGAGGCAGATTTGATTACCAAAACAATTTATTGCAATTGGTGACATCGGAAACATCCCCTCTCTACCTACGGGCAGATATTCCTTTTTATTGGAATCCCCAGGAAGCTAGAGCGGCGGAAGGCCCCAACACCTTCCGGGCTGAATTCAAAATTCCCCCCAATTCCTTGGAGTTGTTGGACGTAGTCAGCCAAGAACAATTGGTTTGGCTTGGTGGAGAAGGAGCCGCAGATCTGAAAGTGGAAGGGGAAATTGACCAAAATAATGGCATTGGCATCACTGATCTCCGGGCCCTGGGCAAGGTGAGCCTTAATGGAGCGCAGATTAAAAGTGCTGCCCTGCCTACACCGGTACAGGTAGACGGGGAAATCCTTTTTGATAACACCACGATCGCCATTGAACAATTAACAGGACAACTGGATCAGAGCCGCATTGAGGTGGCGGGGGTGTTGCCCCTATTTGAGCCCCAGCCGGGTTTGGAAAATCCGCTACAGGTGAGCATTAAGCCCACTAATATCACTATTCCCAATCTCTACCAGGGTAATTTAGCCGGGTTTGTCACCGTACAGGGCTCTGCCCTTGCCCCCAGTTTGACGGGGGACGTTGCCCTGGCCAACGGCCGGTTTTTTGTGCCAGACCGGAGCTTAGAAAATCAACCGAGCCGCATTGCGGAGTTACGCACCAGCCTAGGTTGGTTCAAGGGCACGAGGCGATCGCCAATGGTGGAACCCAAGTTAAATAATCTGCGTATCACCCTGGATAATTTGTATATCGAACAGGAACCCCTCTACGTTTTTAACTTTGGCGGTGGGCTAACAGTTAATGGTCCCCTGACCAACTTCGATGATTTACGGGCCGATGGCACCATCAACCTCGACCGGGGGAGGGTCAGCTTTTTTGACACCCGTTTTTTGCTCGATCGCCGGGCCCCCAACACGATTACGTTTTATTCCGACGAGGAGTTAATTAATCCCAGTTTGAACATCGCCATGCGTACCATTGTGTCGGACTTGCCCCAGTCGGCCCGCATGCGCTCCCAGGAAACCAATGAGTATCCCGATGATAGTCTGAACCAAATTGAACGGATTGATGTGCGCCTGACCATTGACGGCAGTTTGAGCCAGATTTTGCCCAATATTAATCCCCGCTACAGCGCTGTTTGTGACCCCACTGTTACTTTTCGACCGCTGACAGGGGTGGGTAGTTTCGATGAATTTCAGCTAGACCGCCTTTCCCGTTGTCTACAAATTTTAGCGGCCCAGGGGGTGCAAAATGAGCAAATTTTCAGTAATCCAGCCCTGAGTCTCACCAGTAGCCCTCCCCGGACGGAGGGGGAAATTGTCCGCCTATTGGGGGAACAGGTCATTGTCTTAGTGGATGCACTCCAGGGGAAAAACTCCAGCCAGTTGTTGCAAGTGGGCATTACCCAATTAGCTATCCCCATGATTTTCCAAGGTTTGGTTTATGATGTGGAAACCGCCATCAGCGACAAAATCAAAAGCACCGATTTCCGGGTGGTGCCCTTCCTAGAAGCGATTTATGAGGTGGAAGATAAGGGTTATATGCGTTTCACCTACGACTACAATTTCAGCCAGTTCATCATTCGCTATGAGAAACAGTTCTAAAACTGGCCCCCTAGAAGGTGGAGGATATTTTTTGCTAAGGTGGGGCAAATTTAGGTTTTGATGGTCTGGTGGTTTCCAAAAAAATGGGACATTTCGATTCCCAGCTAATCCAAATCACCAATTTTTAACTTCCTAGAGGACATTTGAGAAGCCCCCCTGGCCCCTAATTATGGGGAAAACCTAAGTCTAATTCCTCCCGTATCGGGGGATTTAGGGACAAACCTGGACTTTTCAGATATCCTCGTTAACCCATACTTCCAAATTGTGTTAGGAGAATTAGTCCCATGTGTGTTGGTTGCTTTGTTGTTTCTGCTTTCACCCTCTTTATGCCCGCCACGGAGACTCCCCTACCCGATGGACTAAGCATTGATGCCATGCCTCCTGCCTTGGAGCAAACCCAGGCGATCGCCGGTCCCATGGCCGAGCAGGCGGAACTGAAACAGTTGCAGGTGGCCATTGGGGAAATGGTGGCCGCTTTTCCCGCTAATACTGAGGGACAAATATTAAAAACTAAGTTCGCTGGGCTGGAGCAACAACTACAGGCAGCGGATGACTTGGACGAGGCTAACAATATTCTGGACGAAGGTTTTGAAGAAATTAAACAAAAAATCCTCGCTTCTCCCCAAGCGGACGCTTTAATCAGTCTGATGTATGAAATTCGGGAAGCCCAGTTTGAACGGCTCCAGGTTTTTGCCCCCACCATCCCCGGCCGGCAAAATGGTTGGCTGAGTTGATTTAGAGTTGATCTAATTGATCCGATGGCAAGCCTTCCCATTCGGTCTTACGTCATTGCGCCATCCCCATTAGCCCATTGAGATGACCCGGATCACCCACTGATTGTGATCTGGGTCACAGGTTGTCGCAACCTGGGCAACTACAATGGAAATCGAGTGGTAGTTGCATTCGTTCGTTTGGGGCTAGGCAATGGGTACCCTTTTCCTGAATTAGTGAAGGTTTTTTGGCCCACATAAGTCCCCTGCCACCGTTGGTTATTTTTACTTTTACTAGGGATTGAAGGGTGACTGATATGAAACCTCGTTTTATCTTAGATTTTCTCAGTGTCGGCACGAAAAAAAGCCCTGCTGGCTTTGCCCTGCCCCTAGTGATTATGGCAGGGTTGGTCATTACCGTAGCCGCGGCGGCGATCGCCATGAAGGGCATGAATGATCAAAATCAGGTAACAGCCCAAAAAGCTAAAAACTCCAGTCGGGAAGCCGCAGAAACCGGCATTGAGAGAATCAAAGCAACGATGGTTAGTTCCCCTGCGGCCCGCTATATGGCTTTGTACAACTCCAGTCAATGGAATAACCTACTCAATAATGATGGCAGTGTTAACTCTTCAGCTAACGCCACCCTGGCCGCTACCCTTACCAACTACCTAACGGAACTGGCCAAACAGACAAAAGAATTCACCTGTACGGGAAATACTGCCACGGCAATGACCGCATTACAGGGCAAACTTGTGCCGTTCAAAAACACGGTAACCCAAGCTTCATTACCAATCCAATCAGACCTTTCCTATCGGCTAGTTAGCTATGAGTATGGCGGCACCCAGGGGGTGTTATCTACTACCCCTCAGACCGGCACCTTGACCATTGAAGGTTTTTCTTCCACTGGTACCACCTCCGGCACAAGACTCCGGGTACAGATTCCCATATCCAGCAATCCTTCCCAACGCCAAGATCTCGGGCCCACTATTCCCGGATTGTGGATGAAGGAGCAAGGTTTGGCCAATGGTACAGAACCAGCCCCTCCCTTTTCCAATAATTCCCTGGGGAACCAAAGATACGATGCTGACGTGGTTTTCAATGACTGCACCGACACGATTAACCAGCAGTACATGGACTTTGTCAATGACAAAACTCCCAACTCTCCAATTTTAGTGGGAGACAAAAAAGCATATAAGGCTTCTTTTCCTATGCCTGCAGTTCCCCCTCAGCCAACTATCCCCAGTGGTCAAGTTTTCAGTGGGATCAACGGCACAATGACTCTGCCGAGAAGGAACGCCGCTGGTGTAATTACCGACAGCCCCATCGACGGAGTGTACTATTACAGAGTCAACGGTGACATCAATTTGAGTGGAAGCAGTACTTTGACCATTACCCCCGGCCAAAAGGTAGTTATTTATCTAAACGGCAATATCGTCCGGGGAACCAACATTGCCCACAGTTGCACCGGCGTCACTGGCTGTACTCCCAGTAATTTTCGTATTTATGGTATTAGTACTGCCACGGATCCGGAACTTTGTTTGAATGGATCTGATATAGTTAATGGCTTTATTCTTGCTCCTAACTACAAAGCTGGCGTTAACGGTAACGGCAAATTTGTAGGCAGTCTTTGGGTAAAAAGTTGGGGCAAAATTAGCAATTGTGGTTCTAGCGGCAATCAAGTTGTGCTAGAGCAAAATGAAACCTGGGATAAGCTACCCCCTGAACTTCAACCGATGAAAATGTCCACCCCAGCTTTACAGAAAGTGACCAGTTGGCAAGAACTTGAAGTTTCCCAGGCCCAATAGACAACTAGACTCAAAAAATTAACGGCCTAATAGTCACTATCTGCCACGCAAATTCCTTTGCACTTAATGCCGTTGCTAGCAGTGCGGCGACAGTGGGGGCAAAGGATCGGTTCCGACTCCGGTGCTGGGGCAGATGGGCTTTGGTGATCGCCGGAGTGGGCATTTGGTGGGGCAACCATGGGGAGTGGAATTAGCGATTTTGCTGGGGTGTTCTTCCCCCTATTGTGCCAAGGGATCAGTTTTCTCGCATACTTTGCCTGGAAAAAACCATCAATCGGCCCGGCTGTCGTCCGAGGATTGCGGATGTTGGTTCATATCCGTGGTGTAAAGACTGACCAGGCGAGCAACGAAAATCACTGAATACATTTGTCCGATAATGGCTTCCATGTTGGAGAGTCCCATAGCAATGGAGTCGGTGGGGGTTATGTCGCCATAGCCCAAAGTAGTCAGGGTCGTAAAACTGAAATAGAGCAAAATAAAATTATTGATGCCATCGTTTTGTAGGCCATCAAAATTACTGGGGGAGATGATGTAGGCGATGCGATAGAGCAAAAACCACAAAATTCCGATCAGTAGATAAACGCTAATCGCGCCAAGCAAGATATTTTGATCGACTTTGTGGGCTTTATTCAACTGTTGACTGATCGTGACTATGGCTGCACCGAGAAAAACGGCATAAACTATGTCCGCCAAGGTAAACAACTTTTGGGAAATAATCGGACTACTGATCAGTAAGGTCAATAGGTCACAACCAAGGGCGATCGCCAGCAGCCCCCGCAAACAATGTTTCCACTGGGGGGTAATGGCCAGATTATTTACCATCACCAAAATGGTAACCGTTAGCAGAAGGGAAGTAATAATCCCCTCCAGGGCTGTTTGCACAAAGGAAGTGAAAATCAGCAATAAAACAATTGACCAAAACAGATTGCGATAATGCCAGTTATCAAGATTTTTCTGTCGATATTTGCCAAATTTGCCAAACATAAATCCCTAGCTCCATGGCCACTAAGCACCTAATCAACATTGATGCAGGCGGCGGCCATTTGTAAAGCCAACAAACGACTTTCCAAGCGATGATGGGGTGACAATTGGCCCAACACCGGCAACTGTTGCAATCGAGCTTGCACCTGGCCCTTGGCCCCCACCAAAAAAACTTCCCTTTGTTTGGCCAACGCATCCTTGAGCATGGTTTCGATCGCCAACAGGGCAGTGATACCGAGACGAGGCACTGTGGCTAGGTCCAGGATGAGCACGTCGTAATTTTCCACAATGGCTAGCCGACGGGCAATGGATTTAGCCGCCCCAAAGCTCATGGGGCCACTGAGATGGAACATAAAAATGCGCCCATTGGCTTCCCGCAAAATTTGCTGTTCTTCTTCCAAAAGCCAGTCTTCTCCATCGGCTCGGGTCACGCTTTTAATGGAATCGAGTTGAAGATCGGTCAAATTTTTCACAGTAAATAAATTCGCGACAAACACCCCCACCGCCACTGCAGTAATCAAATCCACAAACACCGTCAACCCCAACACCAGATACATTAACCCTGCTCCCTTGGTGGAAAGCTGGTGAGCCCGCTTGAGAAAACTCCAATCGACAATGTCAATGCCCACTTTGATCAGAATGCCGGCCAAAACAGCGTGGGGAATAGGTTCCGTTAACTGTCCTGCTTTGAGAACGATAATGAGTAAAATCAACGCATGAATCATCCCGGCGATCGGAGTCCTGCCACCGGAATTGATATTGATCACCGTCCGCATGGTGGCCCCAGCCCCAGGTAAACCACCACATAAACCAGAGATAAAATTGCCAATGCCCTGCCCTACCAATTCCCGATCCGAATCGTGATGACTACGACTAATGTTGTCTGCCACTAGGGAAGTCAGCAAAGAGTCCAGGGAACCTAACACCGCCAGCATGATGCTGTAAAGCAACATTTGTTGCAAACTGCCCCAACTGAGATAGGGCAAATGGAGACTGGGCAGACCGGAAGGAATTTCGCCAATGCGGGGCAAAGGTACATGCCCGAAAAAAATAACTGAAATTACCGTTCCCAGCACCAGGGCAATGAGGGGAGCAGGCAAAATCCGGTTAATACGGGGTGGGGAAAAAAAGACGATGGCCAGGGCCACTAAGCCTAAACCCAGGGCGGCAAAGTTGACATCACTGAGATAAGTGGGAATTGCTTGCAGGGAAGCCACCACACCCGGGGCTGTTTGGTGTCCCAATAGAGGGGCAATTTGCAAAATCACGATGATCACGCCAATGCCGGACATAAAACCAGAAATGACGGTGTAGGGCATAAAGGTAATGTATTTACCCAAACCGAGTAGCCCCAAAACCACCTGGAAAATGCCACCGAACATCACCACCGTTAGGGCCATAGCCCAACTATTTTCTGGATTACTGGCGGTTAAATTGGCAAAAGTTGAAGCTATTACCACCGTCATCGGTCCCGTTGGGCCACTAATTTGGGCTGGCGTTCCCCCAAACAGAGCAGCGAAAAATCCTGTACAAATAGCTCCGTACAATCCTGCCATGGGCCCAGCTCCGGAAGCGACCCCAAAAGCCAGGGCTAAGGGTAAGGCCACGATCGCCGCTGTGATGCCACCGAAAATATCCCCCCGCAGATTATCGAAACGAAGCCCATGGACAAAACGGGTGGGGGAAAGTAGGGTAGTAGCCATGGAAAGGGAGGGAAAATTGCATTGATGTTGCTAATGGTCAGCATAGACCAGGGTCATAAATCTGGAACCGGCAACCATCAGCATTTCCGGACAGGAATTAAGTTCTATCCTCATCCATATTCCCCATTCCCCATTTCTAAGGGAACGTTTGACAAGGGACCCTAATTTGGATAGAAAATCGAAGAAGATACCCCGACCCCGGTATTTCGGTCGCTTTAGTGGGGAGATTTGAGGGGCGGATCTAAACTTTATTACTCGGAGTTTGGATAATCGCTATCGCTTAACCGCCAACGTCATACCATCCCCCAGGGGAATCACGCTGATCCTTACCCGTTCATCCTGGGCTAGATTACGGTTAAATTGTTGCAAAACTCTAGTTTGGGGTTCTTGGGGGTCAACTTCCGCCACTTTTCCTTGCCAGAGTACATTGTCAATAACAACTAATCCTCCCCGCCGTAATAAATTCAAGCTGACTTCGTAGTAGTGGGGATAGTTTCTTTTATCGGCATCAATAAAAATCAGGTCAAATTGAGGCAATGGCTTGATCTCGGCTAATTCTTCCAATGTTGCCAGTGCCGGCCCCAACCTTAAACTAATTTTTTCTGCCACCCCAGCCCTCTGCCAATATTCCTTGGCGATCGCCGTGGCGTTGGGATCTTGGTCACAGGCAATGATTTGACCGTCGGAGGGAAGTTGTAATGCCATGGCTAGGGTACTGTATCCCCGAAAAACACCAATTTCCAGCACTCGTTTGGCCCTGGTCAAACCGATCAGCAAGGCAAGGAATTGGCCCTGTTCAGGCGTAATTTGCATGGAGGCACCGGGTAAATGGGCCGTTTCCCGTCGCAATTGTGCCAAATGCACTGACTCCTCTGCACTAATATTTTGCAGATAGGAGTAAAGACTAGGATCAAAACCGGTGATACCTTTACCCATGGTTTATTTTGTCGAATTTTAAGCCAACAAATTAGCGTATTTCTCCACTGCTTGGCGGGGATTTTCTGTCCTTTGACTGCGGATTTTCTCGTAGCATTCCCGTTCAAGGGCAGTCGGATTTTTCGGAGCAGTGATGATTAAACGCACCAATTGATCGCCCCGGCCCTGTTTGGGGCTAGGCCAACCTTTGCCCTTTAACCGTAGGGATTGACCGGATTTTACCCCTGGGGGTACTTTCATTCGCACCATGCCATCGGGGGTGGGCACATCAATGTCGGCCCCCAACACCGCTTCATCGGGGGCGATCGCCAATTCACAGACCAAATTATCCCCTTCAAATTGGAAAAAGGGATGGGGTGTTAATTGCAAGTTGAGATACAAATCCCCCCTCTGGCCGTAGGCATTAGCCATACCTTTACCTTTAACCCTGACCCGACTGCCATTTTTTGCCCCGGCAGGAATCCGCACGGTGACCATTTCTTCCCCTAAGTTGAGACGTTTTTCCACTCCCCGAAAAGCTTCTGCCAAAGTTAACTGTAGGGTTGCTTCCCGATCGCCAACGGAAGCCTGGGCATTACCAAAGCCACCAAAATCATTGAAGCCGGGGCCGCCGGTGGAATAGCTGTAGGAAGTCCTGGGGCCAGCACCGGGGGTATTGAACCGTCCCAACAGTTCATTAATAAATTCGTCAAAATTGCCATACTGGCTAAAGTCAAAGCCGCCAAAATCCACTCCCACCCCAGGGCCATAGCTACCACCGGGTTGTCCCGTCGCCCCAGCCTGTTGCCAATAGCGGCCAAATTGATCATATTTCTGCCGTTTCTCCGGATCGGAAAGCACTTCGTAGGCTTCGCTAATTTCCTTAAATTTTTCTTCCGCCGCCTTATCGCCAGGATTCTTATCGGGATGATATTTGAGCGCCAATTTACGAAACTGTTTTTTGATTTCAGCTTCTGAAGCGGTTTTGGCCACTCCTAAAATTTGGTAATAGTCTTTGAAATCCGTTGATGCCATACAAGTGTCCCTCCTGTGACCTGAAACTGCCGCCATGGAGCAAAGTCAGGAAAATCTTTTCCTAACCAGCAATGGAATTACTCAACTAGCCTAAGCTTTGCCCCACAACCTACTCTAACAAGAAGTACCGTCCCAGTTTGTCCGGTTCCCCCGATTCGGTTTTGTGCCCCGGTACCACTTAGCCAAAGTTGGGGGAGTAATGCCCAAATGATAGCCCACCACCACAGCTTGGTTAATGGCCGTAGTCCGCAGTAGTCCCAGCTTTTGCCACCGCCGTCCGGAGGTAGTTACTTTCCCCTTGGCGATCGCCACTTTTCCCCGTTGTTTTCCTAGCATTTGCATAAACTGGTAGTCTTCCATGATGGGCAAATCAGCAAACCCTCCCAACCGTTGAAAATCTCGCCGTCGGATAAACAAACCTTGATCTCCGTAGGGGAATTGGGCATAAATAGAGCGCCAAAGGATTAATTTTTCTAGCCAGCGATAGGGCCATCCCGGTAGATCAATAGCTAAGCCAAAAGCTCCGGCAATATATTCAGGGTGATCGAGAATTTGAGCAATTTGATCAAAAAAATCCCCCGGTAAAATGCTATCTAAGTGTAAAAATAACAGCCATTCACCCTGGGCTAAACTAGCACCGTAATTCATTTGGCAGGCCCTGCCTGGTCGGGGGCTAACCAAAACTTGCAAAGGTAAACAATCAGCATAGGTCTGGCATAACTCCACTGTGCTATCCCGGCTACCCCCATCAATAATTAATATTTCCAGCCGCGGATCATGATTAAATTGCCGCAAATACTGCTCAGCAATTTTTGCTTCATTAAGTACAGGAATGACAATGCTCAACTGGGGAAATTCAACCATGGGTTACTCTAGGAGAACAACTTTTTGATTAAATTCATTTTTTTGCCATAGGGAGGATAGCGTAAATTGGTCTCTCCCCAAAAAGGTCGCCTTAAAATACTTTTATAGTTGCTAAATGTGTCAAAGGTAGCTTTACCATGGTAACGGCCCATACCGCTTTCTCCTACCCCACCAAAGGGTAAGTCTGCCACAGTTAAATGGAGCAAAATATCATTGAAACAAACACTACCGGAGCTGGTAGATTGCAAAATTTGTTCCTGTTTTTGCCCATTGTTACTAAAAAAGTAAAGTGCCAAAGGTTTAGGTTTGGTGTTAATAAAATCTATTGCTTCTGATAAACTCTGATAAGTTAAAATTGGCAAAATTGGGCCAAATATTTCCCCTTGCATTAGGGGAGAATTCAAATCTGGATCGATGATTAAAGTTGGGGCAATGTAGCGATCGCCTTCGTTATGTTCTCCCCCCGTAAATACTTTGCCATGGCTTAATAGACTTACTAGTCGTGACCATTGTCGTTGGTTAACAATGCGAGTGTAGTCAGGGCTATGGGCTGGATTTTCTCCGAAAAGTGTCTTAATTGCTTGTTGTAAAGCTGGTAAAAGTTGTTCCAGGCAGGATTGCTCCACCAATAAATAATCCGGTGCCACACAGGTTTGGCCAGCATTGACTAGCTTGCCCCAAATAATGCGTTTTGCTGTTTCCTGGAGGTTGATTTCCCTATCCACCACACAGGGAGATTTACCCCCCAATTCCAATGTTACCGGGGTTAGATTGTCCGCCGCCGCCGCCATAATTAACCGACCTACCCTAGGACTGCCGGTAAAGAAAATATGGTCAAATTTTTCCTGTAGCAGTTGTTGGCTAATGGTTTCATCCCCCTCCAACACCGTTGCCCAGGACGGAGGAAATACGGACTCAATCAACTGTGCAATTACAGCACTGGTGGCTGGGGTATATTCTGATGGTTTAATTACCACACAATTTCCAGCGGCGATCGCCCCAATTAAGGGCATTAAACAAAGATAAAAAGGATAATTCCAGGGGCTAATAATTAGCACTACACCGAGGGGTTCTGGTCTTAACTGGGCGCTGGCCGGAAAAACCATTAGATTCGTGCCTACCCTTCGGGACCGGGACCATTCTTTGAGATGTTTTTGATAATAATTAATTTCCCTAATTACCCCTAAAATTTCATTCACATAGCTTTCAAAGGGCGGCTTGCCAAAATCTTGCTTAAGCGCCGTAATAATTTCCTCTTCCTGAGCTTGAATATGCCCTTTCAATTTTGTCAGGGCCATCAACCTCTCTCGCATAGATTTAGTTTTATTTTGTCGAAAAAAGTTTCTTTGCTCGACAACAATAGTTTTAGCAATATTCATAATGCTAATTATAGTTTAGTAACATACAAAAGTTATTGATAATCTAACCGAAGTTATTATGGCACTTCTAGCTGTTTTTCTAAAGCTTCCACCGCTTCATAGAGAGCTTGAAAATTTCCTTGTCCAAACCCTTCCGCCCGGTGGCGACGTTCAATAATTTCCCAAAACAGAGTACCAACTCCATAGCAAGGCTGACTAAAAATTTGCAGCAGCAATCGCTTCCCCGTATCATCTTGATCATCCAGCAAAATTTCTAAGCGCTGTAAAATATCCCAGTCTAAATTTGAATAATTAAAATAGTTGTCCTTGCGTTGCTGTTGATAATAAACAGTGGGGATTTTTAAAAAGTTTACGCCTCTTTCCTGCAGATGGGCTATAGTTTGCGTAATACTAGTAGTGGAAAAAGCAACATGTTGAATGCCAGCTCCATGGTTATTGGCTAAAAAAGTTTGAATTTGGGAACTTTTGTCGGTGGGACAATTGAGGTTAAATTGAACTTTACCATTGGCACTGGCCAGGGCTTCGCTGTAAAGACCAGAATGGGGCGTATTGATGGTAAAACTCTGTTGCACTGACCAGCCAAAAATTTGTTGATACCATTGGGAAGTTTGGCCAAATTGTTCCCCAGCAATATTCACCACCACATGGTCAATGGCAGTTAAACCAACACCATCCAACGTTTTGTTTTGATTTAGCCCAGAACGAACAGGATAAATGCTATGGCTTACATCTCCCCAGAGCAAAAAAGTTAATCCTTTTGCTTTAGTCAGGGGATGAATAGTTGGTCTAGTTTCTATTTGTAGTTCTGTTAATTGATGCTGAAAACTTTGCCAGTTATCCACCTGCCAAGCCACCTCGCCTATGCCGGGGGGATGTTTCTGGAGATAGTCGTTATATTGACTCAAACTAGATGCTGGTGCCGAAATTAGGAGAAGAATTTGCCCCTGTTGGTAAATGCCAGTAATTCCTTGGTCAGTATTAACTTTATTTAAGCAAGTGAAGCCCCATTGGTGTTGATAGCAATGGTCCGCGGTGGGATAATCGTCAACATATAAATGAAGGTAGTCGAATTCCATAATTAACCAAGAAATTGTGGACTTCAAACTAAAGGTTTTGTCCCCGTTAATAGGCCAAAGCGCACTAATCCTCTTTCATAGCCCCATTTCATTAACCGTAAGCAGAGGGCAGCATTGATAATTTTTGGCCCGGCTTGCCCCAACGCCCATAACACCTGGGGATCAAAGGCAGACTCAATCACCCGATCCCAAAAAGGTGCCACTGCCACAGACCAATCGGCAGTTTTAATTTCCCCAAAGCCACATTCTCTGGCGATCGCCTCGTAATCTGGCAGAGAAACCACATAGGGTAGGCAGTACACGTCATAAATGGCTTGGAGATGGCGACGCTCATCGGCGCTGAGGGGGCCATTGCCGGGGTCAAGGGGACGGTGACACCAGGTAGCTAAAATCAATCTGCCGCCGGGCTTGAGCACCCGCCACGCTCCTTGCAAAAATTGGGCTTTGTTGGGCATATGCTCCCCGCTTTCCAAAGACCAAACCCAGTCGAAAGAGTTGGAAGGAAATGGTAACGCCAGGGCATTGGCCACTTGAAACTGACAGATTGACCCTAACCCCAGCGCTCTGCCTCGTTCTCCGGCCCGTTCCACCTGCACGGGAGAAAGACTTACTCCCATCACCTCTGCTTGGTATTGCTGGGCCAAATACAAGCTGCTACCGCCGATGCCACAGCCCAAATCGAGAATTTTCTTCGGTTTCGGACTTTCCTGGGGCACTGCCCAGGCTAATAATTCTGTGATTAAATCAATTTGCGCCTGGCGACGATCAATCCGATAGGTGCCGTGGGGACCATAGTAGCCGTGGTGCATGTGCTCACCCCAGACATTTTCCCAGAGACCGCTGGAGTCGTCGTAGAAGTCTTTAATTTTTTCGTAAAGGTCTGTACTGACGGTGGAGGCGCTGGCCATGGTTATGGGGAGGGAAATAACAAATAGCAGATATGGGCAAGATGACAATGGGAAGAGCGGCTCCAGGGGTAAGGCCCAGCGAAAATCCTTTCGAGCACCTTGCACGCCTACATGGTAAACCATTAACCCAAAAACCTTCGGCCCAGAGTCTGAGCAATCAGTTTAAATTGGGCTATCCGGACTGGAAATGGGTCTTTGGGGCAAAATAAATTAAGGCGGTAGCAAAATTCAGAGTTGGACGAGCTAGGATCTGCTTCTGAAATTAAAGCCACTCAAACATCACAATTTTTTTGGGCTATACCGATGACAATGGGGGAAAATCTATGGGCATGGCAAACGGCGGATGGCATACCCTATCTTACGTGTACTTTGTTGGCGCCCTGGCCCCATGGTTTTT
Organism: Synechocystis sp. PCC 6714; assembly: GCF_000478825.2. Taxonomy (NCBI): domain Bacteria; kingdom Bacillati; phylum Cyanobacteriota; class Cyanophyceae; order Synechococcales; family Merismopediaceae; genus Synechocystis; species Synechocystis sp. PCC 6714. Next base: position 2,141,267 of record NZ_CP007542.1, on the reverse strand, counting down.
TCACTAGGGGTTTTTATCCTCGACTACCAGAAGTGCTGATTAACTATCTTGATCCCCAGGGTACGGCATTCCGGGTCAAACAGGTCCATGGGGATGTGAGCTTAACAGCAAGGGAGATTAGCCAAACTCCAGCGGCCCCAAACAGCGTTCATCCTCCGGCCGATGGCGTAATTAGTGACGCCCCCCACCAAGGAGTCTGGGTGGCCAGTGCAGATTGCACTCCAGTATTAATTGGTGATGTAATCACTAAGCGGGTGGCGGCGGTCCATGCGGGCTGGCGGGGCACCAAGGCTAAAATTGTGCCCAAAACCATCGATAAATTTTTAGCTCTGGGCAGTGAATTAAAGGATTTACGCATTGCCCTCGGGCCGGCGATCGCCGGAGAAGTGTATCAAGTCGATCCCTGGGTGGCCCTAGGGGTATCACAGAGCCTGGAGGTGGTGCAAAGACTACCCACGGAAGAACGGCAATGGGATTATTTATACACCATACCCAATCCCCCCGTATTACCCGATGGGGAACCAGAAAAATGTCGCCTTGACGTACGTCGGGTCAATCAACTGCAACTGCTGGAATTGGGACTAACCCCGGCACAGGTCGCCGTGGCCCCCCACTGTACCTTCCAAGGAGAAGAACTTTTTTTCTCCTACCGCCGTACCCACACCAAAGAAGTGCAATGGTCAGGCATTGTCAGCGGCTAAGTCTGGGCCTGGGGACAATGAAACGAGATTCCCCCAGTATTCCCAGTTTTTGGCAAGGGGTTGGGGGAAGTTAAAATTTTCCAGCCAGGCTCTGGAAGGGGCCTAGATTTGCCGAGGCAATGGCATTATGTCCTGATGCCACCCTTCCCTTATTTTTTCGCATTTTCCTTAAAATCCTTGTCCACCACAAAGCGGTTGGCCACAGTTTCCGGTTGAATGGCCGAAAGAATCACCTGGTTAGAGTCCATAATGATGACAGCCCGGGTGCGTCTGCCGTAGGTGGCATCAATTAACTGACTGCGCTCCTTGGCGTCGCTAATAATTCTTTTGATAGGAGCGGATTCTGGACTGACAATGGCAATGACCCGATTACCAGAAACAATATTGCCAAAGCCGATGTTGATAAGTTGAATTTCCATAGATTAGGGTGGATGGGAAAGAGGAGAAGAGGGGAATGATCAATCAGGTATTTATTAGAAGCAATGGTTAGCCCCCAAGAGGAAACAGTTATTTGCCATGTTAATTTAGCTAACCAAGTCCAATTATTGCCAATTTCAGCCCATCCCTTCCTTCAATTTCAGCTTTCGGGCCTTTTTCCGCGTCTATCTAGAGATAGATTGATCTGGAAAATGGGACTAAACACCGGATTTGTCGTCAATTTGCCCAGTATTTTTGCCTCTCCCCACTCCAGCGTCCCTTTGTTAGTTTTCAGATCCTCTTCATGTTCTTTTTTGCCGCTGCCATTACCAAGATTTTTGATGCCCTGGAAGCCACTACTTTAAGTTTTGGGCTGACTCAACTTTCCTTGTTGGATGTGTTCCAGATGGCCCTATCGGCCTTGGCTATTTTCTTGGTGACCCATTACTTCAACCGGGTTTTGCGGGGCATTGTTCTCCAGCGGTTTATTTACGAACAGGGCATTCGCTACATTGTTGCTAATCTGTTGAGCTATGGCCTAGGTTCCTTTCTCCTCATCGCCATGCTCCAGGCCAGCGGTGTTAACCTTTCTTCCCTGACGGTGGTGGGGGGCACCCTAGGGCTAGGCATTGGTTTGGGTTTGCAAAATGTGACTCGCAATTTTGTCAGTGGGGTGACCCTACTGGTGGAGCAAAAAGTCAAAATTGGTGACTACATCCGCTTTCAGAATATTCAGGGTTACGTGCGGGAGGTATCTACTAGGGCGGTGGTGGTGGGGCTTAAGGATGGCTCCAAGGTAATTTTACCCAGCAGTATGCTGATCGAAAATCAGGTGATTAACTATCACTACGAAACGCAAACGGTGCGTTTAACGGTGGCAGTGGGGGTGGCCTATGGCACGGATCCGGTGTTGGTGACGGAAACCCTGTTGATGTGTGCCTATAGCCAAGCCTGTGTGGTTACAACTCCCCCGGCCCAGGTTATTTTCCAGAACTTTGGTGACAATGCGTTGGAATTTGAGCTTTGGGTCTGGATTGAAGAGCGATATATGGGCCAGCATCCGGAGATTCTCAGCGCTCTACGCTACACCATTTGCTTCTACTTTAAGCGCAACGGCATTGGCATTCCCTGGCCCCAGCGGGAACTGTGGCTGAAAAATCCCGAGGCGATCGCCAAATATTTTCACCCGGATTTGGATTTGCCCACCCCGTCTGACTCGGTGCCCCAAGAACCGATCATTTCCCTTAGTAAGGTCTTAAAGTCGAGTGACTATTTCAGTAGCTTAAATGAGCTGGAAATTCGGCAGTTGGTGGAAATTGGTCAGTTGCAATCTCTGCTATCGGAGCAGGTGCTCTTTCGGGAACAGGATCCCGCCGATGGCTTTTACATTGTCATTTCTGGGTTGGTGGAAGTCTATACGGAGAAACTGGGTCGGGTACTGGCCAGTCTGGGGCCGGGGAGCTTTTTTGGGGAGCTAGCTTTGATGTTGGGCATTCCCCGCACTGCTTCAGTCAGAGCAAAGGAAAAGTCCCTTCTATTTGTGGTGAGATTTCCCCAATTCGAGCAATTGTTACAAGGTAATCCCGATTTCCGTGAAGCTATCATCAATGCTTTGGGAGAACATCAGGGGGAGTTAATGCGTCGCAAAGAAGAACTGGCAGCCAAGGGGCTCCTTGCCTTGGAGGAGGAAGATAGTAATATTATGAACTGGGTCCGTAAACGGCTCCAGCGCTTATTTGGTTGAAAATCGCCATCGCAGTGGCCACAGATTTTTTCCACTATTTTTGAGGTTATTATGGGCAATTTATCCAGCTTGAAAGGATGGGCCGCGATGGGTTTGACCTTGGCTTTTTCCTTTTTCCTTGGCCCTAATTTTTCCGCCCTGGCCAATGAACCAACCCCAGCCCAATTAGAAACGGCCGCTAAACTTGTTTGCCAAGCCTTGGGTGAGGGGAAATCCCCCGATGTGGCCAGGGATGCAGCCAGGGCTTATTTAATCAGTGAAGTGGGGAGTAGGAGTTTGCTCAATGCCGACAATGTACGCCAAAAGTTACGTCCAGAAGTGATCAAGCAATGCCCAGGCCAAGCGATGAAACTAATTGGGCGCTAGACCTTTTTGTCACTAAACAACCTCAGAACCTCAATAATTTGTCCTGCCAATGCGCCTTGCCACCACCATTGAAGCGATTCTTTACCTCCAAGCTAAACCAGTGGCGATCGCCGATTTGGTTACCATTAGTGGCCAGGAAAGGGCCTCGGTGGAAGATGCGTTAATGGAGTTGATGGAGGATTACGCTCACCGGGACAGTGCCCTGGAAATTGTGGAAACGAATCAAGGTTACAGCTTGCAATTGCGGGCTGTTTTTCAACATCTAATCCAAGATTTTGTGCCCGCTGACCTCAGCACTGCTAGCCTCCGTACCCTGGCGGCGATCGCCATCAAATCTCCCCTGGTACAAACGGAGTTAATCGAACTGCGGGGCAGTGGGGCCTACCAACAGGTGCAAGAATTGGTGGAAGCGGGTTTTATCCGTAAAAGGAAACAAACAGACGGCCGCTCCTACTGGCTGGAAATCACCGATAAGTTCCACCAATATTTTGAAATCGACCATTTACCCACGGATTTTGGTGAAACCAACCAAAAATAAGCCACAAATTGAATGCGCGATATTTGCGATTACTGGAGCTGAAAAAGCTTATTCCCTTTGGTGCCAATCGATTAATAGTCAGCTAAAACAATCTAGCACTACGAAAATCACGGGCTGTGGCGTTTTTTTGCCTTTTCAATCTGTCTTTGGCCACATTTGTAATAACTGATAGGTAGCGATTGGTTATAGTATCCAGGGTGAAGTTTGCTTCAAAGTACTTTCTACCCCTCCTACCCATGGTTTTGGCCTGGTGGGGATTATTTTTCAGCTCAAGAATAAATTCGGCCAAACCTTCTCCGTCACCGTTATTGATGGTGGCACCACACTGGGCTTCGGCAATGATTTCCCGCAGATAGGAATGGGGTGGACAAATGGCGGCGATCGTCGTTCCGGCGGCCAGGCAACCATAGAATTTACTGGGCACAACAAGGCCTTCCACCTGGGGCAAAATGGACACTAAGCTGAGATCACAGGCGGTAAGGGAAAAGGGCAACACCTCCTTGGGCTGAAAAGGCAGAAATGAGCAATTAGTCAAATTGTGGCGCTGCACAAATTCCTTACAGATAGAGGACTTGGCCCCGGCGCCAATAAAAATAAACCGTATGGCTTCTTGCTTTAAGAAGTAGGTAGCCTGCATCACAGTTTCCAGGTCATGACACCGCCCCATATTGCCGGAATACAGTACGGTAAAAACTCGGTCCAGGCCATGGCGTTGGGCAAACCAATTGTTAGTTTTTTGCCTAGGTTGGATTAGTACCCCATCGGCCCAGTTGTGGACCACCTCAATTTTGGTTGCCAGGGCCGGTTCGTGCGCGGTAAGCACCCTGGCCATGCTTTGACTAAGAACAATAATTGCCTCAGCCCTTTGCCAAGTTAAACGGTTCAACCAACGCCAGAACTTAACAATGGGGTCTTTTTCCTTCACCACCCCCAGTTGTACTGCTACGTCGGGGTAAAGGTCGTAAATCAAACAGATGTAAGGGGTCTTGTAGAGCCAAGACAAAATGTAAGCCACCACCATCAGATAGGGGGGCTCCGTGGTGACAATAATTAAATCCCCCAATCTTTCCCTTCGTCTCAGTTTAACGATCGCCCTCAAACAATACAAAAGTCCGGCGATCGCCCTCCCCCGTAGTCTTTGGGGCCAGATGCGGGAAGTGCGAGTCCGGCTGATGACCACCCCCTTGGATAACTCCACCGCTGGGGCCAGGGCTTGGTCAAAGGCGTAGCCGGGTTGCCCAGTAAAAACTTGAACTTCAAGGCGCTTTTTGGATAGTTCAACTGCAAGTTCTTCTAGTAGTTGCCCTGTAGCCGCATAGTCGGGGGGATAAAACTGACTGAGAATTGTGAGCTTCATTAATAGTTAGAGCCATTACTGAGAAAGGTAGCAATTAAACTAAACTTTCTACCACTGTGTTTTTACGTAAATTTACGTTTTCTAATGGGCTGACAGGGATTACCGGAGTAGATGGTCATGGCCTCCAAGGATTTCACCGCCACAGACCCTAAGGTTAAAACTGCACTTTCGTTTACTTGTACCCCAGGACCGATAATAGTATGGGCGCCGATCCAACTGCCCGTTGCAATATAAATTGGCTGGATAATGAGGTCAAAACTCGGCTTGCTCCAATTGTGGTTACCCGTGCAGAGGTACACCCCTTGGGAGAGACAAACATGGGACTCGATAGTTACTGGAGCAAGATTATCAATCCAACATCTTTCCCCCAGCCAAACGTAATTGCCGATGGTTAAGCGCCAGGGAAATTTGATCTTGACGTGAGGTTTAATGTTCACTCCTGTGCCAATTTGGGCGCCAAATAACCTTAGGATGGCCACTTTTAGTTGAGTGATGGGAAGCAGGGGAGTTTGTACAAAAAAATCCCCGACAAAGTGCCATAAAAGTTGTTTAATTAGCGGGGCTCCAGGGCTATAGTTTCCCTGCTGATATTGATTAAGTTGCATGGCAATAATTGACTGGAAAATTAACTGCAGTGCCAGCTCCAGGCGTGGCTAATAATTGTGTCCAAATCAATATATTGGGGATTCCAACCCAGGACGGTGCGGGCTTTTTCACTGCTCCCCACTAATACTGGGGGGTCACCGGGGCGGCGGGGGGTCAACTCAACGGGAATAGATTGGCCGGTAACCCTTTGGGCGGCATCAATCACCTGTTGCACAGAGTAGCCTTGGCCGTTGCCCAGATTGAAAATGTCACTGGTGTTGTCAGCCAATAATTTTTCTAGGCTTAGGTGATGGGCGGAAGCAAGATCTTCAACGTGGATATAATCGCGGATGCAGGTACCATCAGGGGTAGGGTAATCTTGGCCATAAATGGCAATGTGGGGACACAGACCAAGGGCAGTCATTAAAACTAGGGGAATGAGATGCGTTTCGGGTTGATGGTTTTCTCCTAATAAAGCATGGGGATGGGCTCCGGCGGCATTAAAATAACGGAGGATGATGGATTTGAGCCCATAGGCCTGGTCATAGTCCTGCAAAATTTGTTCCACCATATATTTGCTACGACCATAGGGATTAATGGGGTGTTGGGGGTGGTTCTCTGGAATGGGGATAGTGGTGGGAATACCATAGGTAGCACAGGTAGATGAAAAGACAATTTTTTTTACATCTGCTTCCACCATGGCATCGATTAAATTCAAGGTTTTGACAACGTTGTTGTAATAATATTTTTGGGGATTGGTGATAGATTCTCCCACATAGGCATAGGCGGCAAAATGAATTACAGCGGCAATATTATAGCTTTCAAAAATTGAGTTTAGTAGGAGCTTGTCGCCAATATCACCGATAATTAGTGGGACTTCTAATACTTCTTGGACTATATTTTGGTGGCCGTAGACCAAGTTATCCAACACAAGACAATCATAGCCACCATTTTTTAACTCTAAAACAGTGTGGGAACCAATGTAGCCTGCCCCTCCAGTAATAAGAATGGTAAATCGATCAAATTGTTGGTGCATTATTTTTTAATTTTTCTGCTTCAATTAAGTGAATTGCCAACAAGATTTCTGCTAGGGTTCTTTGCCATGCGTAGTACCAACCCTGCCAACCATCGAAGATACCTTGCTTGAGGATGAGGCAGTAGAGAAAAACGATGGGGGGAGCAAAAATTTTCGTTTTCCTAATTTTGTCGCTGGCACTGAGTTGGGCAAACGGGGTGTTGATTATTTTCTCCGTTTCTAGTTTCATATAGCGCTCTTGGGCCCACAACCAACGGCTTAAGGGTTTACGATCATCATGGTGAAGATAACCGGCTAATTGCTGACAAATGCCGTTTACCCTAACACGGTGACCATGGCCATCATTTTCATAAGAGGCTTGATCGACTCTATACAAAACGGTTCTTGGTGGTAGTAAAGTGCCCCGGAGTGGTTTGCCAAAAATGCAATATTTGAAGGGAACCCTATAACCATTTACCTGCGTGTTTATTGTTTGTTTTTTCACTGCTTCTATCAGACTTGCCGTAATGATGTAATCAGCATCTAAAGAGAGTACCCACTCAGTTCTAATTTTAGATAGACCATAGTTACATTGGGTGGCAAAAGAATCAAATTTTCTTTGCCATAGGATAACTTGTGGATGGGATTGTAATATTTCTAGGGTTTCATCGGTACTAAAACTATCCACCACTACAATTTCTTTAGCCCAAGTGAGGGCGGAAAGGGTACGACCAATATTAGGAGCTTCGTTATAAGTAAGAATAAGTGGGGTGATCAGAGCTAAATCCATAGCGTCAAAGGATCAGGGAAAATGGTCAGGGAAAATGGTCAGGGAATAGGGCAACGGAATGAGCAAACTTACAGCACGCCCATTTTAGCGATGCTTTCAGGTCAATTAGCACTTGCCTTGTACCAACTTGATAGGCTTTGGTAAGGGCAGAAAACTTGCCATGATTGTAGTTCAGCTAACCGGCGATCGCCGATGTTGCCCCACTGAATCGTACAACTCTAGTAATTTTTCTGCCATAATTTCCGGGCTAAAACGTTTGGCATTTTCTAAACCAGCTTTAATCAATTCCATTGTTCCGTTTGTATCTTCCAGTACAGAGCGGCAGTGGCTGACTAAACCGGCCACATCATTAGGAAAAGTTGTTAGGGCGCCATTACCCACTATTTCCGGCAAAGAACCGGCATTGGAACATACCACTGGACAGCCAAAGGCCATGGCTTCTAGGGGAGGCCAACCAAAACCTTCATAGTGACTGGGAAATAAAAGGAGGGAAGCACTGAGATAGAGTTTGGCCAGGGCTTGGTCATCGGGATGGGGTACAAATTTGATTTTTTCCGCTAGCTCTAGTTCTTGAATGATTAGTTTTAATTCTCTATTCGGCTTCCCCCCCGCCATGATTAACTCAAGGGCATGATTTTTTATTAACTCAGCAAAAACTTTAACTACAGTAGTCTGGTTTTTATAAAAGCCGCCATTACCAATATGAAGAATCAGCCTTTTGCCTTGCTCAATCCTTTCTTTCCAAGCAGGAATTGAATTGGGGAGGAGGGTCAGAATTTCCCCTCTAATTGTGGAAGTAATACATTTTAAAGATTTGGTTTTACCGATATTGTCTTGCAGATCTTTGCCAGTGCAATTACTAACAACACAAATATTTTTTTGGTTCTTAAGGGATCGTAGATTCTGCTCAATCAGCCAACGGGCAAAAATACCAGGGGGGGCAATGGGAAAATGTCCCTGTTGCTGTAGTAGGGGAATTAAGTCATGGAGAGTGACGACACATTTTTTGGGGTCAAGTTTATTGAGGACATAGGAGGTACTGCCGTCAGTCAAATGAAATAGATCCGCTGAAGCCGAGTAGCTCCGCAGTTGCCAAGGGGAAATGAAAGTTAGCCAGAGTTGCTGGAATCTCCGCTCCAATGTGGGGCTTAGAAGGGGAAGACGAGGAATCAGGTCTAGCAAATCAATTCGGGTCAGCTTAACCTTATCAGTGTGGGCTGACAAAACTTCCATTAGCATCTGGGTGTAGATCCCCATGCTGTTGGGGGTTTTGCTAGAGCAAGTGGTGACCAGAGCCACGGCCAAAGGCGGTTGTTTCATCTTTCAGCTGGGGAGGTATTGGCCGGTTGCAGAGGAGGCCATGGGTAGGGAGGGCGGTACAAAAGAGCCTGCCGATCCTTGGCAAAAGATAAGATTAACCCCAGGGAAAAGCCGAGGAAAAAAGTAATAAAGGCATCAGCTAGGATTTGCCCCGAGACAATTAGACCACCTATATTGGCCAGCAAAAATGCCAATAACCCGGCACCATACATAGCCAAGTAACTCCGCAGACTTAACAAAGTTTGCACTTCCGACCAAGCTGAACGCAGTAGGGCGACCATGAAAAACATCAGGGCAAAGAAGCCGGGAACCCCTAGTTCTACCATGATCCGACTGGGACCACTCTCTTGCCATGTGCGAGGGCGAACCACGTTGAGATTATGGGTACCCGGGGAGGCGGAGCCTAGGCCACTGCCGAAAAAGCCTGATTGCTGAACTGTGGCAATTAAACTTTGGAAGCCATGTTTTTGCAGTTGGTCCGTTGTGTCGGTGAGATTATCCCGGTAGTAACTGACGTAGGTGGAATCATCGCCGAGGATGTTGCTGGTGTAAAGCATGATCAGGGCGGGGATAACCACAATGGGCACCAGGTTAAAGAGCTGAGAAGTGTTCCTCGCTCTCAAATAGATCAAGAAAAGGATGATGGCTGCCACGGGCAACATGTAAAACATTTTCCGTCGACCACAGAAAAATAGGGCCACAATGGCTATGGAACAGATAATCAGCCAGAGGAAGCGACGGGGCGGTTTGCTGGTGGTGGCTAGGAAAAAACTCAGCATAGAGGTGGCGGCGGCATGCCACCCCATCACGTCTGGCGATCGATAGAAACCGGCCACTAGCTCGACCACATAGTTGCCGCTGTAGCGAATCCAGTTCATTTCGAAGGCCTTGGTGCCCAGGGTAATCCAGCCAGGCCTGAGGTTGAAGTATTCTAAAAAAGTCCCGCTCAACATTATGGTGGAGATAAGACAATAAAAGCTAATTAATTTGCGGATGTCTTGGGGGGAGCGAGCAAAGTGAAAGCCAAAGGCGATGGAAATAAAAAAAATACCATAGGCATAGATGCCAAAAACGGTCAGTAGCCAGGAGTTAGCACTGTAGGTCAGGGAGATGAAGGCGGCGGGAATACAGGCAAGCAGAAATAGATTAAGGCGGTTACTGGCAATGGGGTATAAACTTCTGATCTGACCAAACCAGTTTCTTTTGCCCAATAGTCCCACCAGCATGGCCAACATAATGGGGGCCGATGCCAGTAGTACAATGCTGGGGGCACCGGGAATCATTTTCCGTAGGGGGTCCTGGACTGCCGTAAGGAAGATCAACCAGTAGGGGCCTGTACGCCAATTGCTCAAACTGGAGATGGTGCCCAAAAATGCAATCAGTATGACTGCTCCGAATGCCATAGGATTAATGTCGATCGCCAGGGATCGACCAATAGAAATAGAGAAAACACATATCAGCCAGAGACAAAATTGAGAGCTTGGCTAATGCCAGCCACAACCTTTTGGTAGTTATACTCTGCCATAACTTTTTGCTGGGCGCTTTTACCCATGGTAGCTAGACCGATGGAACTAAGATCAATGGCAGTGGTTAGGCGATCGCCTAGTTGATCAATTTGTCCTAGAGGGTAAGTCCAACCGGTCTGTCCCGGTGAAATCAGGTCAGCATAGCACCCCACTTGGTCGGAGACGATAGCTGGTAAGCCACAGGCCATGGCTTCATTGACCACGAGGCCCCAGGTTTCCCCTGCATCGGACGGTAACACCAGACAATCGGCGGCAACGTAGGCCGCCACAATTTCCGCTTGATTGAGGAAGCCTGTAAATTGCACCGGCAAATGATGCTCCTGGACGAAGGCTTCACAGGCAGGCCGCAGTTGGCCATCCCCCACCATTAATACCTGTCCCGTTGCTTTACCATGCTCTTTCAACCCGGCGATCGCTTGCAATAAATCTAGGGGACGTTTTTTCGGCACAAATTTGGCACAGTAGAGAAAGGTAACGGTGTGGAGGTCTAGATGAAATTTTTTCCGTAGGGTACTTTTCTGACCACGAAGATGATCCGCCTGATGAGCAAAGCGGTCATTCTCAATGCAGTAGGGAGTAAAAAACAATTTTTCCGGCGGTACGCCGCTGTCGAGATAAAACCGTTGGTTAGCCTGGCCAATGTATAAACAGGCTCCATACTGGGCAACTAAGAGACGTTGCAGTTGCCTTTTCCAGCCCGGCCGCCAGCTCAAATTATTGGACTCCCCCCGCACAATACAGGGCACTTGATTCAGACGACAGGCCGCCAGCAGTTGCACACAACTTTTGGCCACCCAACCATTGACGATGAATGCATCCCAAGGCTGACGTCTGACAATGGCAAAAATCTCGGGGGTATCACAGCCATTAAAACTAGTCACCGATGGGGCCTGGGCCACATTGGTCAACACTTGGTATGGATAGCTGTCTAGCAGAGGAATGTCCCACTCAAAAGCCACCCCAAAACCGTCTCCCTGTTGGGCAGCGTTGGGAATCAGGGCAAAGAAAACCTGTAGATCAATACCTGGCTTCTGGGCCAGCAGGCGAAACCAGGGCACTTGATATTGAATGGGATGGGTTGTTAAGACTCCAACCTTAAGGGGCATAACTGATCACATGGAGGGGGGAATGGTAAATTCTGTGCGTAACTGATGGGTAATTTTTTTCCCTTTCAGTAAAAGTCGGCCATACCGTCGCAAGGCTGAGTCCGGCGGGCGTAGGGTAGTGGCATAAATGTTGCTGTCGTGGAAACGGTAAATGGCGGCGGGGAAGGGAATGGGCTGAAGGGGAAAACCCATTTTTTCCATGCAGGATGGGACATAGGCATGAACTACATAGCGACGCACAAAATAGTTTTCACCAGTTTCTTTGGTTAGGTCAATGTTAGTATCTGGATAGGGAGCCCTGTAGGGATTGAGGATAAAGCTACTGCCACATTCATGGTAAAAATTCTTACGTTGGAATAAATAGCCGGGCAGTTGGGCATCGTTGCGATAGCCCCTATTAATAAAATAACCATTGGGATTTTGTTGATTAAGACAGTATGATACTAGATTGGATGACACAAGATCATCTGCATCCAATACCATAAAGTAATGAGAGCTATTCCGGCGGGATTCCTTAATCCCAGCTAAAATTTTTCTACCCTTGTCTGACCTTTGCATAAAAATCATTTGTTGGGCAGGGCTAGCTGTCAAGGGATAAATTATTGGCAGATTGACTTGGATAAATTCACATTTTTGCTTGTCAAAACTTACATCAGGAACTTCATGACAGATAATTAAAACTCGAAATCTCTGGTCTGTTTGATTGCAAGCGGAACGCAGGGTTTCTTCTAGAATTTGGCAAGCTCTTTTCCATTTGTTCGTTGTGCATTTTGCCAAAAAAGGAATAAGGAAGGTAAACAAGCAGTGATTCCTTAACTGAACACAATACCCTTATATTATCTAAACATTGAGCAAAAATTGATTAAGGGGTTGGGAGACTTTGGACCAACGAAAGCGTTCTGCATTGGTCAATGCTTGGGCGGAATAGGTTTGCCATATTTGCTGATCAGTTAAAAGGGATTGCAGGCAACTGACACCATGGTCCAAGTCCCCAGGGGTGATAATCAGACCCCCAGGTCCCGCCACCTCTGGAGGGGCACACACGTCCGCTACCACCGTGGGGGTGCCAAAAGCCTGGGCTTCGACTGCTGGTATGCCAAAGGATTCAGAGCGGCTGAGCAGACAAAAAACCCTTGCTCGGCGATAGTATTCCTGGAGTTGCCCCACCGAAACTTTGTCGGTAATGATGACAAAGGCTTTTAGGTTCAATTCCTCTATGAGAGTCATAATTTTTGAGCGGTAACCGTCACTACTCCAGGGGCCCACCAGGATAAGTCGGGCAGGAGTACCCTGTTGGTGTAGCTGAGCCAGCAGTTGCACCACCTCTTCAATAACCTTATGGGGAGTCATGGCGGAAACCGTCAGTATTTCCAGCGGCCGTTCGGCAAAATCAAGATAATGGGTTTGGGCATTGAGATAGGTAGCGTCATCAATACCCACATAAAGAATCTCTCCGGTCTGGGGTTTAGCACCGCTATCCTGTTCATACAATTTAGCCACGTAACTCGATAGGTAAAACATAGCCTGGGCCTTTTCTTGAGCCTGTCGGTATCCCTTACGTTGGAGCCAAGCTTTGAGTTTATCCGCTGGACTGTAATGGAACCGGGAAATGTAACACCAGGGATTTTGGGCAATTACAATTTGTGGTAATTGGGTGCCTGGCACCAATGCCCCAGAGGTGGAAATAATTAGTTCCGCCTTTAGTTTTTTAAGCAGGGAATCCAATTGGGTAAATTGCCACCAGAGCCGAGCGGGCCAGTTTTCGCCAAAGTTGGGGCACTCCAGCCAATGGAAGTTTGGCCCCAGGTCACAGCATAGGTCTCGGTTATTGTGGTGATGCAGAACGTAAAACTGATGGCGATCGCCTTGATACTTGGCTAGCATGCGGAGATGTCCGGAAATGACGTGGCGGCCGGACAAATGATTAATGGGCAGGGCGTCGATGACAATATTCATCTAGTTAGGTCTTTGGTCTCAATGTCGGAGGTGGAATTGGGCCCCTGGCTCAGTGTCAGCATAGCAAATGGACTGATGGATGGGATGGGATGATGTTGTTTATGTTGAAAATTTTTCTTAATTCAAGAATCCAATTAGGCTGTTTACTATTCTTAACCACCGCCGTGAAGAAGTTCCGTTCTCTCCTGCTCAAAGTTTTGCCCATTCGGTTGCGCTTTGCCCTTAAATATATGGTGATTCATCGGCGGTTTTCTTTGCTGATTAATCCCAAATTATTTAATGAAAAGCTAATGTTACGCTTAGCTTTGGATCGTCGACCATTATTGATCACCCTCAGCGATAAATTACTTTGTCGGCAATATGTGGCCAGTAAAGTTGGTGCTCAACATGTCAGTGAGTTACTCTGGGAGGGGGAAAATCTCCATGCTTTACCCTGGGAAAGTTTGCCAGGGCGCTTTGTGCTTAAGGCCAACCATGGCTCCGGGTTTGTCAAATTAATTGCCAATAAATCGGAGGTTAAGCGGGATGAATTGATAAAGGAAGTCAATGGCTGGTTAGGGAAAAATTATGGTGTTGATTCTTGGGAGTGGGCCTATACCCAAATTGAACCCCGCCAATTAATGGTGGAAGCCTGGATTGACGCTGATTCCCAGGATGATCTGGGGGTGCCGTGGGATTATCGCTTTTTCGTTTTTGCTGGTAAGTGCGCCATGGTGCAAGTTGACACTGACCGAGCATTAAAAGAGACCAAATCTTCCTTTCGATTCACAGCAGATTGGCAGTTTATGCCAGCTATTTCCATTTATCCGCCGGGGATAACTATTCCTTCTCGTCCCGACCTATGGGAAGAGATGATTGCTTTGGCTGAAGCGGTGGGTAGGGACATTGATTTTGTCCGGGTGGATTTGTATGACAGTCGGCCCCATTTAACCATTGGGGAAATGACCATGTTTCCAGAAGCAGGAACGGAAAAATTTCGAGACTCAAACCACGAACGTTGGCTAGGCAAATTTTGGCAACTTGAGCTTAGTTGAGTTTCTGTTATATTGGTTCGTCTCCGGCCTGACTCTATTTAATAAGGGAGAAATCTTACATAGGGAAATCAAAAAAGCCCATAAAAGTCATCATCAAGAATCTGAGCTTGGGAAAAAGGACATTGCTGAGGGTAGTCACTAGCTCCATGCACAGGAACGCCAAACTTAGCCCGTTGACTTTCTTTGATGGCCAGTTTTCTGGCATCTCCATAAGCTTCTGCTAAGGCTGTGTCCCAATAGGATTTTAGGGAGGGGTTTTTTTTCAGTTGTTTCTGTACTCGTTGGCGATGCTCGTCGATGGAATTATACCAACTATTTTTCGTAGTATCAGGCGCATCCGATTGAACAGTCAATTTGAGCAAATAGGCAATTAAAACTGCTAAGTTACTTTCTAGGGCTACCTTACTAGAATTACCCAAGTCATTTAGTTCCTCGATTAAGTGGGCAGTATCAACCGCTTCAAAATTACCTTCGTTAAGACATTTAGATGTTTCTGTCAGCCACTGATAAAAGTCATGTTCGTAGAGGTCAGTTAGATTTAAAGAGGACATAAACTTGTTCTAGTCTGGTTTTAGCTTAGATTTTAGCTTAATTTTCCTGGTCAAAGTTGGGGTAATCAGGCCCCTGTTGGACTTTACCAAGGGCTTTAACAAAGCCCCTCACTTCCGCCAGTAGGGAAGGAATGATCCACCAAGGATGGGTGAAATGATGCTTGGTGCGAATTGACCTCAGAGGTCGCCAGAGTAACTGCCTTAGCCACCCTGGGGGCTTTGATTTGAGTAGGTAGTAGTAGGCACCAAAAGTATGGGCCGGCTGGGCGGTTCTGAGGTGATGGCCGTAACTTCGGGTGCCCCCTCTTTCAGCCCGGAGATGGTGGATTCGGGCTTGGGGTTCGTAGGCAATTAGCCCATACTTTTGACAATAACGGTGGGCAAATTCAGCTTCGTAGCGGTAGGCCGCCCCAACAAAGTTTTGGTCAAAGCCCCCTAGGGCAATGGCTAAGTTGCGTTTGATGGAAAAGTTACCGCCCATAAATTCCCTAATTTGTTCAGGACTTGTGCTGTTGAAACGAAATGGTTCCCCCGGTTGCAAAGGTTCAGATTTTTCCCTCGGCTGTAGTACTTGCCCCGCCACTAAATCCGCTATTTGTTGAGCTTGGATGTGGGCCGTTAACAGTTGGCGATCGGGAATAATATCATCATCGAGGAAGAGGACAATTTTTCCCTTTGCTTCCTGTAAACCCCGATTCATAGCGACGGGAATAGATGGTTCTGGCAACTTTAACCAACGAATTTTTTTCTGCATATCTAATTCCTGTAGTTGCCTTTCTACTTCCACGGGATGCTGGGGAGTTTGATCAACAATTAATAGCTCAGATTCCGGGGTGAGCAACTCCGTCAAAGCGTGGATAGAATCCAGCAAGACTTGGCTTCGCTGGTAGGTGGGAATAATAACGGAAAGTTTCATTATGCTCGTGGATTGACCATCAATGTCGGAATAGATAACTGTTTGGTCTCTTGTCACAGTCATGCCATTGCACCTTGATGGCGAACAATTCAACGTCTAGTCTAACCAAATATTTTTCTTTGTTAGATCTTTTATCAAAGAACCTAGGTAGAAACGAATCTGCCAGTATTTGGTATATTTTCTGAAAGTTGGAAAAAATTCGTCTGGCATTTGATAACTCGATACTATCTCTTTTACTTTATTCATCGACATGTCATAGCCTATTTTAGTAGCAAAGTCTAAGAACTCAGGATGCCGATGATAATTTTGCCATTCCTCGCCAACGGGACGAATTTCACGGTCATGGCCACTAGTTTTATTTTTATAAGTGGATGGAGCAACCAAATTTGGTTTGGCTATTCGACAAAAATCAGCAATGTGAGAAAGTAAGGTTTCATCGTTGAAAAGTTTATTGCTGGAAATATTCATGATTTCAATGTCAGAATACAGTTTAGCTATTTCAAAACCATAGGCTGTTATTTCTAGCCATCGATATAAACTTTTTTCGAAGGGGCTCATAGTTGGCCAGCGGGCACTGAATTCCGGGAATAAGACCCTTGAATGCATCGGTGATATTGCCCAAGCGGGGTTTTTATTTTTGGTATAGTGTCCTTTGTTGGTTAATGATCCTGCAACAGCAATAGGGTGGCGATGTAACACTAAAACTTTTAATTGATTACCTATAAGTGAATGGAGTAATGGCACTAAAGCAGATGTAGTCCAACCAAATTCAATAACCGGGCGACCATCCGCTAATTCTAACCATTTTTCAACTTGTCTACTGATGGACAGATTATCAAGCATGGTTTTTTGTAAATTTGATGTATACGACCTATGATACATAGCAGGTTTTGCTACATTTGCATGAAGACTTTCGTGAAACACATATGCGTTTAATTGAGGTATATTTTGAAAGCTTTTATACAAAAAAGTCGTGCCACAACGTCCAGTGGATATTGTTAATACAATAGGATTAGCCATAAATTTTCAGTGAATTATATTAAGGTTTTATATGTTATAGTCAATCAAAGTAAGATTGAGACAACCAAGGTCTTTACCAAAGACGCTTTTAGCTCTGGTCAGTGTCTTACTTTTAATTAAATCAACTATAAGTCGAATTGGTGGAGCTAAGTTGCCAAGAAATTACGGTAAAAGCAACTAACATTTAAAGATTTGAGTGACTTTCTTTTTTAGAATAGCTTGCTTATTTTGATGATTTTTAAATCTGTACTTAAAATTAGTATTCAAAATTAGGAGTAAGGTTCTCAAACTCAGATAGTTGTTCTTGATGAACAGCCAATAAATTTGTGAGTTTGGAAAATTCTTTTGGTTCTATTAAATTTCCTTGCACTAAGCTAGATATTTCATAAAATTTACAATAGCCTAATTTTTTTAAGAAATCTAGTATTTCACATATTGAAACACCAGCTATGCTTTGAGCTCCAGGATTTACTTCAAACCAAATAAAGGGAAATTGTTCTTTCAAAAATAATTGACCTCCCTGAAAAACTAATAGTTCAGCTCCCTCAACATCAACCTTGATTAGATTGACTTTTGAGAGTTGCATTTCTTCGGTGATCTGATCCAAAGTTTTAACATTGACATTAATCTTAGTGGTTTTGGAAGAACCTCCAGCATGTTCTTGGAACAAAGAACCAATACCAGAGGAACGGCTGGGCACAGCAAATTCTTCCAGTCCAGTTTGATTACTCAGCGCAATTTCAAGAACTGACATTTGTTTGAGTTGGTTCTGAATTTTACTTTGCCTTAACGCTTCAGCAAGACGGGGTTGAGGTTCTATGGCGATTACTTTTCCTTCACCGCCGACTAGTGTTGAAGCAAATAGGGTGAACATGCCATAGTTGGCACCTATGTCTAGAAAAACATCTCCTGATTTCAATAACATTTCTTGCAATAGAAATTCGCTTTTATTATTGGAAATAGACGGAATGGTGTGTTGATAAACTTGAAAATCAAGTAAATTTAAAACAATGTATAATTGCCACCTTTCTATCCAAATCGAAATCAAGTTTTTGGTTTTATAGGGAAAAATTGAGAAATATTTTTTTGCAATTGTGAATAGTTGATTGCCACCAAAAGTTCCTCCATTACTTCGCTTTCTACCTTTGGAACACCACCATAACCAGAGACGGAATAGGAGGGGGAATTGAGTGAATTCTGGGGAGTCAGACCAGTTATTTGCTTTTATAATTTGCATTATTCTTTATACAATTTTTTTGAAGTTATCTGTGCGGTAACTAGGAATTAAACAAGGATTTATAAAAATTAGACATTTCTATCGCCGATAACTTCCACGACAATGACTTGGATTGAATGATAGCCTTATTTTCCACATTTTGATTGTCTACTTCGGTTACAATTCTTCTTAAGGTTTTGACAAATTCAGGCACATTACCAACTTCACACAAATAACCGTTCACACCAGATTGAATGTAATCATGCATGCCCCCTTCATCTGATGCAACCACACATAATCCCCTTGCCATAGCTTCAAAGGGAGCTTTTCCAAACCCTTCGTAAAAACTGGGAAATAGAAATATGTCATGTGAATCATACACCTCCACCAGTTTTTCAATTGGGCGATAATCCAGGAGCTGCACACGCTCAGAGAGCGAATCACTGATCTTCGATTTAATTTGATTATGATTTTGCTGTGCACAAACCCAAGTAAATTGTAAGTCTCTATTTTCATTTAGTATGTTATTGATGATTTCAATTAAAATTTCTGATCCCTTAAAAAAAGCATACTGTCCAACATGAAGAATTTTATTTTTACTGCTTGTTGTTTTATTTCCTTTATTTATTGGAACTTCAAACAATATATCCGATACTCCATGGTGAATTTTGATAATATGGCAATTGCTAAGACTAAACTTAGAATTGAGGAAGTCACAATCTAACTGGCACCCCACAATAATCCCATCACAATATTTGACCACTTCATGCCATTGTCGTTGCAGCAGTTTACGTAGAGTAGCGGTAACAAATGTAGGAAATCGAGATTCTTTTATCCCCAGTTTTTTATACCAATAGGGTAAAACTTCATCAACCCTAAGTTCCACACCATGACTGCGGTTAATGACCAAACCTTTGAAGCCAGATTGTTTTAAAGCTTTGGCCGCTAAATAAGCCTGGGGCTGACTCATTTGCACAACATCATACTTTTTTTTGCTGACGGCTTTCATCACAGCATGACGATAGGCTCTGGGTTGCTCCAATAGGGAATGGAGATTACCGTGGGCAATGCGCCTAGGCCCCAGGTCATCAGCCCAAATTTCGTCCACTTCATGGCCCAATTGTCGTAGAGCTTGGTTGGTGTAGTAGACTGTGCCGGCCGCCCCAGAATTGGGGTCACAGGGGGTATCAGCAACCGTCAAAATACGCAACGGGGAGGGGGACATGGGGTTAATAGGTTAGGGAATGGACTTTAGCAAAGGGAAATTGGACAAGGCTCTGGGCTAAACGGCACCAACTCCTCCAATGGGTGGGACAAAGACTCACTGTCTGCCAAAGATAGCCGATCGCCCGCCGATCGCCATTGGTGAGTAGTTGGGAACCTAGAAAGTAGGCAGCTCTGGCCAGGGCCCGGCGATCAGGGGTCTCTTTTTGGCCCCGACGGGTTAGTATCTGGGTCCGTAAATGTTGGGCTTCTTCCAGGTAGGGTACTTCAGATTTTCCCTGGAGACGAGCTGTTTTGCATAGTTGCCCTAATTCCCCAAAACGGGCTTGAATAACTCGATTCAGGCCAGAAGTGGAACCCATTTCCCGACGGTGGACGTACAGTACGGCTGGCACACTGGCAAACTGCACTTTTTGGGCCATACGGAGCCAGAGGTCCGAGTCCTGGGCAAAATAAAACTCCGGACGATAACCACTAACAGCATCATAAACAGAACTACGGAAAAGTACACTGCCATGGGCGGGGGGGCCCTGGCGATGGTGCAATAACTCTTGGGTAGCGTGCTCGGGCGTTTCAGATCTTTTAATTATTGATAAGGGTTCACCTTGGGGGCCAATGTATTGGGTAGTACAGGATACGAAACCAAGGCGGCTGTTGCTATTTATCAAGGCCAACTGTTGCCCCAGGCGATCGGGCAAGGAGTAATCATCCGCATCCTGGCGGGCAATAAATTCCCCCTTGGCGGTGGCACAACCCCGGATCAAAGCTTTAGTCAATCCTGTATTTTCTTGGTGAATGACCTGCAGGCGGCCATCCTGGGCTGCTAGGAGATCCAAAATTTCCCCCGTGCCATCGGTGGAACCATCATTAATGACAATGAACTCAAAATCCGTGAACGTTTGCCCGAGAATACTCGCTACCGAAGCTTGTACCCTTTGGGCGTCGTTATAAACGCTCATCACCACGGAGATAGTCGGCATAATTACTTTTGCGGCCAAAAATTAGGATCTTGCAGTTGCTGGGTAGTAAAGGGAAAGTGCTGGGGAAAAAACTCCTCGTCCAAGCCAGTTTCCCGGATCGCTAAATCTAGCGCGTCGGGCCATGCGTCCGCCAGTGCCTCTTGCCAACGACTTTTGAGGCCTGGATTACGGCGTAGGAGGCGATCAATTTTGCGACGCTGTTCCCGAATGGTAGCCCTCCAGGAATTGGATTGCTGGTCGCTCTGGTATTGCCATTTGAGCAGATGGGCGATCAAGATACTGAGGCGAGAACTTAACTGGTCATAATGGCGGTTGCCCAAATCCTCTAACTCCTCCGCTAAGTGTTGCCAATCCAATTGCCCGATGTTGTGGTCAGCCAAGGCTTGGGCCTGTTCAATGGTCCAGCTATAAAAATCTCGTTCGTAAAGAGGTTGGTTCATTGGTGTGATTCTTTGCCCTAATGGGAAAACTTAGGTCTAGGCATTTTTTGTGCCTTTATCCTGAGTCGGTGCCAGGCCTATATCAGCGGGGGAGTTGAGGGCAATGGGCAACTAGGGATCGATGAGTTGCTGTACCTCCAGGGTGTGGGCGGGGAAAGCCATGGGGGTGATGGTGCCAGAGGTTAATCTCTCTTCAGCGGTATATTGTCCATTTATCACAGTCCGAAATACCCATAGTTGTCTATGTTGCAAGTCCACAACCCAGTATTCCGGGATGCCCGCTTCTGCATAGATAGATTTTTTTTCGTTGAGGTCCTTGCTCAGGGTGGCGTAGGACAACTCAATAATCAGGTAAATATTTTCGGGGTAAGGATGGTGCTGGCGGTATGCTGGTCCCAGAGGCTGAACGACGGCAATGTCCGGCTCAGGCTCGGAATAGTTGGGCAGGGTAATGGGTTTGGCGTCCCTAATTTGGGCTTGCCCCTGCAATTGGCGGCGCAAGTAGTCGGCGACTTCAGTGTTGGCGTAGGCATGGGGCTCCCGTTCCGGTGCCATAACGATAATTTCTCCCCGTAATAGCTCCACCCGTTCATCAGACCATAGTCCTTGGTCAATGGCTTGGTGATATTTTTCGGTGGTCCATTTATAAGTAGTTAACGCCATGGTTGACTGTAGATTAACGGAGTGCCATGCCAATTATCATTCTTTTCTGGCTTTTCTGGCTTTTCTGGCTTTTCTGGCTTTTCTGGCTTTTCTGGCTTTTCTGGCTTTTCTGGCTAGATTTGCCTGGGGAAACACCGTAACCACAACAGAGTGAGGGTTATGCCCACCACTGCACCCCCATTACGGCCCATTATCGCCCCCACCAAAATAGCCTGACGACTAGGATTGGGTAACTGCCATTGCATCGGTTGCCACAGGCCCGTTTGATAGAGGATGTGGGACCCAAATGCCCCCAGACCAATGCCGATGCCGGTGATGGTGGCCACCGCCAATAAACCCAGTAAGGGGCGCCCAAGGGCTAACGGCGATCGCCGGCCGACGGTTTGAGCCGCTGCTAATAGGGTGCCAACAAACAGTCCAAAACGCAGTCCCCAATCTTGGTATTCGTAAGGAATAACAATGTAGTCGTAACTAAGACGATGGAGCATTTTACCCAACACTAAGCCTCCGACCGCCCCCAATGTGGACCCCAAGCTAACCAACACCAACCAACTCAGCAGGGGATACCAAGGGCGATCGTGCAGAAACCTGCTACGGGGCAAACCAAATTTTTGGCTCATAGGAAAATGTCTCAGAGAATTTACTCTTTGAACAGTGCCGGGGAAAGAACTTGGGGAATTTCTTGGGTGGCGGGGTGCTGATCGTAATTTAGCCAATGGGGCCCTGGGCGAGGAATGGACCAACCAGCCCACCATTGGGGATCTGTGCCGGGGTTGGGGTGACCACTGCGGGGTAGCGTAATCATCCGATTGTCACGGACTGTTACCCCAGGATGCCAAGGGGGATCTTTACTGCCCTGCACGGCGAAGGTGTTATCCTCCACCACTACGTTTTCCACCGGCGGCCCCCAATAGGCCAAATAATTGCCCACAAAGGTATTATCGCGAATGTGAATATTTTGGATCGGGCTACGGTTATCGGGAGCACCGGGTTTATACCAAGGATTGAGCAATTTGACTTGGGAACCGTTCACTCCCCCGGCGGGATGGAGAAAGCGGTTATTTTCCACCAACACTGGGCCGGTTAGTACGGGGCTGGTGCCTAAGTTTTGATAAAAGTCGTACACCAGGTTCCGGTGAAAGTGGATCTGCTGGGCGAGGCCGTCCATTTCGATGGCGTCGTCGGTGCCGTACATGAGCAGGTTGCCGTAAATATCAGCCCCATTTTGGTCGGGGTAGTTTAAGCGGGGGGAAATTTGCAGAGCATCGCCGCTATGGGTAACAAGGTTATGGCGGACAGTTAGGTGGGGCGCACTGGAGGAAATCAAGCTGGAGGTGGAGTAGTGGGCGTACACATCTCGCCAAGGAAGCCATTGCCTCAGCCATTTATATTGGGGATAGTTATGGTACAGATTATGCTCAACGGTCAGATGGGATGGGGCCTGGAGGTGGGGTTGTCCGCTAATGCCAATACTGGCACCGGTCAGTAGGCAATTTTTGATGGTAACGTGGCCACTATCCCAGAGTAGAAAGCTAGAGCCAACCCCCAGTTCTAAATTTAGGCCGTCAAAGACGAGATGTTTTGCTTCCAGCCAAATGTTGGCCACTCGGCTGTTACCCCATTCTCGGGGGGAAGGGATCCGACGGTGAATTGCTAATTTATTGTTATCCGGGTTTTCTCCATTGGGTAAAAACAGATACAAGCGGTTGCCGTTGGGGTCAAAGGTAAAAGCTCCGTAGGCGTTAGGCTGGGCCGTTAATGTTTGCAGGCGTTCCAGCCCTCCCCAGCGGACATGGTACAAAATTCTGTTCCCATAGAGGGCAAAGTAGATGGGCCAGAGGGTTGCCGCTGAATAAATACCTCCTCCCTCAGCTTGCCAGACTAAGCTTGCTGTTACTTCTGTGGGGGCTTGGTTGGTGATGGTAACGGTGCCGGGTTGCTCGGCCCGAAAGGTTATGGGGCGATTGGGCCGACCACCTCTGCGGATACGCAACTCTTCCCGATAAATACCCGGCAAAATAATAATTTCTTCCCCTGGAGCGGTCAGGTTGGCGGCCCGTTGGATGGTTCTCACTGCGGTTTGGGAACTACCACCTAAATACCAGTCTTTCCCTTGGGGGGATACGTAAATTTTGCCTTGTCGTAACCAGGGTAAGGTCGGTTGCCAAAGGTTAATTCCCGCTAGGATGACACCAAGAATTATCAGGGTGTCACGAAACCAAAAACTTGGTGTCATTGAAGGTCCAATAAGTCATTGCTCCAAATGAAATTAAAGGTTGTTTTCAACCATTTTTGTCGGTGAGTTATAATCCTTGAGCCCCCCAAATTATCGACTAGTGTTATCTGATCATTTGGAGCAGTTGACTACCGGCCAACAAAAACCCCCCGACTCCATAAACTTCGGTGGTTTCATAGCTAGTAGCTCCAGGCTTGACTGACATGGTTTGAACATAGCCCAACTTGCCATTGGGATGAATTGCTTGAATTAAGGCATTCCAACCAAGTTCAACACTATCTTGGTACTGTTCTTTGGGTAGGTAATCATGATTGATTCCCCAAGTTAAAGCATAAACAAAAAAGGCAGTACCGCTGGTTTCTGGATTGGGTAGATGTTTAGGATCTAGTAAACTGGAGCGCCAGTAACCGTCTTCGCTCTGTAAGGTTGCTATTTTTTTCGCCATTTCTTTGTAAAGGTTTTCATAACGAGGACGGGAAGGAAAATCTGGAGGCATAGCCTGCAACACTCGTACTAAACCCGCTAAAACCCAACCATTACCACGGCTCCAGAAAACTTTTTTCCCATTGGGTTCACGTTGCTCAAAAAATCGACTATCTCGAGAATAAAGGTTCTCCTGGGGATCATAAAGGTAGTCAGTAGTCTTCCACCACAAACGATCCATTAAGCGCAGGTAATTTTCATTCGCAGTAGCTTGGCTAACTAAAGCTAAAGCAGGAGGAGCCATGAAAAGAGCATCACACCAGGCCCACTCCCGATTATGAATATTGTTATTCCAGGTTAATGATTCATCAAAAGGCAACGTTAACATCCAATCAAATAGTTCTATGCTCGGATCTAAAATTTCTGGTTTACGATCAATGGAATATAGTTGGGCATAGGTTTGGATCACAGCTTGATCGTCCGCAAATAAACGATTAGAACCAGGTTGATAAGCATTTTTACTGGCCATTTTTCGCATGGCTTTTAGATAGCGCTGATCATCAGATACTGACGCTAATGCCATCATCCCCGTGTAATAAGTCGCCTGAGTCCAATGAGTTGGGGGGTGTTTGGAAGGATGCTTCAATTGCCAATCGGCTACTCTATGCATTGCTTGGGTAACTGCAGATGTAGTTAAATTCGGGGATAGGGGAGGGGGAGATTGACATCCCAGCACAAGCACAAAACTAATTAGAAAAGCAAGAAAAATTTTCCATCTCCATTTTTTGTTATGGCATTGAAACCACGAATATGGCGACATTATTTTTAATAAATTAAGAATAACTTCAGATATTGCAAGATAGTTATTAAGTTCTTGCTAATGTTTGTAAAAAGAACTTTTTAAGTTTTTGTTCGATTACTTAATCAGGATAAAAAAGATCATTCATTAATTGTTGCCAGGAGTAAGGAAAAATAGCGGGAAAGAGATCGGGTGACAACCCTGTTTCCTTGATTGCTCCTTTGTGGCCATACTTGTAACCCTAATTTGAGCAAATAATCATCTTGCCAATTGGCGCTTACCACCTCGATCGCCAATTTAACGGTTTCTCCTTGGGTAATGGTAGATCGCCGCTTCCACATTGGTTCTTTCTGTTTAAGAGCCTCATTATCCAGCACCATAACATCGGGGATATAGGCTGATTTATCTGTGTTGATTGCCTTGACTAGGCTCTGGCAGGGAATCAGCAATGGTAAGTTGAAGCGTTCGATATAAACAGATAATTTTGATGCCAAAAAACCAGCTACCTGTTCATGGGTGCCAGTTGGTTGCATTTGAATGATTACTCCACGGTGTAATTCGAACCGCCCTTCGTAACCGTCGGGATACCAATCCAGGAATTCCCCTAGGGTAACAAGCTTTTCCAACTGGGGTGGGTTGGCGCTAGTTTTCTCTTCGACAAACATCTCTACTGCTTCCCCTGAATCTCATATAAAGGCTATTTTAGTTCACACCAATGGCGATCGCCGAATGAAGCTTTTTCAACCTTTTTTGATGGCTTCCATCCAAGTAACAGCCCTGGGCCAACCTAGGGTTTTTGTTAAGGCTTTAAAGGTTCTCATTTCCCAGGGAGTTTTGTGAATAGCGACCATCTCTGTGGCAAAAGTCAGAGCTTCATTGGCTTCTGGGATCAGTTCCCTTTCCCCACACATGCGGGCAATCCAAAACATTTTTCGTGAAAACTGTTCCAAATAACTCCAATCCGTAAGTCCCTGGGCTTTCATCCTCAGCCAAATTGATTTATGGGCCCGGAAGAAGTCTCTAGTCAAATTGGGAGTAAACCCAGAACCCATGCCACTGGCCCGATCGCCTTGGTGGTCTCGGACAATTACCGCCACTTCGGGTACATGGACTGTTTTGACCCCTAACATCCCAGCCCGTAGGTCATGTTCCCAATCTTCCATGCAACGAAAATTCCCCCAAGGGCCAATGACTTCACACACACTCCGCCGCCATAGTGGGGCATTGGTGTCCCAACCCCGTTGGGGCAAAAAATCAGGAAAAATACTGTCTATCTTCTCTGTTGTTCTGGCCCAGGGCTTCGTTTCCCCCGTTAGCATGTTTTTTCTCAGGGTAATGCCATAGGCTACCCCCGCATCAGGATTATTCCTGAGGGCTTTGACCTGTAACTCCAGTTTGGTGGGTTCTAATAAATCGTCCGAATCTAGGTATTGGATAAATTCTCCTCTAGCATGGGCTAACCCGGTATTCCTGGCGATCGCCTGCCCGGCATTAGCTTGGTAGATATATTGAATTGGCACCGGGCTATTTGACTCTATTCCATTGATCTGTTCTGAAGTGTTATCAGTGGAACCATCATCTACAACAATAATTTCAGTGGTCTTATAGATTTGCTTAAAAACTGAAGTCAAACAATCTCTTAAAAGATTAACTCTATTAAAAGAAGGAATAATAATAGTTACCAGTCCAGACTGTAAGTGGTTTTTTTGAAACTTAAAATCCATAGCAGCTACTCATAACGCTCAAAATCTTTTTTCCAGACTAAATACCTATTCATAGATATGCCATTGTCTTGTGCTAAAGTCTCTATGCTCTCGCCACGATTAGATGCTTCATTTATTTCTAAGATTAAATTTGTAATATATTCTTTTGACAAGTAGAAATTGTCAGAAAAATTTGGAGAATAGGATCGTGAAAGATCAATGAAAAAAAGATTTCTGTAGAGATAGGTAAAGATTAAAATCAATATTAGGTATTTTGCTATCAAGCGTAGTTTTGATGCTATATTGAGCTTGTTTGGAGTGCTTAATTGACGATTTTTAAATAAAGTAAAATGAACCAAGGAAATAAACAAAGTCAAAACAGAAAGATAATAAAATCTTGGCTCATTAGTTGGTATTCCAATCAAAAAAGAAAGCAAGAAAGAACAAAATAAATAACCCAAAGAAAATTGAAAATAGTTGAAAGACTTGGATTTTAAAAATTGCGTATTGATTGTAGGAGGTTTAGTAAAATTAAAAGAAGAAAGTATATATACAGCAGACAATAATAAAAAACCAAGCAGATTTAAGAAAAAGTATCGTGGGGATAGGAAATCTAAAAAAATAACAAATAAATTACTAGCAGAATCGAAAAAAAGAGAAAGTTTAGGTGTGGGAGAATGACTTGAAGACTGTCCTGAAAAATAACGCCAACTAAACCAACCAAGATAAGAGGGAAGTAGAAATAAAAATAGTCGGAAAGCTACTTTTATGTTGCAATCTAGGTAAACAAAAAAAGAAAAAGTGGACCCAAAATCACAGAAGAATTTCTTGTCATCAAGCACAAGAAAATCATAAATGAAAATGAAATATTGTAAATTGTTGATTCTTTAGCAAAACTTGAATTTTTTTTAAGGCTAATAATTAAAAACAAACAACCAACAAGGGGAAACCATAAAGTTTCTGAAAGTAGAGAAGTATAAAGTTGTGGAATAGCGAATATGATAAAAATGTTGCTGACTAAGACTATATACAATTTCTCTTTAAACTCTGAGTTTATCAGCATAGACCAAACAAAGGCACACATAAAAGCAAGAGAAAGAATTGAAGTTTTAATTTCAGCTAAAGACAAATATTTATCTGTTCCTGTCCATATAGATAAGTAAAGAGAAAATAAAGGCGGCCACGCAACTATAGATTTTCCTAGTAAACTTTTGTATCCTGTCCCTTGTGCTATTGAAGTTGCGGCTTCCCAATAAGACCAACTATCAAAGCTTATAACAAGAGAGTTTTTATTTAGGAAATAGACTAAAATAGTAGTGACTAGTGCACAAGAAAAAGATGTAAATAAATATTTGTAGTTTAATTGTGAAGTGATGTTCATTAGCTAAAATTTGAGTAGAATAAAGATCACAGACTTTAGTAAAATTTTATGGAAATTTAAATTGAAAAATAAACTAGGGTTAAAAACAAGTGCATTTATAAAAATATTCATAATTGCTTGATTTGATTGAGCGGTTTGAAGTGGCTTCGAGTAAGAAAAAAATAACTTGCCAGGTATTTTCTCTTTCAAAATCCTAATGGCTATGTTAGAAGGTGATTTTTTTTGCAACCAGTTTATAGTGTCGTAATAGGCCAAAATATTTGAGTAATTAAATTCTATTGTATTCTTGCCTTTAAAGCACGATGATTGACTATTAATTCGATAAATTGACACAGATTGATTGGTGGCTTTCACGATTTTTTGTGTAGATATAGCCCGTATGAAAAGAGCATGATCTTCGCTAAATTTTAAATCAGGGAACCCTTCCAGCTTTTGTAGACTACTGTTTCTAAAGGTTATAGTACTGATATGGATACCAGAGCCCCCAGAAAAAAAGCTAGCAAGCGAAACAGGCTCTCCAATTTGTAAGTCGGAGAAATTATTTATCAAAAAGTTAGAGTTTGGATAATTGGATTTCAAGAAAGGAGTAGACAATGTGGGACAAGGTTCCTGGTATCTCTCAAACAGTCCAAATGCCGCATCAATACTTAAATCATTATCCAGCAGTGAAATTACTTCATCAAAACGATTGGAAAAGTAAATATCATCAGCATCTAGGAAAGACACGTAAGTACTATCAGTGTGCTTTAGAGCCTGATTTCTTGTGAAGCTTACCCCCTTGTTTTGATTATTGGAATGAGTGAAAACCTTAATTTCTAAATTTTTATTCTGATTCCTGAATTCGTAAACTTTTTCAATACTTGAATCTGTAGACCCATCATCAAAAACAATAATTTTTAAGTTTTCATATGAAGTATCTAAAATAGATTGCAATGAATCGATAATTGTTTTTTCATTGTTACAAACGGGAATAATTACCGTGACGCTTGACTTCCTTTGCATTTGTGCAACTATTTTGATTTCTAAAGTTCTAAAGACTTACATGGTCTGGGTTATATTTACCTAAGAGCATATTGAATGAGGATTTCCAGAATTTAGGTAAAAACAAAAGTTCAGGATTTGAAACTACCATTTGCATAGGAGGAAACAAGATATTGTTCATTTTATGCTTTACTCCTCTAGCATAGGTCGTATAGTGAAAATATTTATTAATTATTTTATGTTTAAGAATATCTTGAAATTGAGGGTCTAAATTATTTTTCTTTAGCCAGGAGTAGACATTAATGTAAGACATAGTATCTTCCCAGCGAAAAGCAGCGGTTGATTGGTTCGTTGCACAGGTAGACTTGTCATGTAAGTGATATCTGCTGTTTGCTTCCGTTCCGGCCGAAACAAAGCCACCTAAGCAAAAAAGTTTCAACCAAAGAGGACGCTCTAAACAATATTTAAGATTAGTTGGAAACATTCCAGCTTTGTGTAAAGCATTTCTTCTGACTGTGATCGCATTGGTTTGGGGTAATGCTCCACCTTTAAGTATCTCCTCAATCATTTTTAGTGAATCTGATTGGTTTTCGAAAATACTTGACACTAAAAATTGAGATTCATTTTCATTTAAAAAGTCATTACTTAACAAATTAACTGTTTCTCTAACCAAAGCATATGGTTCGCAAACTGTATTAATTGCTTGATTACTTTCCATCATTGGAATAGCTATTTCAAATCTGTTTTTTCTGTATGTATCATCAGCATCTAAAAAAGTAATATATTCTCCTAATGCCTGATCAATTCCCAGATTACGAGTTTCTGCAATTCCTTTGTTATTTCGATTAGGATGCTCTAATAGTCTTATCCATTTAGTACGAGAGGTATAACTGCTGATAACATTTAAACTTTCATCTGTAGAACCATCATCAACAATTATTAAATCCAGATTAGGATATTCCGTTGCAATTACTGACTCTATAGCTCTACCTATAAAGCGAGCAGTATTATAGCTTGCAATCACAACGCTAACTTTAGGTTTTTTCATTAGTGCAAAAAAAGCTACTCGAATTTTTATTTGAATAAAGGTTAAATATAATAAGAGAGTTGAGGTCTTCAAATATTAAAAACTAGGTTCAATTATTGAACTCGTTTAAGAAAGCCAGATGGGCTAAAAGACAATAGCAATTTTTCATTAAAAGAGTCGATAATAAATAGTTTGTTATTGTTGACAAATCGCTGAATTGCCTCCATTGGCCCAGGACCACAGTTAGGAAGGACAGGGTTTCCGTTAATATTACTATCCTCAACAATTATATAAGAACCTATAGTTACTAGCGGTGAATAAAGCTTTAATTCTTCAAATACATGGGATTCAGAATGGTCTGAATCCAGAATGACTAAAATACTTTCAAGGTTATCTATGTTGAAATCAGATTTTAATTTTTGAAGAATCAATGGATCAGTTGACGAACCTGAAATATATTTAATCCTTGAGTGATTAGGTCTCTCTGGTTCAGTATCTATATCAATGGTTACAACTAAGCCTTTATTTACTAAATCACATATACTTGCAAGAAATAAAGCCGACCCCCCAAATCTAGTGCCAGTCTCAATAATTAAGTCCGGTTTAAGATTGAAAATTAATTCTTGATATAACCATAAATCAAGCGGGCATTTCTCTGTTTTAACTCCTAAAAACCATGTATCTGCCCAAGTTTTACCACTACGGAAAGAATCATAGTATAGACCGTGAAAATCATCTATTATTTGCTTGTGATTTGCAGGATTTTTCCAGGGTAAAGCATTCGGATTATTTTGATTTCTGAAAATTTTATTTTTAATTTTTCTAAACTGATTAATCACAATAAAACTCCTGATAGCTATAGCTAATGGATTAGCTGAACGAGATCTTAAGTTGTCAGCACAAATATTTCATGGAAGAACTGCCACTATATTCCCTACAAAGTTATCACAGGGAAGGATTGATTGGTAATTTATTAGCTATTTTTATCAGCTCAGTTCCTGTTTCCAAAGAAATAGCTGATATTTTTTGTTGAATAAAAGTATAGTTTGGAGTTATTGATTTAACCATTTTGTTTAGATGAGCTATGTTTTTGGGGATTGATAACTTAACCATTCTACCCACTTTTTCTTGAGGGGACTAAATGGTTCATGAACATACCAAATTCCCGATGCGGCTAACATGCTAGCAAACCAAGTTGTACCACTGCGGTGGGTTCCTGTCACAAAAATAGGTCGACCGGCGGGAACCCGAGCTATTTCTTGCCGTTGTTCGGGGTAGTCTTGCCACGCTTTAATTACTTTACCCGTTGTCAGCTTCCAATTCATAATTATGATGGTTTGAAAAAAGCGTAGTTTACCGATGGTTTATGGCTTAGTTTCTCCCCAAGCCCGTGCTCGCAACTCATCAATTCTTTGTTGCACAGGCATTTTTAACCGAGTATCACACAACTGGGCATTACGATCGCCGCTAGCTTTCTTCGGGGCCACAGGATGCCAAAGGTGGATTATGGGTAACCAGCCCCCCTCGGCAATATTTAGAGTTCTCAACCTATCCATAAATTCATCATCTTCCCCTCCCCAACCCCAAAAAGCCTCATCATGCCCGCCGATATTCAAATAGGCTTCCTTTGTTGTTGCTACAGGGGTACGGTTATTAGCAATAATTTTACTGATGGTCAATTTATCAGGCAGTTGATGTTTGTCTTGGATATGTTTAGATGTAAATTGATCTAGGTAAAAAATCAATCTAGGTGGGCGAACTGCGTCTATGCCTTTGTCTAAAACATCGGCAATGGATCGGGCAAATTGTTTTGGTGCAAGCATATCAGCGTCATGGAGAACAACATATTTTCCACGGGCTTGTTTTACACCAAAATTGAATGCCCAAGAGCGATTATAAGGAATATCGGGAGTAGGAATATTTTGATGAAAATATCTGATATTTTGGGGTAGTATTTTTTCAAATTCTTTCTCCCAACTCTGCTCAATAACAATAACTTCAATATCTATTGCCTCTTGAGCTTCTAATGAGGCTAAGCAAGCAAAAAATTGGGGGAGACGACTTTTTCCTCGCACACCTACAATAATACTTATCTCAGGTTTGAAACTTTCGTTGGCTACATTAATGGGGCGAAAGTTAACTGGCCAAATATCTAGACAATGGAGCAATAATCTGCGCCCAACTTCTGGAAAGAAACGAGCCGCCGTTAACTGAGAGCTAAATTGCCACTGGCAAATTCTACCGCCGGTAACTGGATCTATTAGTAACTGCTCAGAACGATTGCATAAATCTAGCCAGCTCAGGCCAAGGGATTCCGCCAGTCTGGGCGCTTTCAATACCAACTCTGTTTTCCAACGTTCATTTAACCAACAACCCAACTGTTCTTTTAGTGTTGCCATTGGTTATCTCTCCCCCAATTTTCGAGCCGGTACCCCGCCCCAAATTTCATAGTCAGGCAGATCTCTGTTCACCACCGCATTGGCCCCAACCACAGTACCGTTGCCAATTTTAACCCCTGGCAATATTGTCACGCCGGCCCCTAACCAAACATCATTGCCTAAAATAACCCCAGTCTTAGTTTGATCCGATGGCTGTATTTTAATCGGCTTATCCTTTGCTTTTTGGTGATTGCTAGCCACCAAGGTACAAAATTGGCTAATGAGACAGTCTTCCCCAATCACAATGTTCCCTCCCCCAGACCGCAGATTGTTGTACTGCCCAATCCAGGTGCGATCGCCAATGACGATATTACCGTAGCCATTGAGGTCATCACCAAAGGCGAGGATGGTATTTTCGCTGATGGTAACCGACCCAGTGAGGGTTAATCGTTGGGGTTGATGGTTGATCAAAGTAATGTCACTGCTGAGCTTAGCTTGGGGAAACTGTTGCCGCAGGGCATGGATTTGCGCCAAGTGAAATCGCCTTTCACCTAAGTCACGAACAAGCAGGGGATCCCGCAGTTGCCAAATACCTCGAAGTAAATCAAACATTATTGCTGGCACTGATCTAACCTTTGAGCCAAACGGCCAAACTCATTTTCTTCTTGCTCAGTTGGGGTTCCACTCCAACTATGGGGCCATTCTCCCCCTGGATCACAAAGGGGCCCCTTACGGTTTAACAAAACTCTGACCTTTTCCGCATTAGCTTGACCCAAAACTCGGTCTAATCGATTGTTAGAGGGGCGATTGCTTCTATTAACCACCTGGATACTTGATAGAGGTTTTAATAAAACTTGCTCAAACACCTCATGCCATTGTTGCACTGACGCTACCTCGGAATATCTTTGTTTGACTGTTTGCCAACCAGCTTTTCTGATCCTTTGCCATAATTCCTTATCACGGTAAAGTCGTAAAATTTGTTCACTAGCTCCAGCCCAATCCCCCACCACAAACAACAAACAATTTTCTTCATCTCTCAGGGCATTTTCTAAGCCACTACCAACGTAGCGGGAACTCACTACTGGAACCCCTGTGGCCATTGCTTCCCAAATGACAATGGGTCCTGTTTCCCAAGATGATGGCATTATCAAAGCGTCAGCCTGTTGATAAACTTGAGTAACTAAATTAGTTTTACTTAGCTGGCCTAAGAAAAAAACTTCTTCAG
Organism: Synechocystis sp. PCC 6714; assembly: GCF_000478825.2. NCBI lineage: Bacteria > Bacillati > Cyanobacteriota > Cyanophyceae > Synechococcales > Merismopediaceae > Synechocystis > Synechocystis sp. PCC 6714. The sequence continues at coordinate 2,107,649 of NZ_CP007542.1, read as the reverse complement.
CGTCTATCAGGGAGCCTTTGAGGGGAGTTTCCTCAGGGCCGCTACCAGCAATTAACAATCTAAACTTTATATCGACTCTTTTCAAATTATTCACGATTTCAACTAAGTCATGGACTCTCTTCTGACCTTGTTCAAGCCTTCCTGAGTAGGCAATGGTAAATAAATTGTTAGGTTTTTGACGGGAAGATAAAGGTTTTATGTCAGTTCCACAAGGGGCATAAAATATTGATCTTTTATCTAAACCGGCATAATCCTCCGCTAACCTACAGGCTAATTTATTGGTGCAAACCACAGCATCTAAGGCATGCTTAAACAATTTCATGTCAGCAAATAAATCCTCTTGAATACCGTGGCAAGTCATGACAATTTTAGCTTCGCTTTTCCCTTGATTCCTGAGTTCTGCTGTTGCCGCTACTGCATCGGGAATATTAACCGTCACTACCATATCCGGTGATAATTGCTTAATCGCCCTTTGCACCGCCCAACGTCGTCCTTGGGTGGTTGCTGTCTTACAAGTAATGGCGATCGCCGATTGACAGGGATGAACCGCCAAATAATCCTTGGGGCGATGGGCCCGCGCTCCTTCCACTAGTCCCAGGGTGGTACGCCAACCTAACTTTTCCAGGCCTGGTAGCAGGTAATCTAACCAAGTGGCTAAACCACTAAGGGTGTAGGCGGAGGGAGCAATAAAGAGGATATGAGGGGTCATAAAAACGGAAACTTTAAATACCTGTATACTTTCATGGATTGACGTCTAACTCTTTTAAAGCCGCCGAAATCTCTTTTAACAAAGATTCAGAATGATGACGATAGAACAACGGCCACTCTTCTCCCCCCGCCGGAACAAGAGAACCGATTAAAGAGCGACGCAGACGACGAACTCCATCGATGACACCAGCGGGAACCCCTAATCGATCTAATCTCCCGGAGGTAGTGGGAATCTGAGGTAAGGGATGAAGGCTAAGGCTAACTAGGGGAGGACGCTCCATTACAGCTTCTAACGCTGTTTTCCAACTGGTGAGGGAATTCTCCCAAGTATATTGTTGGCCATGAATCCGAGCATTTTCTGATAAACGTTGGCGCAAACCACTATCCTCTGCTACACGCAGGATCTGTCGAGCCGCCTGGGCCATATCCCCCACAGGAAAAGACAGACCAGTTTCATGTTCTTTCACTAGACCCTCAGCATAAAAGCCTGCATAACGGGAGGTGACCGGGATAACTCCGTGCATCAGAGCTTCCACAATGACAATGCCAAAGGCTTCCGATGATGACAGCAAAACCAATACATCAAGATTGGGAAATATTTCTTGGTAAACCGTGTCCCGAGACAGAGCACCGTGGAGCTTAACTTTGGGGGCAAGATTCCCCAAGGATTCACTAAGTTGGGCAAAGCAGGGGCCGTCCCCCACAATGTCTAACTGATAATTTACATTGAGCTTTTCCAGTTCTTCATGCAGTGCAATTAAATCCAGCGCTCTTTTATCGAGGCTAGTCAAACGGCCAATATAGCCGATGCGGACGGGATTACCTTGTTGGGATGGCTGGACTATAAGTCTGGGGGTGTTTGCTCCATTGGGAATGTGGTGAACTCGGTCATTAACGATCCCCCCCCATTGAATGAGCACTTTAGCTGTTAAACACCCAGGACAAATTACTTGGTCAATCCATTGGCCATACATAGCCAAATCTGCCAACATCGGTTCCAAATTACCTTGAGCATGGATCACTAAGCGAGTTTCCATTCCTTTTTGCTTACAGCGAATAACTGCTTCGTAAGCATCGGCAATGCCTAACGGAATCACAATATCGGGCTTAACTTTCTTAATGCAACGCATCAAAGCCCGCACTCTGCCATCTCGGTTACAACCCCGACCGTCAACTTCAAGGGTAGATAGTTGCGGATGGGCATCATGATAACGCTCCGGTTGGTTAAACTTTTGCCCCCGTAAAAGTCCAACGGTTACTTTAAAATTCTGGGTTGTTAAATAATCATTAATCTCATCCAACCAGGTTTGAACACCGCCAGCGACGGAACTGGTGGGCAGGAGGAATAATAAACGGATAGAAGAGCGCATTGGAAGATGTTAATACGGAGTTAGCTAACCGGCAACAGCTTCTGCTCCTATAAAGTTTTTAACTTGCCTGACAAAATTAGCCTGGCTCAATTCTTTTTCCCCCACCCATGCCACTGTTTTGGCTGAAGCTTCATAGAGATTAGTATCTTCTGCCAGAGCAGCAATTTTTTCGGCAATGACCTTAGCATCCAAGGAAGTGCAAAGGGCTCCCAGGGGATATTTATCATAAAAATCTACCAAAGAACCATATTGGGGGACATGGGCAAAAACAGGCCGCCCTAGGCTGACATAGGTGCTGAGCTTAGTGGGAAATGACAACTGAGCTAAGGGTCTGAGGTGGGAAGCAAAAGGATAGGGCACATACAACAAATCACACTGAGCCAGATAACTTCTCACTTCCTCCGTGTTTCGCCAACCCAAATATTGCACATTGGCTGGACTACGACAGGGCAGGGTGATTTTACCGGAGAGGACAACAAGCTTAATTGATTTCCCGGCCACCTGCCAGTTTAGGTACGCTAACGCTTCAAACAATGCCTGCCATGCTTCCGGTGCATACATTCCTCCTGAAAAACCGATGGAAAATTCCGCGGGAGAAGTGTAATCAGTTTGGGCTGTTACTTGATCCGCTAAACCATGGCGAATAATTTCACAGTGATCGCCAGAGTATTTGCTGTAGTGTTTAGCCATTGCTTCACAGATCACCGCAGTTTTAACTGACTTGGCCAAAAGGTGGCCAAACCGTTTCTGGGTGCGTTGCCGCAGAGTGCTATCAAGTCCCCGTTGCTGGGTCAGATAGTCAATGTCATCCCACACTTGGGTCAACAAAGGTAAATCACACCGTTTCCCCAGGTCGAACAGCACGTCCACCACGGTGGTCATATTGAGGATACCCCACAGTCTGGTAATGCCCACTTCTCCAATGTACTGCTCCAACCTATTGGCCAAAATTTTTACTTGGCGATCGTAGGAAAGTCGACGTTTCAGCCCAGACCATAAACCGCCCGCACGATTATTCCAAGGACGTACCGCATGTTCCGAGGGACGATTCAGAAAAAAAACTAGGTTAGCTGGAGGCTCTGGATTCTGTTCTTGCCAAGCCGATTGTTCTTTTGGATCGAGGAGGGCCGCAACAAAGTAATCTTCCTTTGGTAGGCTTGCCAACATATCCCGCAGAAGAATTTGTCCCACATTTGCCCCGCCCGGAACGGAACCAACAACAATTAGAGTTTTAGTCATTTTTGACTGAGTAAATACATAGTCGCCATTTCTTCCAGAATTGAGTCTATGCTACGGGTGATATGCCAATCAGGAAAATGGGATTTAATTTTGGTTAGGTCACTGATATAGCAAATGTGATCTCCTTCCCGATTTTTGTCAACATAGATGGTGCGGAATGGTTCCCCCAAAAGCTGTTCTGCCTTGGTAATGGCTTCGATGACGGAGATGCTGTTATCCCGGCCGCCCCCTAAGTTATACACCTCCCCACAACGGGGATGTAGATAAAACTGATGTAATAGTGCACACACGTCGTAGGCATGAATATTGTCCCGTACCTGTTTGCCTTTGTAGCCGTAAATTTTGTATTCCCGTCCCTCGGCACAGGCCCGCATCACGTAAGCTAAAAAGCCGTGTAACTCAGCGGCACTGTGGGCCGACCCCGTCAGGCATCCTCCCCGAAAACAAGCGGTTTTCATGCCAAAGTAACGCCCATATTCCTGCACCATCACATCAGCGGCCACCTTACTGGCTCCAAATAGGCTGTGTTTACTCTGATCAATACGAAAGGTTTCTGCAATGCCACCGTAGTGCTCTGGATTGCCATAGTCCCAACGAGTTTTTAGTTCTACCAAGGGTAATTCGTTGGGGGCATCACCATAGACTTTATTGGTGCTGAGAAAACAAAAAACTGCTTCCGGACAATGTCGCCGAGTTGCTTCTAACAAATTCAGGGTACCAACAGCATTGACATCAAAGTCATCAAAGGGACGACTAGCTGCCAAATCATGGGACGGTTGGGCGGCCGCATGGATAATCAAGTCAAACTTTTGTTCTGCGAACAGATCCAGTATTGCTGGGCGGTTCCTGATATCTAAGCTGTAATGCTGATAGTCTGGGCATTCTATCTCTAACCTCTTTAGGTTCCAAGATGTGTCGCCGTCGGGACCAAAAAAATCAGCCCGCATATTATTGTCAATGCCCCTAATGTGCCAACCCAGTTGGGTGAAGTACCGAACAGCTTCAGAGCCAATTAGGCCGGCAGAGCCTGTTATGAGAACTTGGCTGTTAAAGCTCATATATGTCGTGGGTCAAAGTTGTAGATTACAGTAAACCGTGTCTTTTCAATGTTTTTTCTAATGCCTCCGCAAAAGATTCTTTGAAAGCATTAGGTGAATATCGCTGGGATGTAAATTCATGGACAGCGTGGGACTCATTTTCTAGTTCTTCCGGTGACATAGATGATGCTTTGCATACGATCTGATAAATAGTTTCATGATCAATTTTGGGAATTTCAAATCCATATCCTCCACAATCCATTCCCGCTTCTGGGGTAACGATCGGTACTACACCTGCATACATAGCATTGACAACTGAGCCTGGCATACCATCTGATACAGACGGGTATAGCATAAATCCACATTTGCTAGTTATTTGTCGATACTTTTCTCCGGCTACATCTAACCAGCCCACATAATGGATATTAGGTAAATCCAACAACTCATGACGATAGGCGTTAAAAAATGCTTTTTCGTGCTCAATCCCACCACATACCCAAAGCTCAAACTCAGAATGTTCAGCAAATATTTCTAGTAATACATCAAGTGAACGCCTAACAGTACCATAGGCGGCCATCCACATAAAACAAAATCTTGAAGCAGCAAAATCTTTATTGTCAAGTGTATTTTTGATTCCTTTAACTACTGGATTACACAACTGCAATACTTTAGCTGACGTAATTTCTTTGTAGGAACGATGAGTTGTAGAGTTTCCTACAAAAAATATATCGGTAGCCAGCTTTGGGCCTTCGTCATCAATATATGACTGTGGAATTATAAAATTGCGTCTGCGTCTGATTTCTTCTTCTCTTAAAGCGAGTGCTTTTTTGATAAATCCAGCATAGCAACCAGTCCCAAGGTAGATTTTTGGAATTTTTCTATATGGTGAGCTGATACAAGATTGTACAAACCCAAAGTATTGTCCAATTATTAAATCATAATCACTGATACTTGGTGGGTAGAAGTTACGCCAATCAGTTACATCTACAATAAAACCCATAGCATTTAGAATTTCAACAATTTCTTGAGTCTTTTGATAATTTGTATGAGTGCGATAAATCTCTTCTGTAAAGCCATCAAGAAAAGGCGTAACTATGTAAGACAAAAGAGCTCTTTGGGAACAACTTGATAAGTCTCCTATACCAGATACAACTGGATATATTTTATATTTCTGCTCAAGCTGTTTTTTGTATATTTTGTGATTTTCAATAACTCGACCAAATATCCTCCACCAAATTGCTTTGAATAGTTTAGAAGGATTAGAAAGTTTTTCTAGCAATTGTTTATTTTTCATCTTTTACGGTTTTTTGATTTCGCATAGCACAACATCATGAATTTGCTTCGTTTTGGAAAGCTTTTTGTAGGTAGTCCAATAAAGAATGAATTTTATCGGATGGAGAAAAGGAAGAAGATTCCATTTTCTTCTGTCAAACAAAGCTTTTCTTGGAAGATACTCATATGCAAGTGAATATAATGCACGCTCTTTTGAGCGTTGAGGAGGTGGGAAGCGAAACTCAATACTAACATCTAGTAATTTAGCAAGTTTGTTCAATGATTTAGTATTCCAACGTGTTAAGTGGTGAGGAGCGTGATTCCGAGGTGTAAAGTGAAATATCTCAAGCCCAGAAGGTGTTAAAGGTAAACTAAAGAAGAATCGTCCTCCCGGCTTTAAAAGATTTAAAGCTTCCCTCACAAAAACAACTGGATCAGATACATGTTCCATTGTATGAAATGAAGTAACAATATCATATTTTTCTTGATTGTTAAGAGTTTCCTTTAAGGTCCGAATGCTATTACATGATGCCTTCAATCCCATTGCACAAGCTTGAGTGATCGCATTTGAGTTTGTATCTATTCCTTCAAAGTTTACCTCATTTAACTGGCTAGTCTTTTTCAAAAATGGGCCATTTCCACAACCAATGTCTAAGCCTTTTAGAGGAGTAGAAACAAGCTGTTTTGAAAAAATATCTAATAGTACCGTCCATTCCCATCTATTGTTTGCATAGTAAGAGCCATCATTTGTTATGTATTTATAAAAAAGATTACTTCCTTCCTTCATAGGATAAGAAAAATCTAGCTCGCATTCAGTGCATTTAAATTCATCTGAATCCTCGAAGGATAAGTCCGGTGGAAAATCTCTATTGTCGTTTTTTGTTTGATACTCTTTCTTTAAAAAAAATCTATCAATGTGGCGGTTATGTTGTGAATATCCTCCACACAAAGGACATTTAACATCGGTTTTTTCAATTATATCCATAAATAAAGCTGAATTGATTAGTGGTATTTAATTAAGAAAGGAAGTGAGAAAATGATCGTTTAGTTTCATTGTCCAAGGCACACTGCTTGAATGTCTAAGGTGGGAGTAATTAGACATTGATAATATTATCTTTTGGGGAAATCGCCACAAACCGCCCCTTTGCCAACACTCGTGATAAATTGCCTTAATGTGATCATCCCAAATTTCTTGACGGGTTCCCAACTGATGGGGAATTTTATAAAAACCCTGCACTTTAAAAGAGAGATTTGCCTCAACATAACGGAAAAATTTGCGGGAGGCAAAGGAAAGATGCAAAGGCGTTTGTAGATACCAATGCCGCCCTTTTAACCATCGCCAAGTCCAAGCATCTATATTGCCAGTGCTAATCAGTAACAGTCCCCCTGGTTTCAGCAATTGTTTAGCCCGTTGAATGCCCTGCAAAGGATTAAGCAAGTGTTCAAACACATCAAACAGGGTCACCACATCGAAATAGTGATGCCATTGGGAATCCACATCTTGCACTCGGCTCGCAATTATGGAAGCGCCCCTAGATTTAGCAACATTTGCTGGTTCTTTACCCCCCTCAACCCCAAAGCGATGCCAACACTCCGGCAAATTGGCCAAAAACTTCCCCTCATTACAACCCACATCCAGTACAGAAATCAGTTCTTCATTGCCAAAACGCTTCAGCAATAATTCCCGACTTTTCGACCAAGCCCCATTGCGTTCAAACTCATAGTCCATGGCTCCACTAGGGGCAGAAGCATAAATTTGCTGTAACTCCTCCTCTGTTAAACAAGGCCAACGTTGCCCCAGGCCACAGTGCCGACACCTGTAAAGCTTCCCTGCCGACAGCGTAGATTGTCCCATCTCTACCAACAGGCGATCGGGGAAAGGAGCACAGTCCCAGAGATAATCTAACTGATTGGAGTCACATGCCCGGCATACGGGAAGCAGAGAATTGTTCTGGAAGGGCATTTTTAGCCTTAGTATCTTGAATTCTAAAAGTTTAAATTAACAATTTGATAGACGAATAAAGGAAAACTGAAGCAAAAAAAGAGCAGACTAGTATTTTGCCATGGTAAAAGGCTGTTATTTTGAAAATTTAGACTAGGAAAGGGAAATGGTAAACCCCGGTAAAACTTGTTCTCCCGACAAATTTGTAGGGAGATTGACTATTTCTGTCGGTTGATTTGGGCGGTAAACTTCCACTTGTTTTTGTTGTAGATTGATTAACCAACCTAGTTTTAAACCGGATGCTAGATACTCTGACATCTTGTCTTGTAATGGTTTGAGACGGTCACTTTTTGACCTTAGTTCAATGACAAAATCAGGGCAAATTGGGGGGAACCCTTCTCGCTCTTCTGGGGTTAACCGTTCCCACCTTGACATTGAAACCCAAGCTACATCGGGAGAGCGATCGCCGCCTTGGGGCAAACTAAATATTGTCGAAGAACTAAAAACAATGCCGAGTTGACGCCGATGATTCCAGAGAGACACCTCAAAAATAAGACTCGCTTCTTGGGCACCGCTTTCACCGCCAACTGGAGACATGATAATCAGCTTTCCTAGGGGGTCTCTTTCTAAGATTAGGTCAGGGTTATTTTGACAGAGTTGATAAAACTGCTCTCGACTCAAGGAAACAATCGGCTGAAGGTCTAAAACGGTAGCCATAGGAATTCACATTTCAGAACTAAGCTGACTTTGACAACATTTGGTCTTAAATTTCTTGAACTTGATCGTTGTAACTGTACAGTTCAATGCCTAACACCTCCGCCACTGGCTTCGCTCGGTCATCCACCATGGGGAACATGACAATTTTTCTAGTCACCGGCCGTTGGTGCCTTTGGGCATAAAAAGTAGCCTTACGATCAAAAATATACATATCCGACTTACTCATGGAAGATTTAATTTCACAGAGAATAGTCACCCCATTTTTGATAGTTACATCAATTTCCACTTGGTCTGGGCGACCAAAAACTATCCCCTCCTGGTCGTACTCATTCAGATTAAGTACCTCCACCCCAAATGATTCTTCCAAAATTGCCTTCAGCCCATTGCGAAAAATAGCTTCAGAGTAGAGACCCCAACGGGAACCCAAGGCCCCGATAGTGCTTTCATAGCGACGATTCGCCTTCTGAATTTCCGCCAGAGTGGCACTGTTCTGGGCCTCTAGTCTGTCTAGACGTTGGGTATTGTTCTCCCATTTACGGGCTTGCTCTTCCCGGTCCCGTTGTAACTCATCCAGAACCCGGTCAAATTTCAGGTCGAACTCTGTCCGGGGGGCATAGTATTCCGACACCGTCCGCGGAACAAAATCTCGGATGGCCGGTTCTTCGGCGATCGCCCTAGGTAGTTCTCTTTGGATTAAGGCCCTAATTTCCGCTTCAGTCATATCAATTTCTCCTATTCATCTACAGTCTGGAGTCTAGATACATAGAACCACTGGCTTACCATTGTACGGGGCACAATCAATTAACCGCAGTTCGATTTACCGATTAACTTCGAGCCTCTGGTCAGACTGCAACGACCAATAATGGGCATACGAACCACCTAGATCTAACAACTGCTGGTGATTACCCCGCTCCACAATGCGACCTTGTTCCATCACCACAATTTGGTTTGCATTAACGATGGTAGACAAACGGTGGGCAATGACCAACACGGTTCTATTCTTACCAAACTTGTCTAGGGCTTGCTGTACTAAGCGTTCCGACACCGTATCCAGCGCGCTGGTGGCCTCATCGAGAATTAACAGGTCAGGATCCGACAGAATTGCCCGGGCCAACGCTAACCGTTGCCGTTGCCCACCACTGAGCCGGTAACCCCGTTCCCCCACCACTGTGCGATAACCCAAAGGTAGATCCTGAATGAAACCATCGGCCTGGGCCGCCTTGGCCGCAGTGATCACTTCCCAATCCGTAGCCGTGGGACAGGTAAAACGAATATTGTCCAGAATGGTGGCGTTGAACAGAAACGTATCTTGGCTAACCACCCCCAGCCGTTGCCGCCAGCTAGTGAGATCATATTGCCGCAGATCCCGCCCATTAACCAAAATTTGGCCCTGGGTCGGTTCGTAAAGCCCCACCAATAAATCCGCCAAGCTGGACTTGCCAGCTCCCGACTGCCCCACCAGAGCAGTTACTTTCTCCCGGGGTAGCACCAGGTCAATATTCCGCAGAACTTCCCCCTGCTCCACCTGGTAACACAAACTAACCTCAGCAAAACGAATGTCTGTTTCCAGTCCTGTAAATGGTACTTCCCCCAAACGGGCAAATTCCTTATCCCGGCGATCGAGAATTGCTTGAAAACGACCTAAACTGCCATGATTACTGGCAAAACCGGTTAGGGCCCCAATGACCCCCTGCAAACGGATGTTAAACCTCTGCAGCGCCAGCACAAAGGTGACCAAACTGGGCAACACTCCCGTACTGCGTTGGGAAAAGAGCAAAAAGGCGATCGCCGCGATAACCGCCAGCAAAACCACCGGTAACGTTTGGGTGATGGGATTAGTGATATTAAGTAAACGGATTTGTTTTTGCAAGCCGGGCTTCACCTCTTCCACCAGGTTTTTCACCTGGTCTACCGCCCGCCAGTGGCGTCCTGTGGTGTGCAGTAGCCGTAACCCCTGCAAATTTTCCGTTACCTGTTTGCTGATTTCCACCAGCCCCATCTCGTTGACGCTGGAGTAGTAGCGAATGCGGGGCAGTAGCTGTTTTTGGATGCCATAGAAAACCAATGCAGTTATCAGGGCCGCCAGCAGTAACCAAGGGGAAACGGCCACCAAAATGGCCAGATAAACCAAAAGCAGAAGACAGTTGCTAATGAGGGTATTGGCAAGGGTAATCTGAGTTTTTACTGTGGGGCCGGCACTGGCCGCATAGGAAGTCAAGTCCCCCACTTTATAGCGGCTGGCACAGGCAAAGCTGAAACTGAGAATGAGACGGTGGAGATACTCCGTGAATTTAACCTGGAGTCTGACCCCCAAATCCCCAGCGGTGACGGCGTTCCAATAGTTGCATAAGCCAAGCAAAATCTGGGCGGTTACCGCCAATGCCAAGAGCAGTAGGAAGAGGGTTTCCTGGCCGAGGGCATTTAGCCAATTGGTCAGTCTCGGCACCCCCGCCAACAGCGCATAGCGATTCCAGTCTATTTCCTGAGGTTCACTCAATAGGGTCACCGCCAGGAAAATGATGCCAAAGGTGCCCCCTTCAAACAATGCCCCCACAATGCCCGTGGCAAAATTAGCCAGGATTAGTCCCCGGTTCTCCCAGGCCGATTGTAAAATCAGGCGATCAGCCTCGGTTTTGAGGTAACGAGCCCCAAATTTGGAGATTGTTTTCCCTTGGAAATGCTTAAGCTGGGCTTTCTTTAACAAGCTCACACCGTTAGAACTATGGGTTGGTTTTGGTCAGATTTTGCCTGACCATAGCTTCAATAACCATCGGCAAATCCCAACAGACCTGGCAGCCTAACTCCGCCTTAGCCCTATCTGGATCGCCAATGGTCTTGCTGATGTCGTTGGGCCGCAATAGCCCCGACTCCGTTTGCACATACTTTTGCCAGTCCAAACCTAGCACCTCAAAGGTAAGGCGGACAAAATCTCGCAGGGAATTACTTTTGCCGGTGGCAATCACATTGTCCCGGGCTTAGTTTTGATGAACTAGGTTGCCGAAGCTGGCTACTGGCTACCCTGGCATATCGGGAAGTCCCCCGAGCCTGTCAGCCTTTCTGCAAAAGTAGCTGGGCTAAATAGGCTCTATCCTGACCAGATACGCCACAGATCAGTGCGCTTCTTTTGTAACTTACCATACCAATCAATTAAGGCGATCGCCAGGCCTATGATCCATAAAACTGCCGATACCAACCGATGAACTTATTTAAGCCCAGAGTCAGGGGAGTGGAAGGGGAAAAGCCCACATCTGCCATTAGGGAAGACACATCGGCATAGGTCTCTACCACATCCCCAGGTTGCATTGGTAAAAAAACTTTCTCCCCCTTTTTACCTAAACAATCCTCTAGTATCTGGATAAAATCCAGCAAAGCCACCGGACTGTGATTACCAATGTTGTAGAGCAGATAGGGCACCGGCCCGGGGGGAATAGATGGCAACACTCGAACTAATCCTTCAACCACATCATCAATATAGGTAAAGTCCCGCCGCATCTGCCCTTGGTTGAACACCTTAATCGGTTTCCCTGCCAAAATTGCCTTAGTAAAAGAAAAATAAGCCATATCCGGTCGCCCCCAGGGGCCATAAACCGTAAAAAACCTGAGTCCAGTCGTCGGTAACCCATAAAGATGGCTATAGGTGTGGGCCATCAGCTCATTGGCTTTTTTCGTTGCCGCGTACAAACTCACCGGCTGATCCACATTGTCCGTCACCGCAAAGGGAATTTTTTGCTTCGCCCCATACACCGAACTAGACGATGCATAGACCAAATGGTTGACTGAATGGTGGCGACAGCCCTCCAAAACATTAACAAACCCCACCAGATTACTGTCCACATAGGCATGAGGATTCTCTAGGGAATGCCTCACCCCCGCCTGGGCTGCCAAATGCACCACCAACTCTGGCTTTTCCTGGGTAAAAAACTCCGCCATACCTTGGCGATCGCCTAGATCGAGTTTCGTGAAGCTAAAATTTGGCTGTGCTTGCAATTGAGCCAAACGGGCCTGCTTAAGGGCAACATCGTAATAATCATTGAGATTATCCAGACCCACAACAACTTTGCCATCGGCCAATAAACGTTGGCATAAATGGAAACCAATAAACCCCGCCGCCCCCGTCACTAAAACTCTACTCATACAGTTTTACGCCTTTGTTTGTTTTCCAAGCTGAGAATTTTTTCTTCAACACATCCCGCAGAGCTGTGTCACGTTTCTGCTGTTGATGGCCAATGACGTACTTCTTGCCCAAACTTTCAACCCAAATAACCGTATCTGCCATAAAGTTGCTAATCTCTCAGCTCAATGTGCGATTGTTTATCAAAGGTATAAAACCACCCACCTGCCTGTTTTCATGGCCTAGATCACATCAGCAAAAGTTCGTTCCACTTTACGAAAATAGAGAATGCCCGTCACAAAAATAATTATTACCAACAGTAAAGACAACAAAAATCCCGGCCAAAACAGAGTTGACTCTCCCCCCAAAATCGCCCAGCGAAAACCATCAATCACACTCACCATCGGGTTAATAGAATAGAGCAAACGCCACCTTTCCGGCACCACATTACTGCTAAAACCCACCGGGGAAATGTACAGCCCGAACTGGACAATAAACGGCACAATGTAACGAAAATCTCGGTATTTGACGTTGAGGGAACAAAGCCATAACCCTGCTCCCATGGAAGCCATAAAGGCAATCAAAATAAAAAAAGGCAACGTGACCACATGCCAACTGGGGAGAAAGTTATACCAAGCCATCAACCCCACCATAATCATCCCGGAAATTAAAAAATCGACAAAACTGGTCACCACTGCGCTGGTGGGCACCACTAACCGGGGAAAATATACTTTAGAAATTAAATTAGCATTGGTAATTAGGCTCTCGCTGGCGGAACTAAGGGAAGTGGAAAAAAACTGCCAGGGCAACATGCCCGCAAACACCAGAATCGGGTAGGGCACCCCCTCCGAGGGTAAATTGGCCAACTTACCAAACACCACCGTGAACACCACCATGGTCAAAAATGGTCGGATCAGGGCCCAGGCCACACCGATCGCCGTTTGTTTGTAGCGCACCGCAATGTCCCGCCAGGCCAGGGTGTAAAATAACTCCCGATAGCGCCATAGGTCTTGCCAATACTGACGCTCCGTGCGCCCTGCTTCAATAATCAGTTCTGGAGGGGAAGTACTCATGGTCAAAGTAAGTTTTTGCCGGGTTTACTAACTAAATATCATCGGGATCTAATCCCAACTCCCTTAACTTAGCCGCCAGGCGATCGGCTTTAGATTTTTCCCATTCTGCCCTTTGCGCTTCCCGTTCTGCCCTTTCCCCTTGATATTTCGCCGTGGTCATAGCTTGGCTAGCTTTTAAAACTTCAAGCCTCACCGCCTCATCGGGGGTAGGAATTAGAGTTCCCTCCAAAGAAAAGTAACGTAGTTGGCCATTCTGGATGCCCAGGAAGAAACCCAAAGCCTCACTCCATAGCCAGCCCTGTTCATTGGTAATTAGGAGAACATACTCGTTAAAATCCAGTTTAAAACCAGCAAATTCTAGATTTTCTGGCGAAAAATAAAAATATTCCGGAATGTGGAACCTGGTGGCATAAAGTTCACGCTTCGTAGTGCGGTCTACCTTGGCTGTGGAGTCCGACAAAAATTCAATAACTAAATCAGGGTAGCGGCCATCTTCCTCCCATGCCACCCAAGAGTTCCGTGGTTCCCTTGTCGTATTTTTGACCAGGAAAAAGTCAGGACTCCGAAAATCCCGATGCTTAAGTTGCTGACGACTGAAGTAGATGGTTAGGTTCGCACCGATAAAAAAATCATCCCGGTCTCGCCATGCCCATTCCAAACTAGTTACCAACAGGAGAAGTTGCGTATAGTGCAAAGAACTTTCCATTTCTGGTTCTTCACTCACATTTCTGGTTCTTCACTCAACAGTTGGCGGGCATCGGGCATTTGCAGTTCTAATTCCTGGGCCGTCATCGCTGGCATGATGTCCTCCTGTTGGCTACAGAGAGTAAGTAAAAATTAATTTTTATCATAGTCCTTTGCCACCGACCGGAACCCCACTGGTAATTAGCAAACCCGTGGCACCGTCTTGGTTTTGGCCGCACGAACCCTATGTACGTTCTTAGTCAGTTCTAAGAATACGGCAGACGAAACCGAGATCCGTGGGATCATCAAGGCTCCGGCTAAAGCATGAGTGTAAAATTCAGTTGTTTTTGATTTACTCTAAACTGTCCAGTCCTGTTGCCGGGGAATTCCTTGACCAGAACAAACCTTCAGCAGCCCATGACTGGAGTTCAATCTAATTGATTAGCTCGATTTTGTCCAGTTGACCGCTTCTGCTGCGAAGGAATTAAATACCCAGGTTTCCCAATTAAAGGCGATCGCCACCCAAAGTAAGTTATTGTTTCGCCGGAGGAACTAGGGAGATGTAAGGCAAGTCCTTCCCCTAGAGCCATACAAATTCATGCTAAGTCCACCCTGCACAGTCGTCGGAAATAAAGGTAACATTGACCTAGATAAATGAAACTCCTCCCCCCACTAATACTAGGTACTAAACCATGGCCAATTTCCTTGGTCACCCCCGTCTATAGCTATTCCTAAAAAAGATGACCTACAGTTACCCAGAATTGCCCCAAGGCAGTCCCCCCCCTCCACTAGTCGGAGCATACGGTGCTGAAGAAACCGAATCTCTTTCCCTCGCTGGCTTGACGGGAATATTACGGAGAAGATGGTGGGTTATCATTCTAGTCGCTCTGGTTGTTGGAGGGTTTAATTTTAGAAGGGAAATCGACAAACCGGAAATATTCGAGTCCAGTTTTCGATTACTGGTCACCCCTCCACCAGTGGAAGGATTAAATCCCCTCACTGCAATCCAACCCAGTGGGTTGCTCGGTGGGCGCCAGAATAATCAAAATTATTTTGCCACTCAGATCGAGTTACTCAAGAGTAATACTCTCCTTTCCCAAGTCTGGGATGATATAGAAAATGAAGATCCATCATCCATAAATGCGGAAAGACTAAGCTACCAGCAAGTATTGTCCAACTTGTCCATTACCAAAATGCCAGATGCTGACATAATAGTCGTATCTTACCGGGACAAAAACCGGGAAAGGGTTCAGGCCGTGTTGAAGAAACTGGCTAACACCTACATCAACTATGCAGCAGAGCAAAGAGACTTCCAGGACAATGAACGGCTTCGGTTTGTCAATGAACGTTTACCAGAATTTGAAGAGAGGGTAAGGTCTCTTCAGTCTCAACTTTTAAGGCTTCAAAGGGAAAATAACATCTTCAATCCGGAGAGTGCAGGGGAAAATGCTAGCTCCAGACTAAATACCATAGTCGATCAAAGAAGGAATCTACAGCTAAAAATACAACAACTGAACGCTAGAAAAGAAGCTCTAGAACAGAAAACCGGTGTTGGGAATGACCAGGCTTTTGCCCTAAGTTCCTTGGGTCAATCACCAGTCTACGCTGGTTTAGTCAACAGTTTAAATGAGATAAATTTGAAACTGGTACAGTCCCTGACCATCTACACTCCTGAAAGTATCCAAGTTCAACAGTTGCAAGAGGAAAAAGCAAGTATTCTACAGTTAATCCAAGCCGAGATTGATCGCGGGGCGCCTGGTTCCATCGGCAGAAGAAGCCTTGATGAGGTGCTTAATTCAACTGATGTAGGCGGCCCCAAGGCGGCGGCTTTAGGTGAACTGGCGAATGTTGGCGTAGAGCTCGAAGTAATGAATCTGGAGCTACAAGAATTAATTCGAGCAGAAACAGAGCTAAGGCAACAATTGGAAAGGATAACAACCATTTCTGGTCAGTATGCGACCATCAAGCAAGAATTTGATCGACAGAAGAGTGGACTAGACCAGTTGACTGCAACTAGACAGGCTTTAGAAATAGAGATCACGAAGAACTACGTTCCCTGGCGGTTGATCTCTAATATTACTCTGCCCAATCAACCAATTGATACCCTCCCCAGGGACATACTCTTCTCCACTCTGCTGGGACTATTAGCTGGATGCGCCGCCGCACTGTTGTTAGATAAACTAGACCCCAGACATCATAGCGTTGAAGACTTAAGGTCTAGCTATAGTCACACCATTCTGGGCTATATCCCCTTGGAAAAGGAACTGCGAGCTAGCATTAAGTATGGGTCACCTTTACCCAATGAGGCCATGCAGGAGTCCTATGCCAGGCTCTACTCCAATCTGTTTTTCCTCAAGCGCAAACGCCAGTGCCATTCCTTTGTGGTCACCTCCGCTGAGTCCGGTGACGGCAAATCGACGACTTCTTTCTTCTTAGCCCAGGCCGCCGCTAAGTTGGGACAAAAAGTCCTGCTGGTGGATGGCGATCGCTATTTCCCCCAAAAGCAAGCTTGGTTAAAGTTAGCTAAAATTACTGGCTTTGGGGGCGACAATGCTTCCCCGGATGGCAATGGGGTGCTCGACAGCTTGGCGGGGGATTCCAATGGTCAAAACGATGATTTGCCGGAGCTTTTGGGCAAGAACTTGTTCTACTTCAAAGTCCAAGACGACACCATGACCCCGGAGCAGTTAGTCTCCGCTTCCCAAAATTTTGTCGTCAAAATGAACCAATGGAAAGAGACTTTCGATTTAATTTTGATTGATACCCCTCCTATTTTGGGTCTAACCGATTCCCGTCTCATTGCAGATCAAACCGATGGGCTGGTGGTAGTAGTGCGTCTCAACAAAACCCGTAAGGATAGCCTCAAGGAAGCTTTCCGGGAATTAGCCTTGGCTGATCTCAACGTCATCGGAATTGTGGCCAATGCCATCACTTCTACCTCCGGCGGTTATGGTTACTACTATGGGCGCTACTACAACAACCGTTACTATGGCCGCCAAAAACTTGCCCAGGCAGACCAGTAGCACTGCAAAACCCCGCCCTTTGGAAGCAATAGCAGTCAGATAGGACAAAAAGTGACTATATGGGCGATGACGGGCTCGAACCGCCGACATCCTGCTTGTAAGGCAGGCGCTCTACCAACTGAGCTAATCGCCCTTTACTCGCGCTTAATCACTATATCATAGGTTATCGTTTTTCTCGATCGCCGTCGGCAAAATTTTCCTTCTTTTATAATTTCTCAGCCCCTTGTCCTATGCCCGCAGGTAAAACCCATGACCGCATTACCCTGGGGGCGACTCCCGGAGTCATGGCTATAACTTTTATTTGCACCAGTAGCGCCCGACTGACCCTGCTAATGGCGATCGCCTTTGGGTTTAGTGGGCTGATGTTTGGTCCGGATTTGGATATCCATTCCTGTCAATATAAACGTTGGGGCTGGCTGAGGTGGATTTGGCTTCCCTATCGTCGCTTGATTCGGCATCGATCGCCCCTTTCCCACGGCTTTTTAATCGGTACTGTTTTGCGCTTATTTTATCTAGGCAGCTGGCTAATACTGGTTTCAGCGGGTGTAGGCACGGTGCTGATACTGTTGCAAAAGCTCGATTTACAGAGGATTGACTGGTTGGTCCTGGGACAATGGCTGGGGCACCACCGTTGGGAGCTACTAACAATTTTTGTTGGCTTAGAAGCAGGGGCCATGGCCCATAGTGTGAGCGATTGGGGCGGTAGTTGGCTCAAAAAAAGGCTCAGGCAAAAAAAGCACCCCAGCCGAGGGGAGTCTAAATCCCGCCGCCGTTCCTAGTTTTTCGTTATTTTTCCTTCCCCAAACTAGGCCAGTTGCCAGCAGGTTTCCCTCGTTAAACGAATTTGAGCCAGGGTAAAAATTACTGGAATGATGCGGCCATAGTTAGTGGCGATCGCCCGCCAACCCAGATCCGCCAGGAATAATCCCCACAGGGCCGGCCCCAACACCGAAAAAATTGTCCGCACCGCCCCATAACGGGCTGTTCCCATCAAGACCCCCTGCTTAGCCGTTTGCAAAGCCAGTTGATTTTGTAACTGGGTGGCCGCATTTAGCCCCCCCTTCACCAGCACCGATTTAGCCACTTGATATTGGGCAATGTGTAGCGTCACCTGTTGTAAAATCCGTCCTAACAGTAAGGGTCTCAGCACCGAGCTAACGGCGATCGCCCCGCCGCCCTTGAGAATAACATTGACCGGATTGTGTTGAATTTGCAGAGGCAGGGGTTCCGGCAAGGGGGAGTTAATCAAAGATTGTTGAATTTTGCGGGTTAAATTGCTCTGCTCCGTCGGGGGCAACTTTTGCCAAGCCTGGTTGACCAAGTGGAGAAAAATATCCGTTTCCAAATCTAAGGTGGTCATCTGCTGAGCGTAGGGCACCTTGAGGAATTGACAAACCCGAATTAAAGTATCCCGATAGCTGAACCGTTTAGCCTTGCCCCGCAATACGGTTAGACCATCGGCGGCCAGGTAGCGGAATCTTTCTTCTAAGGAACTTTCCCAGAGGGGACGATCCAAGCTTTGCACCTCCACCGGCAGAGGGGTTTGCAGATAATCCAAAGGATTAAATTTTCTACAAAAGAGAATTTGCGTTAGTTGGGTCAGTTCATCCTCCGTCGCCAACTCCAACGCTGAGCGTAGTTCGTCCAAGACCTTTTCCTCCACCAGTGGGGCTTTGCTGACTTCCCCATTCTAGGACAGGGGCAGAAAACTTGGGTTGGATGGGGACAAGATTAACGGTTTTGCAACAGCTACACAAAAAATCCCCCAGGAAAATCTGAGGGGATTAAAAAAACTACTGTTTAAACTATTTCAATAGCCCGGTTTCACTACTCAAGTATGGCTAGACCTTTTTTGGGGAAAGGAACATCATCATATTGCGGCCTTCCCGTTTGGGGGCCTGCTGAATGTCCGCTTCAGTGGCCAAATCCGTCGCCATACGGTCCAGTAATTCCTTGGCCAAATGGGCGTGCTGAATTTCCCGGCCCCGGAAGTTCACCGTTGCTTTAACTTTATCCCCCGCTTTGAGGAATCGTTTTGCCTGGCTAATACGCACTTGATAATCGTGTTCATCGATTTTGTACCGCATTTTTACTTCCTTAACATCGGCGGTATGCTGTTTTTTCTTAGCTTCCCGAGCTTTCTTCTCCTGCTCAAATTTATATTTGCCGTAGTCCATAATCCGGCACACGGGCGGATCGGCGGTTTCACTCACTAACACAAGGTCGAGCCCCCGCTCATCGGCGATTTCCATGGCTTCATTGGGGGTAATGATCCCCAACTGGGCACCGTCACTGTCAATGACTCGTATTTCTGGGAAACGTATTCTTTCGTTGATTTGAGGTAAGTCGCGTTGGGGTCTTCTTTTATCGGCCACAGGTGTTTTTTGTTGAAGTTTGTAGGTAATGTTGGGTTTACAAGCGAAAGTGCTAACTCTGCCATTTTACCGATTCTTTCGGCTTTTCGGCCCGCTATTTGTTCGCTTCCCCCCAGGGTACTCTGGCTTTGGGAAAGGGTAAATGGGGTTATCCGGCCTGTATTCTAGCTCCCCATGGCTGGCCAATGGCGATCGTAAAGATATTTAACGAAAGGGAGTAGCGCAATAGAATGGGGACAAACAGGTTCCGCAAACTTTGCAGGATATTCAGGATCTATGATTGCTCTCTCCTCCAATGAATACTTTTCCCCTGAAGATTACCTAGAGCTGGAAAGCCGCAGTGATGTTAGGCATGAATACATAGATGGCCAGATTTACGCCATGGCCGGGTCAACCAAGGCCCACAACATAATTTCTCTTAATTTAGCTTTAGCTTTGCGCTCCCGATTGATGGGGAATAATTGTCAGGTATTTATGGCGGACATCAGGGTGATGCTTTTAAATCAGAGACGTTACTACTACCCAGATGTTGTTGTTGCTTGCGAAGACAATGATGATGTCAATTCCTCTATAGCTCAATATCCCAGGGTGATTATTGAGGTTTTGTCAGAATCCACGGAAGGCTTTGACCGGGGCCAAAAGTTTCAGGACTACCGCACTTTGCCTAGCTTACAGGCTTACATTTTGGTCAATGCCCAAAAATATTTGGTGGAGTGTTTCCAGCGTACTCCCCAGAATTTTTGGTTGCTGAAGTCCTATGAGGGCCTGGAGGCGATCGCCGACATTGAGGCCCTTAACCTAGAAATTCCCTTAGCAGAAATTTATGCCACTCTGGATCTGCCGGCATTGGTGGATGAAGTTGGAATAGAGACCGATTTAACGTAAGTATTGCCCTGAATGACAAAAGTTTTCCCTGATTTTGCCGTTAATCCCCTCAGTGTGGCCCCGATGATGGATCACACCGATCGCCATTTTCGTTATTTTCTACGGCAGTTAACCCGCTACATTCTGCTGTACACCGAAATGATTACTGCCCAGGCCATCCTCCACGGCGATCGCCATAGGTTATTGGATTTTAGCCCAGAGGAAAAACCCGTAGCGTTGCAATTGGGAGGCGATGATCCCCGACTACTAGCGGAATGTGCCCGCATTGGCCAGGATTGGGGCTATGACGAAATCAATTTAAACGTGGGTTGTCCCAGCGATCGGGTGCAAAGCGGCAATTTTGGAGCCTGTTTAATGGCTCAACCGGGTTTGGTGGCCCAATGTGTGCAAGTGATGCAAAGGGCGGTGGAAATTCCCGTCACCGTTAAACATCGCATTGGCATTGATAACCAGGACAGTTATGAAGATTTAGTGCATTTTGTCGAAATTGTGGCCAACGCCGGTTGTCAAAGATTCACCGTCCACGCCCGTAAAGCTTGGCTCCAGGGTCTTAGTCCCAAGGAAAATCGCACCATTCCCCCCCTACGTTACGAAGATATTTATCAATTAAAAAAGGACTTTCCCCAATTATTTATCGAAATCAATGGCGGCATTACCCAAATTGAGCAAATTCGCCGACATCTCAGCCGTGTGGATGCAGTGATGGTGGGCCGGGCCGCCTACGAAAATCCTTACCTTTTCGCCACGGTGGACCGGGATATCTACCAAAAAACAAATTTGGTGCCCAGCCGAGCAGAAATTATTGAACTTATGTTGCCTTATGTGGAAGAGCGTTTACAACACGGCGATCGCCTTAACCAAATTACCCGTCATTTACTGAGCTTATTCAACGGTCAGCCGGGGGCTAAATTCTGGCGACGCACCCTGAGTGATTCCCATTTACTCTCCTGTTCGGGGCCGGAATTATTAGCAAAAGCTCTCCAAGCTCAACAGAACCTAACCCCATCGCTAGATTTGTCAGTCATTGCAGTGACCCACTAAAGGCGGAAGCCACAAACCCAAACTTTCAATCAGCCTGTATGATGAAATGTTAATTTAGCTTAACAAGCTTTGTTGAAGGTCTTGTTTGCCCAATAGCCTTTTCGTGTACGAGGACTGAAGACTTTGTCTAAGCGTTATTTATTTACTTCCGAGTCGGTGACGGAAGGCCATCCCGATAAGGTATGTGACCAAATTTCCGATACCATTCTCGATGCCCTTTTAACCCTAGATCCCAAAAGTCGGGTGGCGGCGGAAAGCGTCGTGAATACGGGTTTAACCCTGGTGACGGGGGAAATTACTTCCCAAGCCCACATTAACTTTGTCGAACTAATTCGCAACAAAATTGCCGAAATTGGTTACACCAACGCCGATAATGGCTACTCCGCCAACAGTTGTGCTGTCATGCTGGCGATCGATGAACAATCCCCCGACATTTCCCAAGGGGTCACAGCGGCCCAGGAACAACGCCATGCCCTCAGCGATGACGAGCTAGATAAAATTGGTGCTGGCGATCAAGGCTTGATGTTCGGTTATGCCTGCAACGAAACCCCCGAATTGATGCCTTTGCCCATCAGTTTGGCCCACCGCATGGCCCGCCGCCTCTCGGAAGTACGTAAATCCGGTCAATTGGGCTATCTGCGCCCGGACGGTAAAACCCAGGTGTCCATCATGTATGAAGATGGTCTTCCCGTAGCCGTAGACACCATCCTCATCTCCACCCAGCATGACGAGCACATTGGTGACATCACCGATAACGACGCTGTCCAAGCCAAAATCAAAGCTGACCTTTGGGAAGTGGTAGTGGGCCATTGCTTCAATGACATTGACCTCAAGCCCACTGATAAAACCCGCTTCATCGTTAATCCCACCGGCAAATTTGTGGTGGGTGGCCCCCAAGGGGATGCCGGTTTAACCGGACGGAAAATTATCGTTGACACCTACGGAGGTTACTCCCGCCATGGGGGAGGAGCTTTTTCCGGTAAGGATCCCACCAAAGTAGATCGTTCCGCTGCCTATGCCGCCCGTTATGTGGCCAAAAACATTGTCGCCGCTGGGTTAGCTGATAAATGTGAAGTACAGGTCAGCTACGCCATTGGGGTTGCCCGCCCGGTCAGTGTCTTAATTGACACCTTTGGCACCGGTAAAGTGGACGAAGAAAAACTGCTCAAAGTGGTGTTAGAAAACTTTGAACTGCGACCGGCTGGCATCATCCAAGCCCTAAATCTGCAAAATCTACCCGCAGAAAGGGGAGGACGATTCTATCAAGACGTGGCCGCCTATGGCCATTTTGGCCGCAATGACCTGGATTTACCCTGGGAATACACCGACAAAGTAGACGTGTTGAAGGCAGCTTTCGCCTCCAGCCCCCAAGCAGTGGCGGTCTAGACAGTTAACCGTTGGGCAAATATACCGCCGAGGGAGGACTACAGTTAGCCTGGGGCGGTATGGGGCAACTCAGGCTAAACTACAGTATGATATGAAATTCTTGTTGATATCATGAGTGTAGTTAGTCAAGTTATTTTGCAAGCCGACGATCAACTCCGCTACCCCACTAGCGGTGAATTGAAAGGGATCCAGGCGTTTTTAACCACCGGTGCCCAGCGTATTCGCATTGCGGAGACCTTGGCCGAAAATGAAAAAAAGATAGTCGATCAAGCTCAAAAACAACTGTTCAAGCAACACCCTGAATACCGTGCTCCCGGGGGTAATGCCTACGGTCAGCGGCAATATAATCAGTGTCTGCGTGATTACGGTTGGTATTTACGCTTGGTCACCTACGGTGTTTTGGCGGGCAATAAGGAACCCATTGAAACCACTGGTTTAATCGGCGTTAAAGAGATGTACAACTCTTTGAATGTGCCGGTGCCAGGGATGGTGGATGCGGTGACCGCTCTCAAGAATGCAGCGCTGGGACTGCTGAGTGCAGAGGATGCCAATGAGGCAGCTCCCTACTTTGATTACATTATTCAGTTCATGTCCTGATTGGTTTTGGGGCAAAGGTTAACGAAGATGGCGGTGGGTTTTCTGTGGCCGACCATGCCCTCTTCGTTTTCTTCTTTTTAGGGAGGAGTTGCCTGTGGTCTGGCTCAAGTCCATTCCTTTTTTGTCCATTGCATTGGTAATTGTTACCTATGTTGCCTTTGGCTGGAGGTTGGCTGAAGCTAGTGTGCCCTGGAGCATGATGTTCCATGAACATCTCAGGGGTTGGCAGATTGAGCTAGACCAGAGAACGATTCTGGCCTTAATTCATATTTTTACCCTCTTCATCATCACCCTAACCACTTTAGCTTTGACCACCCCGATTACTTTGATGACCTATGTGGTGGGTAATTGGGCTAAGTCAGAATTACGGTCAATGGTGTCGATGGTGTTTTGGTGTTTTGTTTTTGTGGTGGCCCTGCGGTGGTTTAACTATTTCACTTCATTTTTGTTGCTACTGGCGGCGGCTATTCTGGGTCGGATTGAGTTACGGAATCTCGGCATGGGCATGGGGCAAAGCTTGTTATTATTAGCCCTAATCTGTGGCTTGGCCTTTGCTGGGGGGGTTTATAGTTATTTTTTCTATTATCCGTTGCCTCCCATTTAGCGATAAGGATTATTAGGGCTAGTTTGCGGAGCTAAAGCTTAAATTTTGTTGTTATTGGGAATTTTCCCCTTATTTATGGCTTCCACCAAAAAGATTTTACAAAAGACGTTCATTATTGCCTCAGGATTGGCTTTTCTGGGCATGATGACGGTGCCGATGCTGACGGTTTTGAGGGGTGATGCCAATCAAACCCAAGTCCAAACTCAACCGGATGGGGCTCCCCAGCAACCGACGGCGGCGGAAATCGAGCAGTTAGAGGCGATCGCCGGGGGATATGAAAAGGTATTAGAGCGGGAACCCAATAACCCCAATGCCCTACAGGGTCTAGTGGAGGCCCGTTTACAAATGGGAGATTTGGCGGGGGCGATCGCCCCAATGGAGAAGTTGACCAAAATTTATCCGGAGGAGGAGGGGCTGAAACAGTTGCTGGCGGCCATCAAATTGCAGGTGGAAAATCCCCAATTAGCCCCATCCCAAAATCCTTTGGCTCCCGCTGACTCCAGTGATGGCGGCGGAGGGACAGAGCCCCCAGGTTCCCCCGACCAACCTTAGGAAAGATCGCAGTTTGGTATTATCGTCTCTTGCTCCTCTCACCGTGAGCTTCAGGAAGTCTTTGTCCCCTGGGCTGACTTTGCCTGGCTTTGCTTAAATCTATGACCCAATTGCACGAAGCCTTTACTATTTTTTTGAGCTTGCTGGTGGAGGCCATCCCCTTCCTCACCTTTGGGGTAGTGCTCTCCAGCGCCCTGTTAGTCTTCAGCGATGAAAAAAAGCTAATTGCCTATATTCCCCGTAACCCTTTCCTCGGGGCGATCGCCGGTAGCTTGGTGGGGTTTATGTTTCCGGTTTGTGAGTGTGGCAATGTGCCCGTGGCCAGAAGATTTTTAATGCAAGGTTTACCCCCTTCCGTGGCGGTGGCCTTTCTCCTTGCCGCTCCGACCATCAATCCCATTGTCATTTGGTCCACCTGGGTGGCTTTTCGAGATCAACCGGGAATGGTGGTGGCCCGGGTAGTCTGTTCCTTGATCATTACCGTTATCATCAGCTGGGTATTTAGCCGTCAGCTCGATGCCGTGCCCCTGCTTAAACCTGCTTTGGGCCGTAGACTAGCCTACCTCAACCGTTCAGAAGAAGCTCCAACGGCGATCGCCTGTGAATCCCCCCTTTTACAATCGGGCACCTTTCTATTGGGTAGTGGTACCGGCAATCAACTACTGAGGTTAGACGAACAGGCCGTGGAAACCCTATTACCGCCCATTGCCCCCAGCCGTTGGGAAATGTTCACCGACAATATTGTCCAGGAATTGCGGGAATTGGGGGGAATGCTCATCCTTGGTAGCTTGATCGCCGCCGTCATTCAGGTTTTTATTCCCAGGGAATGGATTTTATTACTGGGGCAGGGCACCATTAGCTCCATTTTGGCCATGATGCTCCTCTCGGTGGTGGTATCCGTCTGCTCCACGGTGGACTCATTTTTTGCCCTCTCCTTTGTCTCCACCTTTACCACCAGTTCCTTGTTGGCGTTTTTGGTTTTTGGACCAATGATTGACGTCAAGAGCATCGGGCTATTGCTTTCCGTTTTCCAGCGGCGCATTGTTGTTTACCTGTTGCTACTGGCCGGGCAGTTAACCTTTCTGCTCAGTTTGGCCCATAGTTATCTGTTTTGAGTTTGACCCACCCTACCCCTCCAACGGTGCCCAGGGCCTATGCACTGGCGGGAAATTTCCTCCCTGGCGATCGCCAAAGTGGGGAAACGGAGACCCTGGATAAACGTGATATAGTAAGAGATTGCAACGAAATTTATCGCCTAATATCCTACAGCTTAGGTTTTTCCACAGAGACTATGTCCTTAACCCAAACCCGTAAACAAGAATTGATGACCGAGTATCAAGCCCATGAGACTGATACTGGGTCCGCTGATCTGCAAGTAGCCTTCTTGACAGAAAGAATTACCCAGCTCACAGGGCACCTCAAAGCTAACCCCAAAGACCACGCTTCCCGTCGGGGCCTGCTGAAAATGATTGGTCGTCGTAAGCGTTTATTGAGCTTCATCAATGCCCGGGAACCAGAACGTTACCAAGCCCTGATCAAACGCCTCGGTATCCGTCGTTAAGTTTTTCTATTTTTTCCATGGCTGACCCCACCAACCAAGACCGCCTCCCTTTTGAGCGGAAATCCAAAAAGAAAAAGGTTGAAAAAAAGCCCCCTTCAGTGGCGGCACCGAGCAATAAAACCAGCGGCGCCAAAGAGAAAAAGAGCCGCCGTTCAGCGGACAGTGGCATTCCCGCCGTAGTGAGTCAGCGGATGGTCAAACGCATGGCCTTGTTCTCCGGCATTCCCACCGGGCTGGGGATGTTGTCCTTTGTGCTTTTTTACCTCGTAGTGAGCCGGGACTGGTTTGAGATCCCCACCTATGTGGTGTTTGCGGTGAGCTTACTGTTCTTCGGTCTGGGGGTAGTGGGTCTTAGCTATGGTATTTTCTCCACCTCCTGGGAAGATGAACCCGGCAGTGTCTGGGGCTGGTCAGAATTTCGCCTCAACCTCGGTCGTACCATCGCCGTCTGGCGCAACGCCCAACAAACGGCCCAGGACAATGGCGATCGTTGAATATTGAATGATGCTTAATATTCGTGAATTTTTGTAAATTTTCGTCAACAAAGTTAACAATTGCCCAACCACCGTTGGCTAATCCTACCGGTAAAAATAATTTCGTTAAAATTATTAGCATTAGCTCAGCTTTTCAAGGCCGTACTTGTTGTAAAACCTTTAGCTGAGCTTTTAATCCCACCCCGTTTCACCCTATCGCAAGAGGAAGTTTGTCATGATCGTCGTCATGAAAGTCGGCACCCCAGAAATAGAAATTGAGCGCATTGGTAAAGAGTTTGCCGAACGGGGCCTCACCCCCGAAAAAATTGTCGGTAAGCACAAAGTTGTGATGGGGTTGGTGGGGGAAACAGCCGGACTTGATCCATTGCAAATCCAAGAGGTAAGTCCCTGGATTGAAGATGTGTTGCGGGTAGAGCAACCATTCAAGCGGGCTAGTTTGACTTTCCGCCATGGGGAATACAGTGAAGTAATTGTCTCCACCCCCGCAGGCCCAGTGGCGATCGGCCGGAACCATCCGGTGGCGGTGGTAGCGGGACCCTGTTCAGTGGAAAACGAAACTATGATTGTGGAAACGGCCCGTCGGGTTAAGGCCGCTGGGGCTCAGTTTTTACGGGGCGGTGCCTTCAAACCCCGTACTTCTCCCTACGCTTTCCAAGGCCATGGGGAAAGTGCTTTAGGTTTATTGGCGGCAGCTAAGGAGGCCACAGGGCTGGGCATTATCACCGAAGTGATGGATGCGGCGGATTTGGAAATTATTGCGGAAGTGGCGGACGTAATCCAGGTGGGAGCCCGCAATATGCAAAACTTCTCCATGTTGAAAAAGGTAGGAGCCCAGGATAAGCCAGTGCTGCTCAAGCGGGGTATGGCAGCCACCATTGATGAATGGTTGATGGCGGCGGAATACATTTTAGCGGCGGGTAATCCTAATGTAATTCTCTGTGAACGGGGTATTCGCACCTTTGACAGCCATTACACTCGCAATTGCCTAGATTTGTCGGTGTTGCCTGTTCTGCGCTCCCTCACCCATTTGCCCATCATGATTGACCCCAGCCACGGCACTGGCAAGTCCGAGTATGTGCCCTCCATGGCCATGGCGGCGATCGCCGCCGGTACCGATTCCCTGATGATTGAAGTACACCCCAATCCAGCTAAAGCCATGTCCGATGGTCCCCAATCCCTGACCCCTGATCGTTTTGATGAGACCATGGCTCAGTTGGCCGTCATTGGTGAAACCGTGGGACGTTGGCCAAAAGTTGCCGCCCTAGCCTAGGGCAGAGAGTTACATATCGCCCTTGGAACCTATATCCTTGGGCGAGGTTTGTTTGCTCAAAGTTTATGCCCGTTGGAGATATAGTCAATCAAAGTAAGATTGAGACGACTAAGGTCTTTACCAATGACGCTTTTAGCGCTGGTAAGTGTCTTACTCTCAATTAAATTAACTATATCTGCTGGCCCTAGGCTAATAAATATTGACGCAATTGGCGATTGTTTTACCCTGGCTAGTACCATCGATAAAAATTTGTTTTAGCCTGGGGTCGTCAATGTCCTATCGGCCCAGCGGTTCCAGATAATCCGCCCCATGGCCACCTGCTAGTGGTCTTAGGTGTGTTTCGGCACATTGTGGAGAGCTAGGGTAATGGTGCTTTCAGATCGGTAGGCGCGGATAATAATGCTTACTGGGGGCCGACTAACCATGGTGCAATGAGAAAAGACGAATAACTGCCCGAATTTAAGCCTGTTTACAGAGAATATAAAGGTGTCGGTGATCCGTGAAATAAGACCACATTCGCCGCATATTACCCGAATCAGTATTGAATTTTATATCCAAATCATTGACCCCAGTTACAAACCACCCTGACCATCCACTAGACCACTGTATTTTGTAGGCAACCACATTACCTTTCAGAATACTTTGATCAATCTCCGTATTTAGTCCTTTTGCCCAGCCCGGCCCTGGCCCTACCGGTGCATTGGGAGCAGATTCTGTTCCCACTTGAATGCAAACTGTCTGGGTCTGTAAATTATGTTGTACACAATCAGAACCATTACAGCCATTGAACGGAGCCGCACCAACAGAGTCGAAAACTCCCGTTGTAAGAACAGAAATAATCGGTAGAAAAATCAGTGAAAGATGACTTATTCGTTTTTGAGGACTGAAAAATTTGCCCGTTGCATTGCATTTATCCTGACCTAAAACCATTTAATTTAGTCTTCCATTCAAAATTGGACTGATACTAGCACTTATTTGCTTGAAATTCCCCTAAATTCTCAAAAATTCACAGTTTTTTATATTAATGCTCTTTCTACAAAATTTATTTAACTTTATTTCGTTTAAACTATCGACGTTTGGCTAAACAATTATCGCAAGTGCCACAGGGTTGCTGTGCCATTGGAGAATCATCACCAAAAGCCGCCAAAATTGTTTGCCAACGGCAACGGCCACTGGTTAGGTATTGCTCCATAAGGTGGTACTGACTTTTAAGTTCCTCTAGGGGATTTGTCTGGTTATTGCCAGAGGAAATGTGGTAGTTAAAGGGATCCAGCCAGTGCAAACGTCTCTGACGATGAAGCCATGCCAAAGCCATTTCTAGGTCGGGAAAATGGGGTTTTAATGCTATTAAGTTTCCTTGGACGGGAATTTGCTTGCCCAAGACTTGTGCTCGTTGGAGATGTTTGTTGGCCTGAGCCAGAAAATATTGACGCAATTGGTGATCGCCGGAGTCTAACCAACCGGTGGGTTCACTGATTAGGGCTAGGCATTCTGCTGGTTGTAAATCCCGACCGGCCCGCCCCACTTCCTGGAGATAATCCATCAACATTAGGGGGGCTTGGTAATGCAATATCCAACGGGTATCGGGTTTGTCTATGCCCAGTCCAAAGGCGTTCGTACAAACCACCGAAGCAATTTTGCCCGTCAGCCATTTCTGTTCTAACTGTCGCCGCTGGTGAGCCCCTAAACCGCCGTGGTAGGCCTCTGTGTCGAACCCCCTTTCCTGCAACCATTGGGCTAGGCTGATGGCCTTGGTGCGGGTACGGACATAGATTAAACCAGTTTCCTGGAGATGCTTGAGCAAAAAACGCCGCAGTTGTTGCCGTCGGCAATATTCACTCAGTACAGTTTTGACTTTCAGTTGCAGTTGGGGGCGATAGGGGCTGACCTGAAAACATTTTGGCGATCGTAAATTTAATCCCGCTATGATTAAATCCTGTTGCTGACGATCGGCTGTGGCGGTGAAGGCGGCCAGGGGAATTTCTCCTTTGTTTTGCCCTAATCCTCGACGCAGGGCTCCCAAACGACGGTAGGCGGGGCGAAAACTATCTCCCCACTGCACTAAGCAATGGGCTTCATCGAGCATTAAACCCTGTAACTTTACCTGGGGCTGTCGGAGTAAATTCCAGACCGGCTCACTCAGCAATGTTTCCGGGGAAAGGTAAAGAAGCTTTAGTTTTTGTTGGCCCAACTGGTGCAATACCTGTTTTCTTTCCGGGCGACTCAGTTGGCTATGGAGACAGGCGGCGGGCAGATTGTGCCTCCGTAAACTTTGCACCTGGTTTTCCATGAGGGCTACCAACGGCGAAACCACCAGGGTTAGGCCCTCCCTTAGTAATGCGGGTAGTTGAAAGCAAATGGACTTTCCCCCTCCGGTGGGTAGTACCACCAGGCAGTCCTGCCCGGCCAATAGACAATCAATTACTTCTCTCTGGGGATAACGAAAGTGGTCATAACCCCAAATTCGACGGAGGGCATCTTCCAGTAATTGGCGATCGGCCATGGCGAGCAATGGAGCTAGGGATTTACCGGGGGATTCGAACATTGGCGCAGGTCTTGTTGCAACCCTGTCCAGGGCCGATGGATTACCCCCCATTAATCGAAAAAATTAGGCTAAAGCAGCCTCCCCCCGACGATACAATTCCCGGGCATATTCCGTCCAGGTGCCTTGGCCCCAATAACGGAAGCAACTGGTTTCCACCAGTAATAGGTACAGCAGGGCGTTTTGATAATCCTCCCGCTGGGTCACCCTGGGATCTTCCGCCACCAGGCGATCAAATTTTTGGTGGAATTTAGCACTGAGTTGGTTCATCGGTTCGAGCACATTTTCATAGCCCTGTACCCAACTTAAATCATTGGTCCAGGATGCTCCATCCATGGTGAATTGATGGTCGGTGGCCTTGAGGTCGGCGATCGCCGCTTCCACCTGTTCATGGCTGGGGGATTCGGGGTTAACCCGTTGCCAAATTTTATGTTGCTGGATGGCTTGAATAGGGGGAAAATCGGATTTCTGCACGCCGGCCGCTTCCAGCAGTTCTAAGTATTCCGTGCCATTAATGGCCACTGTGCCCGACTTACCTCCATTTTCTGCCATTTTGCGGGTGGCTTGTTCATAGGCAGGGGGAAATTCATTCATCATTACCCCACCATTTTCCCCGTCGGCTATCTGGGTCACACAGGCCGGAATTTGATGGTTGCCCACGGGCTGCTTACCCCGGCCCAAAGCCTCGTAATAGGGTTGCATTTGGGCCACCAATTTGGTGTCAGAACCCTGGGTTTTGATTAGGGCAACAATGCTGACTGTTTCTCCCCGGGAATTACGGGCCACTAAACGGTTGGGTATATATTTTTGATCACCAGAAAGGCCGCTACCATCGAGGTTTTCCACGGAATGTTCTTGCACCATTAACCAACGGTAACCGCATTCTTTTAGGGCTTTAACATATTCAAATAAGGTGTCAGGATGGTTGGGCAAATGCATTTCCGGGGGCGAGAAACCCTTCACCCGTTGCAGAGCTTCGGCACCAAAAATATCGGCAAAATGCTGTTGCCAAGCCAATATGTGTAACTTCAAATCTGGGATAGGGGTGGAGGGGGCCACCGCATGGCTCCACATGGTTCCCAACCATTCCACGTAGGGTTGATATTGGGCATCACAGGCTAACCGTTTGAGGTTATCTAGAATATCGTTGCGGCCCATTTGCTGAAAGGCCCAGAGCAGGTTGCCGGAGTAGTCCAACATAATACGGGGATTGCAACCTTCCGCCACCAAGCGGGGAATCATTTCCCCCAACCGACGGTAGCACCAGGCAAAGGGTTCAGCATTGTGGTTATCCCCTTCCCCAGGGTGCTCAAACATATACTGCAGATTGGAAATCAATGCCCCATCTTGCCCAGCGGGAATGGTAGGTTGATGCATATGCAAAGCACAGGCACAGGCTGATTGCAAATCTTCTAGCCGTAAATTTGTCTGCTCCAAAAATACCGGCTTGTTGTCATTGGCCACCGCTAATATTTCCGCTTCTTGGCCCGCAATGGGAGGCAGTTCTAATTTTTTCCGTTCGGCGATCGATACCATCGGCAGTTTCTCCCAGGGTGAGTAAGTTAATGATTGTTAAGATTCGAGGTTTTCAATTGATTAAAATCTATGGACAATCCAAGCTAATGCTAGCATTGGGGCGGTTTCTCCATTAGTTACAATTCCCTTTACCAAGTCAACAAACGTTGAAATTAGTTGAAATTAACAGTGACTAAATACAATGGCTGAGCAGAAATACTTAATCAGAACTATGGCTGAAGCGGAGATTGCTTTAGCGTTGGATTGGGCCGCCGCAGAGGGTTGGAATCCCGGTTGTCAAGATGCGGACTGTTTTTACCAAGGCGATCGCCAGGGATTTTTGTTGGGTTTATTGGACGGAGAACCCATTGCCACTATTTCGGCGGTGAAATACAACGAGGAATTTGGTTTTATCGGTTTTTACATTGTCAAACCAGAGTATCGAAGCCAGGGCTACGGTTGGCAAATTTGGCAAAAAGCTATGGCTTATCTACAGGGTTGCAATATCGGTTTGGACGGAGTTTTGGCTCAACAGGCCAATTATCAAAAATCCGGTTTTCATCTGGCCTACCGCAACATTCGTTACCAGGGTGTTACCGGTGGGGAGGCTCCTCCGTCTCCCCATTTAGTCCCGCTGCATACCATTGCTTGGAAAAACGTACTGACCTATGACGGGCAATGTTTTTCTGCCCCCAGGGAAGAATTTTTACGAACGTGGTGTCATCAACGGGGGCATCAGGCGATCGCCTATGGGGAAAATGGAATTTTACGGGGTTACGGGGTGGTGCGGCCCTGTCGGGTAGGTTACAAAATTGGTCCCCTGTTTGCCGATACTCCGGGGGTGGCGGAAACCCTCTTTTTGGCCCTCAAAGCAAATCCTGAACCAGGAGCAGTTATTTACCTAGATGTGCCTGAACCTAACCAAGGGGCGATCGCCCTAGCAGCTAAGTATTCCCTGCAAATGGTTTTTGAAACCGCTCGAATGTACACCGGGCAAGCTCCCCCCATCGCCCTGGAAAAAATTTACGGGGTTACATCCTTTGAGTTAGGGTGACTTTTACCCCTGGGCAGACTGGGGAGAATAAAAGCCCGATTTTTCGTAAAGGATTGTGACAAAATCCCTAAAAACTGCAAAAATTCGTGGGGAAAAGTGATCCTACTTCCACACTTTGTGCATAGAATAAGGCAGTGAAACAGCCAGTCTGCGGGGATTTCAGGGATTTTTAATGCCAAATTTCTGTGTCGATCCAGGCTGTGGATCCTCCCAATGACCCTGTTATGGGGAGAAAATGCCTAAAAAATGAGTCTATTCCAACAAACTCACTCTCAAGGAGATTTTTTCAGATGAATAAAGGCGAATTAGTCCATGCGGTCACAGACAAAGCAAAGGAGCAACTGGGGGAAAGCATCACTAAAAAGGAGGTAGATGCGGTAATTTCAGCCGCCATTGATTGCATCATGGAAGTGGTGGCCGAAGGGGAAAAAGTGACCCTGGTGGGCTTTGGTTCCTTTGAAGCCAGGGAACGGAAGGAACGGGAAGGCCGCAACCCCAAAACCGGGGACAAAATGCTCATTCCAGCCACTAAGGTGCCAGCTTTCTCCGCAGGCAAAATGTTCAAAGATAAAGTTGCTCCTGAGAAAAAATAATTGCCACTGACCTTTGTTTGAGCGACCCCACCACGGTGGTAATTTGGGTTGGGCAGCGCAGATGGCAGGCTGTCCAGCTTTTTCTTTACTAGATTTTTCCGCCAGTATTAATCCTTTGGGGCCTCCCTCCTCTGTCCTAGCCGCCATTGAGTCGGCTTTACCTGCCCTACATCATTATCCTGACCCCGAATATTCACTCCTCCGTCAGGCGATCGCCGATTATCATCAGTTACCGATGGATTGGGTGTTGCCGGGCAACGGTTCAGCGGAATTGTTAACATTAGCGGGGCGCACCTTTGCGAATTTAGACTGTACCTATGTAATCACCCCAGCTTTTGGAGACTATGACCGCAGTTGGCGGGGAGCAGGAGCCAAACTAGAAACTATTCCCTGGCAGGTTGATCAGCCCTGGCCTTGGCAAAAATTGCGATCGCCGCCTAATATCCCTGATGCCATTGTTACCCAGCGGCAAAGACGGGGTTTAATTCTCAATAATCCCCATAATCCCTCCGGTGCCCTCCTGGCGAAAGAGGAAATTCTTGCTCTCCTGCCCCACTATCAATGGGTGTTATTGGACGAAGCTTTTATGGATTTTCTGCCCCCAGAGCAAGAGCAAAGTTTGGTACCCCACCTGGAGGCACATCCTAATTTAATTATTCTCCGCTCTCTGACAAAGTTTTACCGTTTGCCCGGATTGCGCCTGGGTTATGCCCTGGCCCACCCAGATCTTTTGACCCAATGGCAAGCTTGGCGAGATCCCTGGCCAGTTAATGTTTTGGCCGAAGCGGCGGCGATCGCCAGTTTACAGACGGAAGAATTTCGTCAACAGGTTTGGCAATGGTTACCCTCTACCCGGCAAGCCTTGCAACAAGACCTAACGACTTTGCCGGGGCTATGGCCTTTACCAAGTCAGGCTAATTTTTTGCTGGTTAAAACTGCTATTCCCGGTTCTACCATTCAGCGGGAACTATTAACTAAATTTCAAATTTTAATCCGTGATTGCCTCAGCTTTCCAGAATTAGGGGATAGTTTTTTCCGGATAGCAGTAAGGACAATGACAGATAACCAGAAATTGGGCCAAGCCCTAGGGCACATCACAGCCACGGTGGGATATTGATGGGTTTCGGGGATCAAATTCTTTCTTTTTTTAATTTTATTATTTTAACTTTTTCTTATTTTTTTATGTTGTTGGAACAAAGAGAAGCAGGTTTACTTCTTCAGCTTAGCGAGTAGCTTCCCCGACGTTACTAACTTTATATTCTTTATATTAATACTCAGATTCTGCTCCCATGGAGTCCAATTTTTTAACAACAATTTTTTTGCCCCTAGCCCTTTTCTTGATTATGCTTGGCATGGGGCTTGGTCTGACTATTAAGGACTTTAACCGAATTTGGCTAGAACCAAAAGCTGTTGTGATCGGTTTAATCGCTCAATTGGTGATGTTGCCCCTGGTGGGATTTGCCTTGGCATCGTTATTCTCCTTATCCCCGGAATTAGCAGTAGGTGTGATGATTCTAGCCGCCTGTCCCGGTGGCTCTACTTCCAATGTCATTACCTATTTGCTCAAAGGAAACGTTGCCCTTTCCATTACTTTAACTGCCATTAGTAGTTTAGTTACCATCATTACCATTCCCCTGGTGGTTAACCTGTCCGCCAACTATTTTATGGGGGAACAGTTTGCTCTCCAACTACCCTTTTTAAAAACTGTTCTACAAATTGCCGTAATTACCATTGTCCCCGTTAGTTTGGGGATGATTTTTTACCACTTTTTCCCAAAATTAGCTACATTAATTGAGCAAAATGTTAAGTGGCTTTCTCTATTTTTTCTCGGCACTATTATCGTTGCTATTCTAGTAAAAGAGCGACAAAACTTGGCAGGATTTTTCCTGCAGGTGGGGGGCGTGACTATCACTCTAAATTTGCTAACCATGGCCCTCGGCTACGGCATTGCGATGCTAGTCGGGCTGGGGTTGGCAGAGCGAAAATCCATCACCATTGAAGTGGGTATCCAAAACGGCACGTTGGCGATCGCCATTGCCACAACCCTTTTAAACAATCCCATGATGGCCATTCCCGCTGCGATTTATTCCATCGTTATGTTCCTCAGCAGCGCTATTTTTGCCGGGCTACTGAAATCGAAAATTTTCGCTGGAATCCGATCGACAGAAAAATATTTTTAGCTGACAACGGTGATTAAAATGGTCGAAGGTTGGGTTTCCCACTGATTTTGAGGCAAGAGTTCAATCTTGTCCTGTGGGGGCGTGTTGGAAAACATAACCCTTACCGCGAATGGTGCGAATACACTGATTTTCCGGGCTACCAATTTTGCGACGAATTTGCCCAATATGTACATCTACTTTCCGTTCAACAGTTTCCCCAAGCTGATTTTGCCAAACGGAGGTGATTAGTTCCTGACGGCTCCAGACTTTTTCGGGGTGGGTAGCCAAAAAATAGAGCAGTTGATACTCCAAAAGGGTCAGGGGAACGAGGTTACCTTTACGGGTGACTTCGCATCGATCGCCGTTGATGGTGAGGTTACCAATGGTAATCAGGGCCTGGGTAAACGTTGATGCCACGGGGAATTCAACCACCGGTAGGTGACGGTTGAGCAAAGCCCTAATTTTGGCGTGGAACACGGGCAAATCCAGTGGCTTAGTGAGGTAGGCGTCCGCCCCCTGTTCAAAACCTTCGAGTATATGGTTACGATCCCTCAGACAAGTGAGCATCATCACCAATGTCCGCACACTACGCATTTCCTGACAGAGGTTAAAACCATTGCCGTCGGGAAGATTAACATCTAAAATCACCAAATCCGGTTTGAATCGAGTAAATTTCTCCCTGGCGATCGCCGCAGTGTCAGCGGTTTCCACTTGGTAATTATGGCTCTGGAGAAAACGGGAAATTAGGAGAAGAATGGCATGGTCGTCGTCAACCACAAGGATTTTATCGGGCACCGCTGTGGAGGTCATAGTCTAGATACAGATGCTGCATAGGAACTGGAAAAATAAAGGATTCGGTACCAGTTTACCGAACAAAGTCTCTCTTCTTAGCAATTCTTCATGATTATTTATCTAAACTTATCCGCAGAATTACGGAGAAAATGCGATTAATAAGCCAATTTTAGCTGATATTTACTTTTACCCAACTATAATTTCAGTATTTACTCAATTGTGTTTGATTGGTTGTTATAAAACTAGGCAATCAAAAAATTAGTGGGCCAACTAATTTCCATGGATGATTTTCTTTTAATTATTGGTAGATACCTACTACAGCCAAGCTTTAATCGTTTTCAAGCCGCATTAGCCCAACCCCAAGTCGAGCAAGAGCAGTTAAAAACCAAGCTTATTAAGCGCTTAGCTCGCACCAGTTACGGCCAATCTATCGGTATTAAACAAAATTCTCCTTGGTCTGCCATTCCCTTGGTTAATTATGGGAATTTTTCCCCCTGGTTAGAAAAACAAAAAGCATTGCCTCGACAAGGCATTATTACCCCTGAAAAAATTCTCTCTTGGCAACAAACTTCGGGTAGTGCCGGGGCAAATAAACACATTCCCTATACCCGTAGTCTGCTCAGTACTTTTACTTTTATGTTCTCTGTCTGGGCCTATGATTTGCTCCACCATGGTCCCAATTTTTGCACGGGTAAAACCTACGCTTGTATTTCTCCCACCCTTGGCGATCGCCCTGCTGGCATTGACGACACCGATTATTTGACGGGACCTCTGCGGTGGCTCAGTCGACGTTTTTTGGTTAGGGTCGGTGCCCATTTCCCCAATGGGGAAGCTTTTCGTTGGGTTCTAGCTTTAGCTTTATTGGCGACCCCAGATTTGGAAATTATTTCCCTCTGGAGTCCCACATTTTTGACCGTACAATTAGAATTCATGGCCCAGCATCGACAAAGGTTAATTATGGCCCTGGGCGATCGCCTTGATGGCAATAGACGTGAAGTCTTGCAAAAAGAGGAGATTGATTGGTCAGCGGTGTGGCCGATGTTAAAACTTATTTCCTGCTGGGATCAACTATTTGCCGCCGAACAAGCGCGGATTTTACAAACTTATTTTCCCAATGTATTAATCCAGGGTAAGGGATTATTAGCCACCGAAGCTCCCATTACTATTCCTCTGATCAAAGCCAAGGGATTTGTACCTTTGGTGAATCAAGTTGTGTTGGAATTCATTGCCCCCGATGGCACTATTTTGGATTTATCGGAGTTAAAAAGGGGACCAATTTATGAATTAATAATTTCGACTTTGGGGGGGTTATACCGTTACCGCCTTGGCGATCGCCTCCAGGTTTCCCATTGGTATTTCGAAACTCCTTGTCTAACGTTAGTGGGCCGTGGCGATCAGGTCAGCGACATGGTGGGGGAAAAATTGACGGAAGAATTTGTCGCCCAAACGTTGGCTAATCTGGGGCTTATCCCCAGTAATTGTCATCTCTACTTAGTGCCAACCCAAGTCCCCCAACCCCATTACATTTTGTATGGGTTATCCTTGGCGATCGCCGGAAAGGAAACATTGGCCCAGAAATTGGATCATGCCCTGCAATGCAGTTTCCACTACCAAAGGGCCCGACAATTGGGTCAACTAGGCCCCGCCCAAGTGGTGACGGATCAAATCCCCCATTGGCTAAACCAGCGCCGTTGGGGAGACGAAAAAAAATATTGCCTCCGTATTCCTGCCTCTGGTGGGAGTGGTAGCTTTTAGGCTTGATGGGCCTGGGCAGAATGGTTTGGGATTAGGGGAGGCGATATAATGGCCCCCTTGGGTTTGATTGAATAACTCGCCCCTTCCTTGGGGAATTCCCAACCGCAAGCATTTGTCCTCCTCTGTCCACCGTCAACGTTCACCATGGCCTACTACTGGTTTAAAGCCTTCCACCTGATTGGCATTGTTGTTTGGTTTGCTGGATTATTCTATCTGGTGCGTCTTTTCGTTTACCACGCCGAAGCAGACCAGGAGCCAGAACCGGCCAAAACCATTCTCAAGAAACAGTATGAGTTGATGGAAAAACGGCTCTACAACATCATCACCACCCCTGGCATGGTCGTTAGTGTGGCCATGGCGATCGGTCTAATTTCCACAGAGCCCGAAATCCTCAAATCCGGTTGGCTCCACATCAAACTCACCTTTGTGGCATTACTTTTGCTCTACCATTTTTACTGTGGCTGGGTAATGAAAAAACTGGCCCAGGGAGAATGTCAATGGAGTGGACAGCAATTCCGAGCCTTGAACGAAGCTCCCACCATTCTGCTGGTGGTGATTGTATTGTTGGCGGTTTTTAAAAACAACTTACCCCTAGATGCCACCACCTGGTTAATTGTGGCTTTGGTTATTGCCATGGCCGCTTCCATCCAACTCTATGCCAAAAAACGTCGCCGGGATCAGGCACTGCTAACGGAACAGCAAAAGGCAGCTTCGGCCCAGAATTAGTCTTTCGCATTGGGGTTGGTAAGTGAACCAGATTAACATTCTTCAATTTTTGCTGACCCGACCCCACTGGGGTTAACAATTTTTTGTCCTGCCATTTATTCTTGCACGACAGTTTCACCAAGACCTTTACCTACGATCTCCCATCGCCCACTGATGATCAATACTCTCACTAAGCTCGATTTACCTACCCTGCAAACGGAGTTGGAAAACGCTACCGCTCAACAAATTATTGCCTGGGCAGACCAGACCTTTGGCCCCGGCTTGGTGATGAGTACAAGTTTTGGCATTCAAGCGGCGGTGATGCTCCATTTAGTGACCAGTGTTATTCCCGATATTCCCGTTATCTGGATTGATACGGGCTATTTGCCATTGGAAACCTATCAGTTTGCAGATCAGTTGACTGAACGGTTACAGCTAAATTTAAAGGTCTACCAATCCCCCCTCAGCCCAGCTCGCATGGAAGCTCTGTACGGCAAGCTCTGGCAACAGAAGGATATAGAATCCCTCAACCGCTATGATCAAATTCGTAAAGTTGAACCAATGCAGAGGGCGCTAAAAGAACTAGAGGCGATCGCCTGGTTGACGGGGTTGAGGAGGGATCAAACTCGCCACCGTCAGAATCTGAAACCAGTGGATCTCCAGGGTAATCAGTATAAGGTCCTCCCCATTTTGGATTGGAATTCCAAGATGGTTTATGAGTATCTCACTGCCCACGATTTACCCTACCATCCCTTTTTTGACCAAGGTTATGTTTCGGTGGGGGATTGGCACTCCAGTCGACCCCTGATGGCCCACGATGAAGATGAAAGGGACACCCGTTTCCATGGCCTAAAACAGGAATGCGGTTTACATTTGCCCTTGTCCCCGGAGGCTGGCCAGAGTTTGGATTCCAGTGCTTTATAAGTTGGAAGGTACTGGTTCGTATCATCCATAGCAAAGATCGGGACGGTTAGGACGAATAATCATTAGAACCCTTTCCAAATAAGGATTTTAAAATTGAAATTGCCCTAAACAGCTCACTTTTTGCCACATTTGATTCTAAATAAACGTACAAATACTCAGTTAATAACAGTACCTTATAAATTAGAAATTCCATTGTTAACACAAGGATGGAGCAAAGCCTATTGGCATTACTCTTTGGGTGATCTAGTCCTGTTGTTGTGTTGCTTCACCTGGTTTAGTTGACACGATCCTGACCGCTTTCAACTGAGCCACCCTTTCTATGGGGCTATGGGGCTATGGGGCTATGGGGCGGGCTATGGGACTCCCTTTTTATAGAGCTAATTTTTGCTCAACGCTGCCGATAAACATTCAGCGGCCTTTTCCACCAACGGAATGGTTTGCTGATAGACCATGCGGGTAGGGCCCAAAATGCTCACACTCCCCACTGGTACCTGCTGTTGGCAATAAATAGCAGACACTAACGTGCAAGGATGCATGGATTCCAGGGGGTTTTCTGCGCCAATGCGGAGAGTGACCACTGGACGGGGTCTAGGGACAGTTTCCCCGGTTACTAAATTGATTTCCTGGCCCAAGTTAGCCAGGTTATCTCCATAATCATCGGGGTCGAATAGTACGGAAAATAATTGCTCCTGTTCCTGTTCCAGCAGATACAACAACATCTGGACTTGCTCTA
Organism: Synechocystis sp. PCC 6714; assembly: GCF_000478825.2. NCBI lineage: Bacteria > Bacillati > Cyanobacteriota > Cyanophyceae > Synechococcales > Merismopediaceae > Synechocystis > Synechocystis sp. PCC 6714. The sequence goes on along the minus strand of NZ_CP007542.1, from coordinate 2,066,936 downwards.
GCTGGGAAAATTCCGGTTGTTGGATCACCTTAGAAACCCCGTGAACTACCAGGGGGGCTGTCATACGTCGTTGCAGAAGCGGTTTGAGTTGCTGTTGTAAATCCTGTAAAAAGTCGGCATAGATACTAAATTTTTGGTCTAGTTCCCGCCAATCTAAATGGCTTAGCTCGGAAAGATTCTTACCCCGTAATTGGGCATTAAGAAAATTAGAGAAAATCCCCAATTCCTGCTCCAATTCTCCCTGCTCTTTTGCTTCCATGGTGGAGGGTAAGTCAAGGGTGAGAGAGTGGGTGTGGTAACTGTCGGTCACCAGAATGATTAATATTTGGTTGGATGGCAACAGCATTAACTGTAAATGCCGCAATTGCACCGTTTCTGTTTGGGGAAAGGTAATTAGGGCGATATAACCGCTTAAGCTAGCTAAAATCTGACCCATTCTTTGAATTAGCGCTTCAAAGTGCCAATTATCACCGTTAATTTCACTTTCTAACCGTTGTTTGACCGTGCGGCTTTGGCGATCGCTCCAGGTCAGAAGATTATCGACATAAATGCGGTAACCGGAATCAGAGGGAACCCGGCCGGCGGACACATGGGGTTGGTAGAGCAAACCGGCTTTTTCTAGCTGGCCGAGGGCATTGCGAATGGTGGCGGAACTGACGGCAAATTGATATTCCTGGGCCAGGGTTTGGGAGCCCACAGGCTCGGCGGTGGCGATGTAGTGCTGGACGGTGGCGCGGAGAATTTGCTGATGGCGATCGTTTAAGCGGAGGGGCTTCACCATTGTTTCCTATGCGGGCTAAAGACTAGATATTAAAACTGGAGTTGTCAAACCGGGATTGAGATTGAAAAAGTCGCTAAAAAAACTAGATTATAAAATAATCGCCCGGGATTTGCTTGGTTCGTTACCAAGTAGCCCTAGGTTTAGATTATTTAGACTGATCAGATTGAGTTGAAATTTAAACAAGCGGAGAGGGTGGGATTCGAACCCACGTTGAGTTTCCCCAAACCCGATTTCAAGTCGGGCGCATTCGACCACTCTGCCACCTCTCCAAGGGGTCAAAGATTAGTTAATCATCTTACCATGGTCGTCCTAGGGACATTGCCCAGTCAATTTTGTTCAGCACTGCATTGGGGTTTAAGCAGTCCTGGGATGGTAGCCAGTAATTCCCCGGCGATCGCCAGGGGGTCCTGATCCGCTTGCAAGGGAAACCGGAGATCCGCCTGGGCGTAGAGGGGTTGCCGTTGGGTCAATAAATTTTCTAACCGTGCCTCTAGATTTTCCACCTGGAGCAGGGGCCTTGCTTCATCTCCCTGGAGCCTGGTCAGCAATAGATCTAATGGACAATCGAGCCAAATGACAAGGCCATGGTGTAAATAACTCCAATTTTGTCGCCTTAGCACCACCCCGCCCCCGGTGGCAATGACGCTTCTGGTCTGGGCCGCCAGATGCCCCAACACCTCCGTTTCCAAATCCCGGAAAGTCTCCTCCCCATCCTCCGCAAAAATGTCGGCGATCGCCTTGCCGGCCACGCGCTCAATCAACACATCGGCATCGAAAAAACGGTACCCCAACTGTTCTGCCAACAAAGGCCCGACGGTGGATTTACCACTGCCCATCATACCGATTAGAAACAGGTTAACGCCTTGTAATTGTTCTTTAATTAAGTCCTGGGCCATGGCAAAAGTTGCAGAGGTTGAAAAATGGTAAACAGTAATCCGAAGTTGATTTGCCCCCTAGGGTTCGGCAATGCATCGGCGTTCCCTAGCTTAAATTATCTTGATGTCCAAAGAAGGCTCGCTTTCGGGAATCACCATTACCATTGGAGGGAAAGACGTTGAACTTGTTTAATCGCCATTATGGGTAAGAATCTCCTCGAACAACTGCGCCAATTTACAGTGGTGGTGGCCGACACCGGCGACATCCAAGCCATTGAAACCTTTACCCCCAGGGATTCCACCACTAATCCTTCCTTGATCACGGCGGCGGCCCAGATGCCCCAGTATCAGGAAATTGTGGACAGCACCCTGCTCAAAGCTAAAGATGAAGCCGGGGAAAATGCCCCTATTAAAGACATTGTCCAATTAGCATTTGACCGTTTGGCGGTGGCCTTTGGCCTCAAAATTCTGCAAATTATCCCCGGCCGGGTTTCTACAGAGGTGGACGCACGCCTTTCCTACGATACGGAAGCCACCATTGCCAAAGCCCGTTATCTCATCGGGGAATATGCCAAAGCCGGCATTGATAAAAAACGAATTCTGATCAAAATTGCTTCCACCTGGGAAGGTATTAAGGCGGCGGAAGTGTTGGAACAAGAAGGCATCCATTGCAATTTGACTCTGCTGTTTGGTCTCCACCAGGCGATCGCCTGTGCCGAAGCCAAAGTTACCCTAATTTCCCCCTTTGTGGGACGCATTTTAGACTGGTACAAAAAAAGTACCGGTAAAGAATATGCTAGCCACGAAGACCCCGGGGTGCAATCCGTCACCACCATTTACAACTACTACAAGCGGTTTGGCTACAAAACTGAGGTGATGGGGGCCAGCTTCCGCAACATTGGCGAAATCATCGAATTGGCTGGCTGTGACCTATTGACCATTTCCCCCCAATTATTGGATCAACTGCGGAACACGGAAGGAGATTTACCCCGTAAACTCGACCCCACTAGGGTGCCCCAGGACATTGAAAAAATTGTTATGGATAAAACTACCTTCGACAAAATGCACACCGAAGATCCCATGGCCTCGGAAAAACTAGCCGAAGGCATTGCCGGCTTTACCAAAGCGTTGGAAGTTTTGGAGCATTTGTTAGAAGAGCGGTTAAAAGTTCTGGATGGTCAAGAACACATCAAGCATGGAGCAGAGGAAATTTTCCATGCCTACGATTTGGACGGGGATGGCTTCATCACCAGGGAAGAATGGGCCGGCACCGATGTCGTTTTTGATGCCCTAGACCGGGACCATGATGGCAAAATCACCGCCGCTGAAATGTCCGCTGGTTTGGGCGCTGCTTTCCGTTTGGCTTCTGTGGGTTAGGTTGACTGCCCAGCAAAGTTTGGATTTCTTTAGTGTGTGCAAGTAAACAATGGGGGAAATTTCCCCTTTTTTGCTTTTCTTCTCTGCATCCTGTTTTATCCCCATCGAAGTGATTGGTTCTGGCCCCATGAAGTTGCCAATTTTTTTGCCCATTTGTCGCCATGGCCAAGACTGGGAAAGGCGCAGATTCCGCTAAACTAAGGGGGATTGCAATGTTTCTTTACTTAACCACCATTTAAGCAATATGACGATTGAAATAGGTCAAAAAGTTAAGGTTTACCGTCTGCGGGATCGGGTTTCCCCCGATGTGGTAGGTAAACTGGGCAAAGTCGGTGTCGTTAAAGATTTTAAGATGACGGACGGCAGTGGCATTGGGGCGGTGGTTTCCTTTGATGACCGCACTGCCACCTGGTTCTTTGAGGACGAACTCAAGGCCATCTAGGTGGTTTAGTTGAGTTAACCATTGGGCCATCATTCCCCATTTGCTCTGCTCACTTTTCCCGATCGCCGATGGCATTCGTTATTTCGGTCTAGTTCGGGAATATTTGTTGTTTTTGCTGGATTCTAGGAAGTTTCTGTGGCGTTAGTTCTGACTTTTTTAGGGAAAGGCGGTGTTGGCCGCACCACGGTGGCGATCGCCGCGGCTAAAAAACTGGCCCAGGGGGGCCAGAGGGTGCTGGTGCTAGGGCAAGATCCTAGTTTGGCCTGGCAATGGGACGTGGCCCTGTCGGAAACAGCCCAGGGGATAGAAGCAAACATCGATGGTTTACTACTCAGTTCCACCCATCTGCTGGAAAGGGGCTGGGAAAAGCTCAAGGAAGTGGAAGCCCAATATCTGCGATCGCCAGCGCTGAAAAATATCTACGGAGAAGAACTGGGGGTTCTGCCGGGCATGGACGAAGTGCTGGTGCTCAATGCCCTGCGGGAATACGAACTGAGCGGCCGCTATGACGTGCTGATTTACGACGGTCCGGGCAATCTCTCCACCCTGAGAATGTTGGGTATCCCTGAAATTGCCAGTTGGTATTGGCGCCGCTTCCAAAAGGTATTGGCGGATTCGGAAGTGGTGCAGACCCTTTCCCCCTTTGTGCAGCCCGTGGCCAGTGCGGTACTGAATGTTAACTGGAGTCCGGACCAAATGCTCAACCACCCTGATGGGCCCCAAAACCTTCTCCAGCAGGGTAAAACGGCGATCGCCGATCCCAATCGGTTTGCCGCTTACTTGGTAACCAGTAACGATGCCCTGGCGCAAAAAACAGCCCAGAGCTATTGGGGCGGAGCCCAGCAGGTGGGGGTGACGGTGAAGGGGGTGATTCAAACTCCCCTGGGGGCAGGCAACTTAGATGCTAATTTGTTTGATCCGTTGCCCATTGCGGCTCTGCCGAGTTACAACCAAGGTAACTGGCAACCCCTAATGGATGCGCTGCCCAATCCCCAGGCCATGGGTTCTGCCCCCCGACCATTGGAAATTGATGTTAACGCCCGCCAGGTGAAAGTATTTTTACCCGGTTTTGATAAACGTCAGGTGAAATTAACCCAGTCCGGGCCAGAGTTAACCATTGAAGCGGGGGATCAGCGGCGCAACATTGACCTACCTGGTAACCTACGGGGTAAGGCAGTGGCGGGGGCCAAATTCCAAGGAGGATATTTAATTGTTAGTTTTTAGTGTTAACTTGACCAAATCGCTCCGTAGACGTAGTTTCTGGTTCACCCTGGCCCTGGTGGGTATGGCGATCGCCGTGGGTGGTTATTTAATCAATCCTTTTTCCAAAGTCATCCCCGATCCGGTGGTGGATATTACTCTGGTATCTAGTCCCAACAATGGAACCGAAAAAGCTGTTTTTGCCGGGGGCTGTTTTTGGGGCTTGGAAGCCATGTTTGAGGAAGTGCGAGGGGTGCAGGGAGTACAAACGGGCTACAGCGGCGGCACAGAGGCCACTGCTAACTATTCCAGGGTGAGCGGCGGCGGCACTGACCATGCGGAGTCCATCGAAATTGTTTACGATCCGACCCAAGTAAGTTACGGGGAATTGCTGAAAATTTTCTTTTCCGTCGGCCATGATCCCACCCAAGTTAACCGCCAGGGCGTAGACCAGGGTCGCCAATATCGTTCTGCCATTTTTGCCACTACTCCCGAACAAAAACAGGTGGCCCAGGCTTACATTGACCAGCTAGAAGAAAGTCAGGCCTTTGACCAGGCGATCGCCACGGAGGTAAATGATTTTGATACCTTTTACCCAGCAGAAGATTATCACCAGGATTTTGTCCAACGGAATCCGGCCCATCCCTATGTGTTGGTGCATGATTTGCCTAAACTACACAAATTCCGCCAACAGTACAGTGATAAGCTAAAAGTCAAAAGTTAACGCCTAAAGAACTTCACACCAATGGTTGCGCCTAGTTGAAATGGGTCTAGGATAATCCCCTTAGCTCATTCAACCAGTACCAAAGGTAAACGAAATAACGAGAGACATTATTGATCCAAAATCAATGGCGGATATTCAAAAACAGTTACAAGAAGAATTAGCCCCCATGGATTGGGGCACCATCATTCCCCATGCCAAACGGGATGCGGTGATTGTGGTGGACGGTAGTTTAGATTTGCTCTCCGTCGGTCTGGCGATCGCCAAGGATGAAGTCAACCAAGTAAACCATTGGATTAGTGAATTGCTGATCCATAAACCCACTGAGCAGGAGTTAACGGATTGGAATGACCAGCCGGAACGGGAATTTCAAACCCTGATCGTCCAACCCTATGTATTAGTACAGCCCGGTTGAATTGATGGGCTTTAAGCACCGCTTCTAAAAGGTCCAACCTAAGCCTCAATGGCCCGGATTTGGGTCAGTATGGCCTCCGTTTTTTGCGCCATATCTGCCTTGCCCTGGGCATTGAACAACGAAGCGGCCTTGGTCAGATCGGCGATCGCCTTGGGTTCGTCCCCCAGACGGTATTGGGTTAAGCCCCGATTAAAGTGGGCTTCGGCGGAGTCGGGATCTAACTGAATGCTTTGGTTATAATCCGCCAGGGCCTGTTGGTCTTGCTTGAGACGGTTATGGGTCAACGCTCGATTGTAATAGGCATTGGCATGCTGGGCATTGATACGAATCGCATCGTTATAGTCGGCGATCGCCGTGGTGGCATTACCCAATTGGGACTGGGAATTACCCCGGTAAACGTAAAAGTCCGCATAATTGGGATTAATTTCGATGGCATTGCTGCAATCTTGAATGGCTTTGTCGTACTGGCTCAGTAAAAAATAGGCGTAACAGCGGTTACCTAGGGCATAGGCAAATTGGGGATTTAAACTAATGGCCTGGTTATAGTCCGTAATGGCCGCTTGGTATTGCCCCAGCACATGTTTGGCATAGCCCCGGTTATAGTAAGCATCGGCATCCTGGTCATTAAGCTTAATGGATTCAGTGAAATCGGCGATCGCCCCGGAGAAATTTTGCGCCGCTAGCTTATCCACCCCATCGTTGTACCATTGCACCGCTGACTTAGTTTGGGCCAACACCGGCAAGCTCAAGCCCCAAGCAAAGGTTAAAGCCATTAGGGTCAAGCGTTGGGGCCAGGAAAAAACATGTGGGGATGCCATAGGATTTTTCAAAATTAACATTGGGTCAATGGACAGAGGCGGGCTTTAGTTGGCCTAGATTAGGCCAATGTACTCGCCATGGGTAACGGGATTTGTTTGGGTTGAAATTAAACTCTCCTACCCCAGATTGATGAACCATGGTAGCAAGCTAGGAATTACCAATGGGTCTCCCCTCAGCCAGGCAATTAACAGGGCCAAGGCCAAACAGCCCCCCAGGGTTAGGCCCAAAAGAGCCAGCGCAAAAAACTCCCCCGCCGACAAAGGGCGATCGCTAGCATCCAAATAGGCTGAGTTTTTGCCAAAATTGTCCACTGTGGCCTGATTTTGTCCCCACGGTTGATCCGATGGCACTTGGATTACATTCCAACGAGAATAACCAATTTGCAAGTCATACACAGAACGGCGATCGGGATTGCTCAAAACAGCATAGGCCTCATTCAAGCGCTGAAATTTCAGCGTAGCAATGTCTGCGGCCAATAGGGTGGTGTCAGGGTGATAACGTTTGCTCAACTCCCGATAGGCCCGACGGATGGCCACGGGGGAGGCGGCGGGGTGAAGCTCTAACACACCGTAATAACTGTTGGCAAAAGGGGAAGGGGATGCCCCCGGTCGGGGTCGAGATTGGGTGGAATGGGGCTGAGAAGACACAGGAAAGTTTAAAGTGGGAAAGGCTTTGCCCTATTTTAGACTGAGTTTTTTCAACGATGAATATGTCTGTGTATTTCCCCTGGTTAGCCCGTTGTCGGCGTTTTCTTGTGGCTACCTTTGCCTTAGTTATTTTAATGTTCGGCATCTGGGGAACTCTACCCTTTTCCCTCTCTGATCAAGGTACGGCGATCGCCGCTCTGGAAGATGACCGCTACGACGGCAACATTTTTGTTGTCTATGCTGGCAATGGTTCTCTGGTGCCCCCCCGCTTAAATTTAAGGGAATCCTTTGACCGCAAATTACCAGTTATTTTGGTTTACTACCTCGACGACAGTAGGGACTGCAAACAATATGCCTTCATCGTTTCCCGCATGCAGGAATTTTACGGCCGGGCTGCTAGCATTATTCCTGTTTCCGTTGACGGTATCCCTGACCAAAAGCGCTTCCGCCGGGATGAACCTGGTTACTATTACAGTGGCGGGGTACCCCAGACGGTGATCCTAGATAAAAACGGTAAAAAAGTATTTGATGCCCAGGGGGTCCTCAAATTTGAAGTGGTGGACGATGTTCTACGGGATTTATTTGACCTATTGCCCCGTTCCGAGTCCGTTGAACTTCAACAACGCACTTATAACGAATTCAACAGTGAATTAGTTGACTAACCAATTCTTTCCGGCAACAAAAAACGGATAGGCCCCTTAAATTTGGCTTTATCCGTTTCTTGGTCTAATTCTTTCTAGGGATCACAAGTTTAGGCGCTCCGTTGACTTTATCTAGACTGCAAAAAGGGTCAAGGATTTTCGGGACCAAAATCGAAATCATCCAAGGAGCCTGAAGACCCGGATAGATTGGTATCCCCCAATAAAGCATCAAGATCATCTAATTCACCACCATCGCTGGGGGCATCTTCGCCAAGCATATCCACTAAACTCGGAAAAAGATCATCCTCTTCCCCCTGGTCTATCCTCGGTTGATCCGCACCACCTTCATCAGTTTGCAGGAGGGCCAAAAGATCGTTATCCGAAGCATTGGGATCCTCATCCAGAATATTGATGAACGGATCACCCCCGTGGGTTTCCGGGTTAGCCCCGAGTAAATCAGGGAAATCTTCCCCCTGCTCGGTCAACATCTCCATGCCGGTAAAACTCATACTGATGGACTCTTCGGCGGAAAAATCCGGCAATAGTTCTTCTTCGCCCTGCCCGGGGAACATTTCCGGCTCCCCTGTTTGTAATTCCAGTAGGAAGTCAAGACCATCTGCACCACCATCGGCATCCCCTGGCAAAATTTCTTCCGTGGTCGGCCCTGGGGTCTGAATATCTGTGCCAAAATCTTCCAGTAAATCCCCAGGCAGGTTTAAATCATCGCCATGGCTGGAGGTAAAGGAAAGCTCTTGGTTGAATGCTTCCAATTCTCCGATGGTTTCCACTGGTTTCTCGTCGAACAAGGGCAATTCAGCCCTTTGCTCTTCTCCGGTCAGCTCCGCTAAGAATTCGTCATCCCTGTCTTCCACTGCCCCAAGGAATTCTGCCGTTTCTAGGCTGGACAATTCCGTCAGTTCTAATTCCAAGTCGCTTTCATTGGCAAAACCTGTGGCCGGCAGAGATGTTTCGGATGTTTCCTCTGTGAAGGAGTCGGCGGGGGCATCAACCCAATTTTCCAGATCAGCACCAGTGTCTAGGGTTGCAGTGATTTCAGGGGGAGGGGCATCGAAGGGGGAAAATTCCTCTGTGTCCGTTTGCTCAAAAGATTCTACTTGTTCTGCAGTTTCTCCCGCTTCCACCTCGGTGGAACCATCAACCCAGTTTTCCGCCTCAGGGATGACGGCTTCTAGTTCTACAATTTCTTCTTCGGTTTCCGTTGCTTCGGCAGGCTCGGCCGTTGGAATAAATTCTTCGTCAGTGGTTTCCCCTAGATCGGCGATCGCCGGGGGAACAAAATCAGGGGCCAATGGTTCTTCTAGCTCCACTGCCGGGGCTAGGGGCGATTGCTGGAGGGATTCAATTTCCGCCTGATACTGGCTCTGCAAAGCCTCCACTGTGGCTTGGTGTTCCTGCTCCATTTCCAACAGACGGGCTTGGAGAGTGGCGATCACTCCACTCTGGTCGGGGGGCAACTCATTCAACGCCGGGGCGTTTTCCCTAAGGGATTGGAGATCTTCTTCCAGGGCAGTTTTTTCTGCTATTAACTGGGCTAAGGTTGCTGCCTGGGTCCCTTGGAGTTCATCTAGCTGAGTGCGATGGTTGGCTTCCAGGGCCTCTAGCCTAGCTTGGAGGGCTTTGGTTTCCCCTTTTTGGGCTTCTAACTGAAATTGGAGAGCTTCAGTGTCTTCACTGGCACTTTTGGCCCGGCCCAGTTTACTTTTAGTGCTTTCCAGCCTCTTTTGAAGTTTAGTAACTAGGGTGAAATAGGTACCGGCAAAACCAACGACTAGACCGATGATTCCCGCCAACACCAAAAATAAAGTTTGCATGTAATGTCTCCAAAGTGACAGCTAAGTTAGAAAAGACCCATTTTGGGGAGCTTTGCAGTAACGGATTGTTAGTCTGGTTGACCAACGGGGAAAAGTGGTCTTGGTTGGGCCAGAAAACTCAATTCACTCTAACAGTACGTAAATAAATTGAATGACCAAGATTAGCTTAAATGATAGGTAATTTTGGGAAAGTGGTGCCCTTAAGTCAAAATTTCTTAAGAATTACCCCCGCAGGCTCGGGAAAAATTAGTCTTATCCTGCCCGAAAACGTACCAGAACAGATCAGTTTTGCACTGCTTTGACCTGCTTTAAATCAGTTTTAGCTGGAAGCTTGGCTTTCCGCAAAGGCGGCATAAACCCCCTGGACGTTATACCAATTGAGGAAAATGCGGGCAATTTCTAGGGCTAGTTGGGGGCGTCCATGGTCAATGAGCCACTGGAGGAGGGGAGCCATGGTTTTTTCGTTTAGGCGGCCTCCCAAGGATAGTAGGCCCCACATTAGCCAATGGAGTCTGGTCATTTGGATCATTAGCCTCACTTCCCAGGTGGGATGTTTCTGGTAAAACAACACTCCCATCCTTCCCCTTTGCACTTCCTGGTCAATTAATTTGGGGATTTGTTGCAGACTGAAGGGGGGATGCCAGTGATAGCCCACTGCTCGGGGGCATTTAACCAGTTTCAAGCCCAGATTTTTTAGCCGGACCCCCAATTCCAGGTCTTCCCAACCATACAGTTGAAAACCCATATCGAACAGCCCCGCCTCCAACAACCATTTCTTGGCGATCGCCACGTTGCCAGTGGCAAAGAAAGCGGCGGAATAGTCGGTCAGTTTATAGGGTTCCGATTCCGGCGCCTCAAAATTGCAAGTGTTGACCACAGCGCCATAGGTAAAAACCCGGTCAGAATTGTGTTGTTCCTTGCCCCGTTGCAAACCTTCGGCATGGGCCTGGAGAAATACCTCCGTCACCACTAGGTCGCTGTCAATGAAAATAATCGTGTCCCCCTGGGCTTCGGTTACCCCTAGGTTCCGGGCGGCGGCGGGGCCTTGGTGGTCTTGGGTTAATTGCCGCAGATGGGGAAATTCTGCTCGATGGGCTTCTAGCCAGGCTACGGTGCCATCGGTGGAGCCATCGTCCACCACCACTATTTCATAACCAGCGATTGAATCTTGGTTAAAAACCTGTTTTTCCAGGGCCCGCAGACATTTTTCCAGGATCGGCAAACGGTTATAGGTGGGAATGACAACACTGAAAAACATAAATAAGCCCAGGTTTTTGCGAGGGGATTTTCAGCTTAGCAAAACATGTGGCGGCAGATCCCTTTCCTGACCCGCACACTGACAACCCAACTATGGAGAGACTAGGGAAGGAAATCAATGGATGGGGGATTGAAAAGGATGGTGGAGGGTTCATCCTTTTCGTATTTGTTTCTTTGACCATCAAAGCCAGCCCAACAACATCCCGACTAACAAAATAAAGCCGATAACGACATTTTGCCCGAAAATTTGTCCATATAATCTGGGCTCTGGTGTGGGAACACTGAGCTGAATGTATTGGATCACCCAGCCGATGATGGCGATCGCCAAACTGAGCCAATAGAGGGGATTGAGCCCCAGAATCATACCTAAGTAAAATAAGCAACCGATGGTGAGGGCAAAAAAGATCCCCACCGCTTCCCCAACGTATTTACCGAAAAATAGGGCGCTGGAATTAACCCCAATGCGGCGATCGTCCTCCCGATCCGCCATGGCATAGACAGTGTCAAAGCCGAGGGTCCAAAACACGGTGGCCCCCCAAAGCACCCAGGCAGCATTGGTTAAATTCCCTGTGACTGCACTCCAACTAATTAGCACCGCAAAGCCCCACGCCAGGGAAAGGACCAATTGGGGCACGGGAAAAACTCTTTTTGCCCCAGGGTAAGCCAGAATAACCGGCACTGCCGCCACACAGAGCCAAAAACTAAGGGGAGTAAGGTAAAAAGCTAGCCCCGCCGCACACAGTAGGGCCACTAATGCCACCCCAATGCCCACCTGTACGGAAAGGGTTCTAGCCGCTAGGGGACGTTCTTTGGTGCGCTCCACTCGGGGGTCAATGTCCCGGTCCCAAAGGTCATTGACCACACAGCCCAAACCACTGGTGGCTAGAGTTCCCAAAGCAATGATGCCCAGCAGAGGCAGGGGGGGTAAACCTTCTGCGGCCAAACACACTGCCCACAGGGCCGGAATCATCAAAATCAATCGGCCAGCAGGTTTATGCCACCGCAACAAATAAATGATCGTCAACCAAATGGGCTGAGAAGAAGGGGTTTGGGCAATCATAGGCAAAGCTCAAAAGTTACTTTACTCCGGGGAAGGAGGACGGTCACTGCTCCAGGCCCACCAACCTTGGCCACATTCACATTGGTAAAATTCCTGCCATTTGCGCCGTTGGTCATCCCCCAGCACTGGCGATCGCCGGTTGATCCAAGCCCGGAGGGCCTGACGGGGACCGGCCTGGCATTGGGGACAGCAAAAACCCCTGGCATGGACGGTGTCCTCAACCCAAGGGGGAGGAGTAGGGTCAAAGACTTCCATGGGTTTCTGGCATGGGTAATGGGAAAAAATCTTTAGCTAAAAGACCAACAGCGGCGATCGCCGTAATTTACCGACGTAGGCAGGGAGCAACTGATCGGATAGCTAGAATTCGTCGGGGTAATTGTTCATGGTGCCTTCGACGTTATCCCGCTTCGAGCCGAGTAAATCCAAATTATTGACCCGAATCACTGGTTTAGAACGGGGGGTACCGGAGTTACGGTCTTCCCAATGGTCAAATTTTAACGATCCTTGGATACCAATCAAACTACCTTTTTTGACGTAGTTACCGGCTATTTCAGCGGTTTTACCCCAAATTTCCAAGTCAAACCAATCGGGGGGTTCATCCTTCTTGCTTGTACGTCGGTTCACCGCTAGGGTGAAATTGCACACCACATTACCAGACTCAAAATATTTCACTTCCGGGTCGCGGCCGGCCCGCCCCACTAGATGGATACTGTTGATTGACATAAAAGTCTTTCCTTGGGATCTCGAAGATTTTCCGATACGCTATTAGCGGTTAGCCTCAGTTTAAAGTCAAACCTCCATCTTCGTCATCTCGATCCAATCTATTTAATCTATGACTTCCCCCTCTCCCCTGGTCGGTATCATCATGGGAAGCGATTCCGATCTCCCCACCATGGCAGCGGCGATCGCCATTTGTGAAGAATTTGCCGTGGCAACGGAAGTGGCCATTATTTCTGCCCATCGTACCCCGGGAAAAATGGTGGAATACGCCCAAACGGCCCACCAGCGGGGCTTAAAGGTAATCATTGCCGGGGCGGGGGGAGCGGCCCATCTGCCGGGGATGGTGGCGGCCCTGACCCCTCTGCCGGTGATCGGTGTGCCAGTGCAGACTAAAACCCTACAGGGGGTAGATTCCCTCTATTCCATTGTGCAAATGCCGGGGGGCATTCCGGTGGCCACGGTGGCGATCGGCAATGCTAAAAATGCGGGGCTCCTGGCGGTGCAGATGCTAGCCAGCCATGATCCAGCTTTGCTAGAAAAAGTACAGCAATATCGCCAAAGTTTAGAAACCATGGTTTTGGATAAACAAAAGCAGTTGGAGAGCCTGGGTTACAGGGCTTATCTGGATCAGCAAAATCAGTGACTTTTAGTATCTTTGCCACAGCCCAAAGACCATCAACCGAGTATGGCAAAATGAGGCTTAATTTAGATGTTAATTCGACCACCACATTGGACAACGGGGGATAAGGGCTATGGGCATTAAGGCGTTGGCGGGCAGGGATCTATTGGCGATCGCCGATTTGACCATCGAGGAAATGAAATCACTCTTGCAATTGGCGGCGGATCTCAAGTCCGGTGTGCTCAAGCCCCGTTGTCAAAAAATCCTCGGTTTATTGTTTTATAAAGCCTCCACCCGCACCAGGGTTTCTTTCACCGCTGCCATGTACCAACTGGGAGGGCAAGTGTTGGATTTAAATCCCAGCGTTACCCAGGTGGGTCGGGGGGAACCCATTCAGGACACCGCTAGGGTACTAGACCGCTACATTGACATCTTGGCGGTGCGGACTTTCAAACAGGCGGATCTGCAAACCTTTGCCGACCATGCCAAAATGCCCATCATTAATGCTCTGAGCGACCTGGAGCACCCCTGTCAAATTTTGGCAGATTTACAAACCATCAAAGAGTGCTTTGGTAAGTTGGAAGGGTTAACAGTTACCTACCTGGGAGACGGTAACAATGTGGCCCATTCCCTAATCCTAGGGGGAGTGATGATGGGGATGACAGTGCGGGTGGCTACCCCCAAGAACTATGAACCCTTGGCAGAAATTATTGAACAGGCCCAACAAATTGCCGCCCCAAGGGGGAAAGTGGAACTGACCGATGACCCTAAAGCCGCCGCCCAGGGGAGTCATATTCTTTACACCGATGTCTGGGCTAGCATGGGGCAAGAAGATTTGGCCAACAGCCGTATCCCTATTTTTCAGCCCTATCAGATTAACCAAGAACTCTTAGCCCTGGCGGATCCTGAGGCCATTGTCCTCCACTGTTTGCCGGCCCACCGAGGGGAAGAAATCACTGATGCTGTGATGGAAGGGCCCCAATCTCGACTCTGGGACCAAGCAGAAAATCGCATGCACGCCCAAAAGGCTTTGATGGTAGCCCTGCTGGGCTTGGTATAACACAGCTCAATTTAGAACGAAATTAATGAAAACTAGTCATTTTCTCAGTTTAATTCGCCAGGAAAAACGACAATTTGCGGTGATTGGCCTGGGTCGATTTGGTCGGGCAGTGTGCGAGACTCTCCACGTCAATGGCTATGAGGTGTTGGGCATTGACCAGGATCCCAAACTGGTGGCGGAAGTATTGGCCGATCGGGTGGTGGGTAACGCCATCAGTCTCGATTCCACCGATGACACGGCCCTGCGGGAAGCTGGCATTTTTGAAATTGAAACGGTAATTGTGGCGATCGGTAATTACCTCAAAGAAAGCATCATTACCTGTCTCAATCTCAAGGAAGGGGGAGTAAAGTCCGTTGTTGCCAAAGTTTCCTCCGACACCCACGAAAAAATTCTTAAGCGCCTTGGGGTTGATCTAATTATCTTTCCCGAGCATAAAGCCGGCCAGGATTTGGCCTATACCCTCACCACCCCGGCGATCGTTGACCGCTTCAAACTAGACCCCAACAACAGCATTGTGGAAATTCTCGTCCCGGAAGAGTTTTGCGATAAGACCCTAGCGGAATTACAATTGCGGAAAAACCATGGGGTTAGTGTTTTAGCAGTGGGTTACGAAGAAAAATTTAAAATCAATCCCCCTCCCCAGGAGCGATTAGAACGGGGCATGATTCTGGTCCTCTTAGGTTCCAACGAAGATATCAGTCGTCTAGTCTAATATTTTGTTTTGGGCGCAATAAACTAGAGCACATTAATCAGCCTTATAACTAGCAACAAATGCCAATCTAGTCATAGTGAAAATACAACCTATGGGTCTTTCGGGGTTTTATTCCTAGCTTAAATTTCAAATTTACATGAGCTGATTAGTCCTGCCAAATATATTTGTTGATTTTGGCTTCCTTATTTTTAGCTGTTTACCCTACACTCAAATCAACCGAGAGATATAGTCAATCAAATTAAGATTGAGACTACCAAGTCCTTTACCAAAGAGGCTTTTAGCTCCGGTCAGTGTCTTACTTTCAATTAAATCAACTATAACATTATTGTTTAGCCGCCAAAGAATGAGAATAAAATTTATCTTTTACAATTTGATTTTTATCCTGTTTCAAGCTGACTCCGTTTACGCTTGGGAAAAAAGTTTGCAAAATGAAATTGAGATTGATTCGAATTGGCGCATAAAAACTATTGACAATGGATCCATTGGTCGATTTTCAGATTATTCACCGATGGAAGAAAAATTTTTCAGTAACCTAGATAATTGGCAATACCAACAAAATTTGATCAGGCTTCACAGTAAATTCGAGTCAACTAATTCAGAAAATTCAGGATTAGAGTCGGTGACTCAAGCTATTTTAATTAATAAAAATAAGCAGAAAAACTTAGAAGATTATGGTGCTGATTCTAGTTTAATTGCGGAATTAGACCAGCTACTCCTGGTTGATGAACAAGTGAAATCTCCAAAAGATAATGATAATTGTAATAATCCCACTGCCAACATTAAACCATCTACAAATTTGTGGTCTTTAACCGATAAATATCTAACTATTTCTCCCATTTCCTGGCATATAGATTATACAGAACCCGATGTCAATAATTTTCCCTTTGGTGTTGGAGCCGCCTACGATTTTGAGATTATTAATCCTAATTATGGTTTTTTAAATAGCTTGATTGAAGATTCAGTGGTTAGTTTAGAGTTTAATATTTTTAGAGATTCAGACTTTGGCTACCCTTCAGCGTACGCTGGTCTTAGTTTAAGAAAAAATATTTTTGCTAGCCCAATTCAAATTGGTTCCGGGATGGGATTGCTTTACACAACACAACTCCAGGAGTTATCGGGCAGTCCAGTGCTCCCGTTTATGTTGCCTTTTATACAAACTGACTTTGATAGCCCAGTCAATTTACGGGTAGTTTACATCCCATCTTTTGCTGACTATAACAGTCAACAATTTTTCTTTACCTTATTAATTAAAATTAATTGATTTGCCGAACAAGTTCTGACTGCAATCATTAATTAGTTTAGCTTAGTTTTAAAACTAATTCTTCTGACCAAACGCATTTTGTCTACCATCCAATCAGGCAGGGTCGTTTTCTACGAATTTTGCTCAATTAATATGGCTAATAACTAATGATAGGAATCCACTCAAAACTGTCCACAATACCTTGGTAATAATCGTTAATAGTTTCCCGAGGATAGGGCGCCACACCGGTTTCCTCATCAAACCAGCGTTCGTAAATTTCCACCGCCGTGGTCTGATCGCTGATTACCCCTTCCATATATTTGATCAGACTGTAGTTGACCAAATTGCGCCAGTCAGAATCATCTTTGGGCAATAGGCAAGCATAGGCTTCGTATTGGTAAGGAAAACTGGGTGCCACTTTCCACTGTTGGGGGTTGCTAGAAGTTTTTCGTAATCCGGCTAGTACAATACCATCCCCGGCAAAGGCTTCGATTTCTCCGGTTTCAAGCTTGGCCATACCATCGGCTTGGTCTTTGACAAATACCAGACTAGCCCCGGGTTGAAAATTGCGAATAGCCTTTTCGTTAGTGGTGTCGGGAATAACGCCGATCGCCCGACCGGCCAAAGAATCTGCGGATTCTAAATCACTATCTGCTGCGGTGATAATTTTAGTCCCATCAGCAAAGTAACTCACTGAAAAATCCACCGTTTCCGTTCTATTCCAGGTGAAGGTGGAAGAGGCACATTCCAAGTCAATGGTTTGATTGGTGATCAGATCAAAGCGGTCATCGGCGGTGGCTTGCACCACATTTAACTTGATCGGTTTACCCAGTCGAGCTTCCGTTTCCTGGCGAATTAACTCCAAAATATCGAGGGAAAACCCCACCCATTGCCCCTTTTCATCGACATAGGCAAAGGGCACCGCATCTTTCCTAGTGCCGGCATTGATGACCCCCGTTTGTTGAATGCGGTCCAATACCTCCCCAGCCCAACTGGGCAAACCCACAGCTCCACTGAGTAATATGGACAAAGCTAAACAGGCAAATTTTTTCATTGGAACAACTCCTAGCACCAATTTCCCAAGACTACGGAGGGGGCAATGAAGTTTCAACCAATTTTTGCCGGAAATCATACCGGCGCAGAGTTCTAATCAATGGCACACTAGAAAAGGAGAGTTAGGGCGGGAGTTGCGGATTCCTGTCATAGGGAATCTGAGGAAAGTCCGGGCTTCCTAAAGGCCAAACTTGCTGGGTAACGCCCAGTGCGCGTGAGCGTGAGGATAGTGCCACAGAAAAATACCGCCTTTTTCGCAAAACAGTGACCGGGAACAGTCTGAAATACCGACTAGTACCTGGAATCTGATGTCTGATCACTGAAAAAGGTAAGGGTGCAAAGGTGCGGTAAGAGCGCACCAGCAGTATCGAGAGGTACTGGCTCGGTAAACCCCGGTTGGAAGCAAGGTCGGAGGGGCAAAGGTTGGTCTTTTCCCTGTCCCATTATTGGTGGAACCGCTTGAGGAATTTGGTAACAAATTTCCCAGATAGATAACTCCCCAAGGGTGCCTCGCATCCTGGAACAGAACCCGGCTTACGACTAACTCTCTTTTTCCTTGGAAGGATTTTCCCGAGCAAATCCAGAAACTTTATCGATTGTTTGTTCAACCAGGACAGAGTGAAAGTTTAGGTGAAAATTAGAACAATTCAGGAAGGTGAGGGTTGGCGCTGGGGCTTTGATCCCAATGCTTCCGATTTTCCCTTTTTAATTGGTTCCGAAGATTGGGCGGTGGAGTTGACTGGGGCCGAGTTTGCCGATTTCCATCGCTTGAGCAGGGAGTTGGCCCAGACTGTAACGGCGATCGCCGGGGAGTTGATGGAGGAGGAAAAAATTTGCTGTGAATTGAGCAGTGAGCTAATTTGGCTAGAAATTGAGGGCTATGCCCACGCCTATGGGTTGAGATTTATTCTGCAACAGGGGCGCAAAGTAGAGGGCGGTTGGCCGGCGGAAATGGTACCAGGCTTGTTAAGCAGTTTGCAAACCCATAGCTAAGGGGAAACCTAAACCGAGGCTAAACGTCCCTAGCCCAGGGGTGGAGGATGGATTTGTGGCCTTGGCAGAGCAAAGAAATTGCCTGAATTCGCTACACTAGGCTTTACCGGGTTGACAATCTTCCCCTGCTTCTTTCCCTAGCTTGCCCGTTAGCGATTATGGTTCGTTTGCCCATGGTATTCCCTCAACGTTTTTCCACCTCCAGTTTGGTCGCCCGTTCTGGCCGCTGGTTGGCGATCGCCATTGCCTCATTGGTGGGTTTGTCTTCATTACCCCTCAGCAACGGATCCTCTGTAGTAGCCCAAACCGCTCCTTCTAGCCCCATGACTGTGCGTTCCGACATCCAAGAGGCCAATTCCCAAACCGGGGTGGTCACCGCTAGGGGCAACGTTCAAGTTTACTATCCTGCCCGGAATTTGCAGGCAACGGCGGCCCAAGCCCAGTATTTTTCCCAAGAGAGGCGTTTGGTGCTCAGTGGCAACGTCTATGTGCTCCAGGACGGCAACAGTATGCGGGCGGAAACCATGACCTATCTGGTGGATGAAGGACGTTTTGTCGCCAATCCCCAGGCAAATCAGCAGGTGGAATCAATTTATCTAGTGGAAGAATCCCAAAACCAAGGCGGCCCCGCCCCCGCTGGCCCCAATCCCCTCCCCGGTGACACTTTGCCTGATTTACCTCCCCTGGGTTCTTAGCTGTGGGATACTAACGGCATTAGGTGAAAGGCTCTTTAGCGAGAACGGCGATCGTGACCCTAGTTTTAGAAAACATCCATAAACTTTACGGTAAACGTTGTGTGGTCAATCGGGTCAATGCCCAAGTCGCCCCGGGGGAAATTGTTGGCTTACTTGGCCCTAACGGAGCGGGAAAAACCACCACTTTTTACATTGCCACGGGATTGGTAAAGCCGAATACAGGGCGGGTGTGGCTCCACCAGCGGGACATAACTAATTTGCCCCTGAACCAACGGGCTCACCTCGGTTTAGGCTACCTAACTCAACAGGCCAGCGTATTTCGCCAGTTGAGTGTGCGGGATAATATCCTCCTCGCTTTAGAACAAACGGGAGTTTCTTTGCCCCTACGGAAGCATCGGCTTGAGCAACTATTGGCGGAGTTTCGCCTGGAAAAAGTTGCCAACACCCAGGGCTCACAAATTTCCGGGGGAGAACGGCGACGCACTGAGTTGGCCCGGGCTCTGGCGATCGGGGTGGAAGGACCAAAATTTTTGCTCTTAGATGAACCCTTTGCGGGGGTTGACCCCATTGCGGTGGCAGAAATTCAGACTATCATTGCCCAGTTGCGGGAACGAAATATGGGCATTTTAATCACCGACCATAATGTGCGGGAAACCCTAGCTATTACTAACCGGGGTTACATTATGCGGGATGGGCAAATTTTGGCTTCCGGCAGTGCAGGGGAGCTATCGGAAAATCCCTTGGTGCGTCAGTATTACTTGGGTGAAAAATTCCAGTTGTAGATAATCCATCGAATAATTTGACCATAGTGATTACCCTGCCAACTGTTTGGTTAATCGGCGGCACTGCGGATAGTCGTGTCGTTGCCGAAGGGTTAATTGCCCAGGGAATAAACTGTCTGGTGACGGTAACCACCCCGGAAGCTGCGCCTCTATATCCTGTTCATCCCTGCTTGACTGTGAAAGTAGGGGCACTAAGCCCAGAACAGATTCCAGCTTTTTTGCAATGCCATGGCATTGCAGTCATTGTCGATGCTTCCCATCCCTTTGCATCCCAAATTACCGCCACGGTTACGGCGATCGCCAGAAAGCAAAAAATTCCCTATCTCCGATTTGAGCGGATGTCCCTAGCTTTGGGAAAAAATACCCTAGAAGTGCCCGACATTCAGAGTTTAACCGCAGGACAATATCAGCCTTACTTGATGGGAAAACGGGTGCTGTTGACCGTTGGAGCCCGATGGTTAAGCCATTTCGGCCCACTGCAGAGGCAAGCGATTCTATTTGCCCGTATTTTGCCCTATCCCCAGGCCCTAGCCCAGGCGATCGCCGCTGGGTTTACTTCCGACCGAATTATTGCTATGCGTCCCCCCGTAGCTGAACCATTGGAAAAAGCCCTGTGGCAACAATGGCAAATTCAATCAGTGGTGACGAAAGCTTCCGGTGCCCAGGGGGGAGAATTGGTTAAGCAAAAAGTGGCTGAAGCATTGGGGGTAACCCTGATTAGAATTGCCCGTCCTCCAAAGATTCAAGGGCAAACAACCGATGATTTAAACAAGATCACAGAATTTTGCCAAACCCATCTTCTAAACTGACACTAGGAAATTTGTTAAGTATTGCAAAGCTGGTTTCCCAGGGGCAAAGTCGCCCCGTAAGATGAAACTTTTAAAGACCCCCATTAGTGTGGGGTTATGGCTTTAAAAACCATCTTTAATTCTGGAGAATCTCAATGCATAGCTTTTTACTGGCCGCCGCCGTTCCCACCACCTTGTCCTGGAGTCCTAAAATTGCCGGAGTGATGATTGCCTGTAATATTTTGGCGATCACCTTTGGCAAATTGACCATCAAACAACAAAATGTTGGCACTCCTATGCCTTCTGCCAACTTCTTTGGGGGCTTTGGTTTGGGGGCTGTGCTGGGCACGGCCAGCTTTGGTCACATCCTGGGCGCTGGGGTCATTCTGGGCTTAGCCAATATGGGAGTGCTCTAAGGCTAGGTGGGGTCTGCTCAGACTAGCATTTGTCCTTTGGGAAAATAGCAACGGCGATCGGGCTATCAGGGAAAATTGTCAGCCTGGTCGTTGTTTTTTCAGGGGTCTGTACGAACAAAGAAGGGGAAGACTTAGCCATCAGCAAGATGTGCAGCTGGGTCTAGTTCCTCCAGAATAGTAAATTGCACATGGTTAATGGCCAACTCACCGATGGAAACCACCTGTTTATTAACAGGAATACCTTGGCTGAATAACTGCTCAAACGGCACATCTTTAGCGGTTTCAGCATGGTACCAAGCTAGACCCATAAAGAAACGGGTGGGGTAAGGGCCACCGTCGTTGGTGTCGTCCGGGTTCGATTCCATAGGCAGCCAACCAATGCCGGGGAGATAAAACTCAAACCAAACATGGTTGAAGTCCGGCTCCATGGGTAAATTACGCTTGAGAGGATGGGGCGGGCATTTGTAGCGACCGGCGGTGCGACAGGCAATGCCGTTTAAACGGGCTAGGGCGAGTAGAACTCCCACATATTCACCGCAGGAACCCACCCCCCGGCGTAGAGCCAAGTCAGGGGTGTCAATGTGGGGCTTAATGCCATAGGAAAGGCGATCATAGACATAATTGCGGATATTAAACATCTTACGGAGGACATTGGTCTCTCGACCGATCGCCTCAGCGGCGGCCCGGATAATGATATCGGTTTCCATGCTGAGGTTATCGTTATCCACCAAATACTGATCGGCAAAGCCTTCTGGTAAAGCGGGTAGATGCTCGCAATCACTGGGCTTAAGGCGGTACTTGATCCCCCACACCTCCATTTCCACCCGCCAACCAAACACGGCCCTACTTTCCAAATCGAGCTGGTCAAATTCGAACACGGCCACCTTTTGTCCGTTCACATCATCAATGCGGCTAAAGGGTAGACCCACTGGTTCAATGGTGCGAATTTTTTGCCGGAGGGTTTCCGCTGGTAAGGCCATTCGCCATTCCACCTGTTTAAGCTCCACCGGATCCAGAGGAGCTAATTCTTCCGCATAACGCATTTCCACCAGGTAACCGTTGGAAAAAGTACAGCGTTTTTGGTGATCGTTGTGGAAGTATAGGGGGTGGATAAACGTGGTTTCTCGGTACATCAACTCATGGTTAGGATCGGCATTGGGGTTGTCCCGGATGTATGGTTCCTGTTGTACATAGGCCACATAAAGGGTTTCTTTGCCCCTGGGTTGATCGTGGTAAAAAGCCAATCCTGTGGGATTTTCAAAGGGAGTAATCAGACTGAACTCGACTTCTCCTGTGGCCCGGTCGAGGCAATAAACACTCTGCTCAGCGCTGTCACAAACCCAGAGTTCTTCCCCCCGCACAGTGATGTTCTCCACACCAATACCAGGACTGTAAAAAGTTGCCACTAGCTTGCGGGTATCCCGTCCATAAACCCAAATGTAGCCCCGTTTATGGCAGGTGATGTAAACGGTGTTTTCCCAAATGGCAACGCCGTTGACCGGCTCTTCAAACCAAGCAAATACTTCAGGTTTGAGGTCTTCCTCCGCCAGGTTGCAAGTGTAAACGTACTGTCCAGCAGTGAACCATAATTGCCCATTGGCGTCCTGTGTAGTCAATCCCTGCGGTACCGCCAAACCCGTGGCACCAATAAACTCTTGCCAGTACTGACCATTGAGCAGTTTGGTATTGTTCGTGCGGGGATCAACCTCCAGCAGATAGCCGTTTTTACTATCCACCGCCAGCAATCGGTCCCCGTCAAAGACAATGCCATGGATAGAAACAGCGGCAACGGGACGGATGGTTTTCCCCACAAAAGAGGACTGATCGGGCACGGAATCGGCAACCATAAACACCAGATGGCAGGACAGCTTAGGCAATTCTATACCCTAACAAAGGCTGGAGTGGGGCTAATGCTCGTCACGAACGTTTTTCACCCCTGGGGGGAGTGCCGCCATGGCTTTACAATGGAGTCAAGGCAACAAAAACCCTCGCTAAACTGTCCTTTGGCCCTGGGAAAGTGCTTTTGTCTGGGCACAATGGTCAGAAAAAGTTCCAAAAGGATTGAGATAATGGCTAATAAGATTGGTTTTATGGGTTTGGGTTTATTCGCTGCCATGGCAGGGGGTATAGCTCTGGGGCCTGTGGTGAAGGCGGTCCCTCCGGTGGGGCCATCCCCGATCGCCCAGAATGGAGCCTCCCCTTTGACAGTGGACGTGCTAAAAAACCTGAGCTACACCATTCCCGACCAAAGTACATATTCCCTTAACAATGGTGTGTTTGCCGGAGGAACTTTTAGCCTTAATTTGATCAAGCCCATTGCCATTGGTGATGTGGACCAAGATGGCGACCAGGATGCGGCGGTAATTCTCCGCAGACAGAGCGTAGTTAGTCCCGACGAATTGATCTACCTGGCGGTGGTGGCCGTGGGGCCCAATGGTTCCCCCTCTAACCCCGATACCTATTTCCTCGGCGATCGGGTCCGGGTACAAAGTCTAGTGATTAAAGATGGACAAATCCGCCTCAACATGTTGAAACACCAGCAGGGAGACCCCGAATGTTGTCCCAGCAGCCTGGTTTCTGAAGCCTATCAGTTGGATGCTGTCGCGGGAACTCTCCAACCCATCACCCTCAATGAACAGCAACGGCAGGAAATTCATATCCAGGATTTACCCAGCCAGGCCTTACCCGGCGACCAGGACGAACCTTTCCAGCCTCCATTGGATCAGTTCCAAATCCAACTCTAGGTCTGGTTAGCTCTGGTTATTCCCTTCCCAGGGCCTTTCACTCAGTCAGTTTTTCCATCTTCCACACCTGAATGCCTGAATGAATTTTGTTCAGTTGGCAAAGCGCAAAGTTTAGTTAATAAATTGCTTTAATCATTTGCCCCACCGGCATTGACCCAGAGTTCGTCCTTTTTCCCAATAACAGCGGAGCTTAACCATGGAAGCTTTTTTTCTCTTCTTTCTCGTCTTCTTCGGGTCGGCGATCGGTACTTCCGTCAAAATCGTTAACGAAAAAAACGAATACCTAGTGGAACGGCTAGGGAGCTATAACAAAAAACTTACCCCCGGCTTAAATTTCACCATCCCCATCTTGGATCGGGTGGTCTATAGGCAAACCACCAGGGAAAAGGTCATCGATATTCCCCCTCAATCCTGCATTACTAAAGACAACGTGGCCATCACCGCCGATGCAGTGGTCTATTGGCGCATCGTTGACATGGAGAAAGCATATTACAAAGTGGAAAATCTCCAATCCGCTATGGTCAATCTGGTGCTGACTCAGATCCGCTCGGAAATTGGCAAACTGGAATTGGATCAAACCTTCACCGCCCGTACAGAAATCAACGAATTATTGTTGCGAGAACTAGACATTTCCACCGACCCCTGGGGCGTTAAAGTCACGAGGGTGGAACTGCGGGATATTATGCCTTCTAAAGCAGTGCTGGACTCCATGGAATTACAGATGTCGGCGGAAAGGAAAAAACGGGCCGCCATTCTCACCTCCGAAGGTCAGCGGGATTCCGCCATCAACTCCGCCCAGGGGGATGCCCAAGCCAGGGTACTGGAAGCCGAAGCATTGAAAAAAGCCGCCATTCTCAATGCCGAAGCCGAACAGCAGAAAAAGGTGTTGGAGGCCCAAGCCACCGCAGAAGCCCTAGCCATTCTGACCGAAAAATTGAAGTCCGATAGCCACGCTAGGGAAGCCCTCCAGTTTCTCTTAGCCCAGCAGTACCTCAACATGGGGATTGCCATTGGCAGTAGCAACAGCAGTAAGGTAATGTTCCTCGACCCCCGTAACATTCTTTCCACCCTAGAGGGGGTGCGCTCCATTGTGGGGGACGGTGCTCTGGACGAAGGGTTAGCGGCGGCATTGGATAAAGTCGATCGCCATCGGGCAGTTTAGCCCAATCCCTGGAGCGTGGTGTTTTCTTGCTAAAGGCTACCATTTCAGGTTATATTCAGTTTAAATTTCCCGGGCATTAGGCTTATTTCTTCTGACGGTGCCTGGGTTATTTGAGAGGGATTTCAACCCCTCAGGGTCAGTGCCTAACAGAATTGTTGGCCTTGATCCAGGGATAACCAGCACAAGTTATGCCCCTGTAGTGAATCGCCGTAAGCAACCCCCGATTCTTCTTTTCTAATCGTTACCGGTTGTCGTTCTTGCGGTGTAGAAAAACAGATAGTTTTTTCCGTCTTAAACTGCCTCCAATACCCTTGCCTATCTATTTCCCCCGTCCGTGCGATGGGCGGTTGTCCCCTGGGGATGTCCCTGGGAATATCTACGGATTTTTCCAGCAAGTTGACCGTATTTATGCCACTCAAAAAGTCCCTGTTTGTTTAAACCTTGTCGGGAAGCAATGGTGGCCAAAACGCCAGTCACAGCATGGCAAAGGAGATGATGGGAATAGCCCACTGGGCCAAGGGTTAGGTTGACCCTAGAGAGGAAAATATTCAGTTCACCCAATGTCCAACATTACAACATTTTTCCATAGGCTATTTTCCCCCTGTCCCCAATGCTGGGCTGGTTTTGGGATGGCCTTTTGAGGGATATATTTATGCCAAAACAAATTGTCATTGCTGAGAAACATCAGGTTGCTGCTGTTTTTTGGAAGGATCAAATTCAAGAATTGGTGGTGTCTACGGGCAGCCAACAGGTGGGAGATATTTATTTAGGCTTAGTTGACAATATTCTGCCCAGCATTGACGCCGCTTTTATCAACATTGGGGATACGGAAAAAAATGGCTTTATCCACGTTAGCGACCTAGGCCCCATCAGACTAAGGCGCACCTCTGCGTCCATCACTGAACTACTTGCCCCCCAACAGAGGGTTTTGGTGCAGGTAATGAAGGAGCCCACGGGCAACAAAGGCCCACGCTTGACTGGCAACATCAGCATGCCGGGGCGTTACATTGTCCTAATGCCCCATGGCCGAGGGGTTAACCTTTCCCGGCGGATAAATCGAGAAGAGGAGCGCAGTCGGTTACGGGCTTTGGCGGTGTTGATTAAGCCCCCAGGCATGGGATTACTGGTACGTACGGAAGCAGAGGATGTGCCGGAAGACGCCATCATCGAGGATTTGGAAAATCTGCAAAGGCAGTGGGAATTGGTGCAACAGCAGGCAATGACCCGTAGTGCTCCCATGTTATTGGACCGGGATGACGATTTCATCAAACGGGTGTTGCGGGATATGTATTCCAGCGAAGTGAATCGCATTGTAGTGGACACTCCGGCGGGGATGAAACGGGTCAAACAACAGTTAATGAATTGGGACCAAGGTCGTTTGCCAGAGGGGGTGCTAATTGATTGTCACCGGGAAGCCCTCAGCATTCTGGAGTATTTCCGGGTCAATGCCACCATTCGGGAAGCCCTCAAACCGAGGGTTGACTTACCTTCGGGAGGCTATGTGATCATTGAGCCCACGGAGGCCTTGACAGTGATCGACGTTAACTCCGGTTCCTTTACCCATTCGGCCAATTCCCGGGAAACGGTACTGTGGACTAACTATGAAGCGGCGACGGAAATTGCTCGCCAGTTAAAACTGAGAAATATTGGTGGGGTAGTCATTGTTGATTTCATTGACATGGATTCCCATAAGGATCAACTGCAACTTTTGGAACATTTCAATCGTTGTCTAGAGTCGGACAAGGCTCGGCCTCAAATTGCCCAACTGACAGAGTTGGGGCTGGTGGAGTTGACCCGTAAGCGCCAGGGACAGAATTTGTATGAATTATTTGGGCAAACCTGTCCCGAATGTGGAGGCCTGGGGCATTTGGTAGAACTGCCCGGGGAAAAGGGTTTTGTTTCCCTAGCCCCCACTGCCGTTAGCAGTAGTATTCCCCCCAGGTTAGTGGAAAAACCGATTCTTTCCCCCCCCAGTCCCAAGGTCAGTGAAGCTCCGAAGAAAGAAGAGGCGAAAATATCCAGTCCCCTGGATTTACTTTTCCATCCTAACTATCAAGAGCAGGGCGATCGGGATGTTAACCGTCGTCGTCGCCGTCGTCGAGGTTCAGATTTTCCCGAGAAGGAAACAACTAAATCTTTGGGCACTTCCCGCAGTAAAGGGGCTTCCCCCACAGCCACTAAGGAGAAGCCCGCCACCATAGCCCCCCAACGCCGTGAGCGGCCAGCCCGTCGGGTGGAAAAACCGCTGGTTCCGTTGGATATCGCCATGACACCCTTGGAGCAGGATATCTATGCCCGCATGGGAATTTCTCCCTTAATTAAAACCGAGTACGCCGATCAGGACCCCCGGTCTTTTGTGGTGTCGGTGATCACTGCTGGAACTTCTTCCGGGGCAGAGGTCAATGGTAATGGCGGTCAGGTTGGTGCCTCGACACACTTACTGGATAATGGCAACGGCTCCCCAGATGAGGTGAAAACCGTTTTAACGGAAGTTGAAACAGCAAGCGTCGAGGAACAAGGCAAAGAAACTAACGAAACTATGGATCAAGAAAAAGGTGATCTGCCCATCTCGATTGATGATACGCAATCTTCTCCGAAGGCGGAAGTGTCTGTACCTGTGGAAACAAAAAAACGTCCTGGCCGAAGACGGCGGCGTTCCTCGGCGGAGTAGATATTAACTTGATTTTCCATTCGACTTGCTATGACGATCGCCAGTGGTGGCAGGAGAACTGGGAACTATCCGGCGATCGCCTGGTGGCGGGGGTGGATGAAGTGGGGCGGGGTGCCCTATTTGGCCCGGTGGTGGCGGCGGCGGTGCTAGCTCCCATTGGCACCATAGAACAACTACGGGCTTTGGGGGTAAGAGATAGTAAAAAACTTTCCTCCAACCGTCGTTGGGATTTGGCCCGGGAATTGCCTGAATATTTGCACCGTTATGCCATTAGCTTTGCCGATGTACCCACCATTGAGCGCATTAATATCCGCCAAGCCAGTTTATTAGCTATGGAAAGGGCAGTGGCAAAACTACCCCTTGCCCCGGATTACCTGTTGGTGGATGGACGGGATATTTTACCTAGGTACGCCTTCCCACAAATGGCCATCACCGCAGGGGATAACCATTCGGTGCTCATTGGTGCCGCCAGCATCCTTGCTAAGGTTTGGCGGGATGACCTAATTACCCGCTTAGCGGCACGTTTTCCCGGCTACGATTTGGCTCAAAACAAGGGTTATGGCACCGTTAAACATCGCCAGGGATTAAAAACGTTGGGAAAAACCCCCCTCCATCGTCAGCTTTTTTGTCGCAAAATTGTTGGCGATCTGAACAGTTTTCCACCTCTGTTAAAGGGTGGGTAAACGTAGATAATTATTTACGTTGCCATTGTTAACTAAAGCTACCGTGATAATTTGTTGGTCTATTAGCCTAGTAAAAATTGCCTTTTCTCCCGTGCCAGGGTTAACAGCATAGGCAGGAAAACTTGCCCCAGCTAAACTAATTCGCAGGCGATCGCCAGGGGACAATGTTACACAAATTGCCTGGAGAAAAATTTCCAAATTAGCTTTTTGCTCGCAGCTAGTACAGTAACCATGGCTTAGGGCAAAAACTTCCCCGGTATTAGTAACTTGAGCTAGACTAACCGCCACATCGAAGCTAAGGCGATCGGATTCCACCGTAAGGAAAATTTTGGGAACACCGCAGATAGTTAAATTCTCGGTTAAAGGCTCAGAGGTGTAGGTGACCACATCACTGCGATCATCCACTTGACTGCGTTCCTTCATTCCTTGGGGATAGCCGCTGTGACCTCCAAAACTGGTTACTGGCCGCCAGGGGTCGTGCACCCACACATCGTTAACTACCTCTGTTAACTTTTCCTGGGCCGGAACTTCTGGGGTTAAAGCACTACCCTGGGTGGTGCCTAAACCGGAACATTGCAAAAACCAGCTTTGTTGGGTGGAAGGCCAATCGGTTAAGTACCGCCATTGTTTGATGCCTAGATCGAATAACTCTAAACTAGCCGAATCAAAGTGAGGCCCTTGGCCTTTGAGGAAATGATCAAACCAGGCCAGTTGCAACCTATCCATCGCACTGATAGCGGAGTCACCATAATTTTGTTCCCCGGCCCCACTGCCCCAGGGAAAATGACCCCAGGGCCCCACCACCAATTTTTGCTTAATACCATGTTTTTTCAATGCTTGATATAAACGCAAATTGCCCCGTAGATGGGGGTCAAACCAGCCACCAATTTGCAACACGGGAATATCAACTTTTTCCCTAATTTGCCATCGCTTATCCGGCGATCGCCACTGCCAATAATCTGCTTCTGGCGGTTGACTAATCCATTGATGGTAAAAAGAATCCGGGGCCAACTCCCCCAGGCGATCGGGAATAGCTGGTTGGACATCAGAAAAATCGTAACTTCTTGCTAGGCGCATTAATTGTTGAAAAGTTGCCCCATCTCTCCGATGTTTAGCTGAATCTGCCGCCAACTGTAGGGCCCAGCCAAGATTATTTTGCAGACAAAACGCCCCATTCTCGTAGGCCCAATCCTGGTACAAGTCCCAGGCGATCATGGCCGGACAAATGGTTTTCAGACAGGGATGGTGGTTGGCCGCCGCGTAAAGTTGGGTCATACCCTGGTAGGAAAAGCCGTACATGGCCACGGAGCCGTCGCATTGGGGCAATTGGCTCACCCAATCAAGGCAGTCCTTCCCGTCTTCCACCTCACGGGCAAATAGGTCAAACTCTCCCTCCGAACTGCCCCGACCCCGCACATCTTGGATAACCACCAAATAACCCTGGGAAGCGTACCAATGGGGATGGGCGTACACCAGGGTTGAAGCCAAACGGCGGCCATAGGGTTGCCGCATCAACAGGGCCGGCCATGGTCCACCGGAGTTGGGATAGTACAGATCACTATCTAAGCGGACCCCATCCCTGGTGACCATAGATTGGCAAATGGGTTGGATGGCACTCAAAGTAATTAGAGCAGGGCCTCAAACTGTTGACGAAGAACTTGGGTATTTGCTACCCGGGCCACCAGTAGAGTCGCTTCACTAAAGCTGGCCATTTCCCGTCGCCAGGCTTGGATATTGGGTTCGTGGTGTAGCCAAAAATTGACCATGGTTTTTACCACTGCGTCCCAGTCCCAATCAGGTTTTTCGGGAATTAATTCCGTGGCTTGAATTAGACCGTCCAAAGTGCATTCGGGACTGCCCAGGTAAGCCATACTGCGGCGGGGATTATTTTCTACCTCTTGTTGATAGTTAAAAAAGGTGAAAACCGGTGTTACCCCCAAAATATCAAAGGTATAGTGCATAACAAAAATTTCGCCTCGTGGCAACAACAACAACAATGCCAAAGCTCCCAGAGTTATGGGTCTTGGCCAAAACAGGGACTTTCCCCCAAGGGGACTGGGAAATCTAGACTACCCAAGTCCAATTTTGTTGCCCTCAATGGTAACGCGAATTTTTTTTGCTGGGGTTGACAGGACTGCCATCTATTACCTTCACGCAGGGCGCTTAGTTCCTGTCTCTCCTCTGAGGTAAATTCTGTTGGTCAATTTTTGGCTGTGACTTTGATGGGAAGATCTCAAAGTCCTGACTGGATGAAGAATCGCCGTAAGTGGTTGCGTCCAGGTCTTTATCCAGCACCCGTCGCACCTTAGTTGCTAATTCTAAACGATTATAGGGTTTACTTAGCAGATCCACCCCTGGATCAAGGCGACCATGGTGAATGATGGCGTTCTCGGTGTAGCCAGAGGTAAATAAAACCTTGAGTTTAGGGTATATTGCCCGGGACTGATCAGCCAATTCGCGCCCGTTCATGCCGCCGGGCATAATGATGTCGGTGAGCAGAAGCTTAACATCGCTATGGACGCTCAGAGCTTTTAGCGCATCGGGGCCAGATGTGACGGCTGTGACTCGATACCCTAGGGAACGTAACTGACCCTCAAGATGCTTCAGTACAAGGTCGTCGTCCTCGGCAATCAGGATATGCTCCGTGCCACCTTCTGGAAATAATTCCTTCACCGGTTGATAATTTATTTGCTGAGCGCTACCCGCCCGAGGAAAGTAGAGTTTGACCGATGTACCTTCACCGGGTTCAGAATAAATTTTTATATGGCCGCCGGATTGCTTAGTAAAACCAAAGACCATGCTTAAACCAAGGCCACTGCCCTTGCCCACGGCTTTAGTGGTGAAAAAAGGTTCAAAGGCCTGACTTACCGTATCTTCGTCCATGCCAATGCCGGTATCTGAAACACAAATCATTACATACTCACCCGGTATCACTTCAGAGTGGCGATCGGCGTAATCCCTATCTAGCACCGCAGTGGAGGTTTCAATGGTTAACTTGCCACCATCTTGCATGGCATCCCGGGCATTGACGACCAGATTCAACAATGCCGTTTCCAGTTCCCCAGCGTCGATCTCGGTGATACCTAGGTCAGGGTCGGGGATAAATTCAAGTTCAATATTTTCAGGCAGGGTTCGACGAATAAGTCCCCACATCGCCTCCACCAACTGATTAACATCGGTCACTTTGGGATCAAGGGGTTGGCGGCGGGCAAATGCCAGCAAATGGCGGGTTAATTCGGCACCACGCTTAGAGGCGGACAATGTCATTTCGGCCATACTTTGTAGGTTTGGATCTGTCACCAGTTCTGACAACATTTCGGCGTTCCCCAGAATAATCGTCAATAAATTGTTGAAATCATGGGCCACCCCCCCAGTCAGGTGCCCTACCGCTTCGAGTTTTTGAGATTCCCGTAACCTCTGTTCCATTGCCATGCGCTCAGTAACATCCAGCAGACTACCCACCATACGGGTTGCTTTGCCTTGTCCATCACGGGTTACAAAACCACGGTCTATGACGTTCGCATACTGGCCGTCGCTTCTAATAAAACGGTAATCGCTTTGCCAGTAATTATCTTCACCGTCGATAACTTGGTGGATACTCTGGAGAACACGCTCTCGGTCATCGGGATGAATGCGGAGGGTCCAGGATTCTGGCCCAGGCTCAAGACTCGATAAAGAATACCCAAATACATCCGTCATGGAGTCATTCCACCAGACTTGATTGGTGGCAAAATTCCAGTCCCAGATCACATCATTGGTGGCTTTGGATATTAACTGAAAACGTTCCTGGGCCTCGCGTAAGGTCGAAATATCCTGAAATGCGCCCTGCACAACAATCACTTTGCCTTGGGTATCCCGTTCGGCCTCGCCAATGGCCCGTATCCAAGGTCTTCGCCCGTCAGGTGTTTGAAGTTGACAGATGACATCAAAAGCCTCACCCTGCTGAACACAACGTTCAAAAGCTCCCATAATCAATTCACGAAATTCGGGCACATAAAACTGAACTGCTGTGGCAACATCGGGGGGGGAGTAACCGGCTGGCATACCGTGAATCGCCGCAGTCTCCGACGTCCAAGTGACCACCAGGGGATCGAGTTCGACCCGCCAGCCCCCTAGCCGGGCTTTCTCACCAGCTAGACGTAATAGGTATTCTGCCTGGGTAAGTTTGTCGCGATTTCTTATAAACGAGGTAATATCCTGAACGCAACCAACAACGATTTCCCCGTCCGGTGTTAAATGAAATTCACCAACCCCTTTAACATACCTAACATCGCCATCACGGGTGATTACACGGTGCTCAAAAGCAATTTGGGGAGCATGTTCTTCTATAAAGGACTGATAAATTGCAATGGATGCTTCTCGATCATCCGGGTGGACCATGGCAAAATATTCTTCAACATTCAGTGCTTTTTGAGTAGGGGCTACATCGTATATGTCAAATACCTGCCTAGACCAATTCAGACTGCCAGTCTGGGGGTTATATTCCCAAGTACCAAGATTGAGCATCCTCTCCGCAGTGCGAATGCGAGCTTCATGCTCCTGCAATTTTGATAAAGTCTGTTTTAGTTCGTTTGCCTGCAAAATAATATCCTGAAGAGCAATGCGGCTTTTGCTGTCCGTGCTTTCTGTAAGGATAGAAAAACTATTTTCATGAACGATCGCCGTCACATCTTCCACCTTGTGCATAATAAACTCGACCATTCCGAATTCATCCAACACAGGACTGTTTACCAGACTCCAAAATCTTTCTTCAAACGCACCACTGGGTAAGCGTATGGGATAACGTTGTATGGTCATTACATCGGCCGCTTTCAGCGATACAACCCGCTGGAGGGAGGCAAATAAGCTATTGACCCCATCTGCCTTAGGGTCATCAGGATCGTCGGGAAATACCTCAAATAGGGTCTTGCCGACAATATCACTTTCATTGGTGACCGTTGCCTTAAGATATTCGTCCGTGACGGCAATGATCTCAAACCTGTCCGGTTCAAGTACGAGAATTTTACCCGGTGATGCTTTGAAGAGTCTTTTGTATAGAGACTCCATGGGTTGATTCAACATGTCCATTTTTGCGGTACTCCATTCCAATCCTTGATGGCAACAGGAGCCATGGGCCGGCCAATAAAATATCCTTGGGCTTCGTCGCATTCAAGCTCCCGCAATAGGCCCAGAGCAGAGGCCTCTTCCACCCCCTCCGCCACTACGTTCAAACCCATGGACTTCCCAAGACCAACCACAGCGGTGACAATTTTCCGGGACTCTTGGGATCTAGAAAGGGTTTTGACAAACATTTGGTCAACTTTCAATTCTGAAAAAGGTAACCGTGCCAGTTGGACAAGGGAGGAGTAGCCGACACCAAAATCATCAATAGACAACTGAAACCCATGGATGCGAAACTGCGTTAAGTGCTCTAATAATGCTAGCGGATTGTCCATACTGGCTGTTTCTGTGACTTCCAGGATAATTTGTGATGGCTTAACACTGTGCTCGCGGCATTTATTCCTTAACCAGTGGGGAAAGTTTGTGTCCTTTAAATTAATTGGCGAAAGGTTTAACGCATATTTCAATGGAGATGCATGGTTACGCAGGGGCAAGTTAGCTAAGGCGTAATCATAAACTTGCCTGGTCAGCATATCAATCAGCCCGGTCTGCTCAGCCAAACCAATGAATTGATCCGGAGGTACCATGGTGCCGTTCTGTTGAGGCCAGCGAGCTAGGCATTCAAATCCCACCAGTTCACCGGTCAGACAGGAAATTTTGGGCTGAAAGTGGGCGATAAAAGCTGAAGCTTTTAGTGCATCGCTGATTTGCTCATGGGAAACAGGAGGAGTTGGGGATCTCCGGATTGAATGAGTTTCATGGGTATCCGTTGCCAACAACTCCAAAAGTTGAGCACGGGAGAAGGGCTTGGACAGGGTACCCAAAAGCCGCAGTCCGTTTTCACTAACAGCTCTGGCGGAAGATTCTAATATGCGCCCTCCTAGGCCTGACATGATGATCACTGCCGCTTTGCACTCCATCTCGGCTAGTTTACGGATGACTTCTATGCCATCACGATCCGCTAGTCGTAAGTCCACCGCCACATAGGTCGGTGTCCAGGAGATTACTTTCTCTAGAAAAATGTCGGCATCATCAATATGGGCAGTGTCATAGTCTGCGGCTGCGGCCATCATGCAAATTGTGGCGGCGACATCGTTTTCATCGTCAAGGACCAACAAACGTCTTGGGATTTCTGTTTTATCCACCACAGCAACCTCCATATTTGCCGTTGATGTTGACATCGTCCGCCGTCCTATAAGGGAGAGGATTCCTAGACTCCACAATTTAAGGTTTCTGCTTCACAGCCAGTTTACTAGACTCTGCTACCACAGCCCTTGTCACCTCGACTCCACAGACGTTTTCAATTCCCTGTTGCCCACGGGGACAAATTACTTGAGCAGCGGCAATATCCCCGGTTTAACAGAGCTAAAATCAGGGTAATGGCGTATTTTAGCACTAAAGTTATTAGACACTCTAGCTCCACAATCAGGACATTGTTGGCTAGTCCCCCTGGGATCTATCTTGCTGTAGAATACCCCCCTTTGAAAACAAACCTAAAAATAGGATTTGATTAATAAATTGCTCCAAGCCAGTGTCAAGAGTGTGGTTGCTCAGCACTTCCTTGGCCATGAAGGGAAAGTCTAAGTCTTCCACAAACACGGAATCCCCCTGGTCGCAGAGTTGACGAGCCAGTTTGAAATGGCAATTTTTTATGAAATCCGCCGTAGCAGAATTCCTCATTGATTGATTTCTCGGTCAAAAGTATTGTCAACCAAGATATGCTCACAGGCTGGTGGTGGTTCTGACTCGTAATATCCTAAGTAGTCTTCCCAAGAGGCCAACTTGGCCATGTCCCTAGGATTATTCCGCTGTCTAATTCGGACTTCTCGAATCGAAGGTGGACAAAAGACATAATGAACTTCAACAGCAGTTCCAAAGCGAGTTGATAGCTTATTTGTCCAGTCTGGGTCTTTGATTTCTTTGGTAAAAGGCCCTGTTATGACCACATTATTCCAAGCTAGGTTGTCTTGGGCGATGTCAAACAGTTGCTCATAAATTGGGTTCCTAAAATGGGTCTTAAAATAAGAACTGTCTCGATCATTGGCATCTTTTCCTGACAGTTCAAGGGATAACTTCACAAGGCGTTCCGTTACCGTATCGATATCAAGGAAAGTAGCTTGCTTTAGTTTGGCTAGCTCTTTGCCATAGGAGGTTTTTCCAGCACCGGGACTCCCACAAACGATATACGCTGTTGTGATCATGGGGAAAATCTTGAGTTACCCAACTAAATGTACTTCTTTTTTTATTAATTCATCCTTTTTTTAAGTTTTTAAGTCAGACGAGAGGAAGGCAGGAGCCAATTTCACCTGTCACCTATAGCAAAAAGTGAGCTATTTAGGGCATTTTCAATTTTAAAACCCTTAATTTAGAGAGGTTTTCAGTGATTTTTAGTCCTAACTGTCCTGATCTTTGCCATACCACAGATTATGTGATCGATGCCTGATAGATTTTTTCAATGGATTTGTCCAACGTAGCATTGAACTCAGCATCATTTTGCTGGGCCGTCAGTCCCTCGGTCAAGGCTCGTGAAAAGCTTGCTATGACGCCGTGGTTCCTGCATAGACGTTCATTGGCTTCCGCTTGGGAGTAGCCCCCCGACAAAGCAACCACTCTCAAGACATTGGCCCGTTCGATGCAATCTGTATAGAAGTTGTCTTGCTCCGGCAGGGTGAGTTTGAGCATCACCCACTGTCCTTCGGCTAATTGGTCGAGATGTTTCAGAATGGCAGCCTTGAGTAGCGTTTCTGCCTGAGCTTTCTCTGGGCAGTGAATGTCCACCTCCGGTTCAATGATTGGCACCAGTCCGGCGGCAATGATTTGCTGGGCTAACTCGAATTGTTGGTTTACGATCGCCTCGATACCAGAGGCATTGGCCTGTTTGATAAACGACCGCATTTTGGTACCGAAGATGCCTTTTTTCCTGGCCTTAATCAGCAGCTCGTCAAGCTGAGGTATGGGCTTCATCAACTGGCTTCCATCCTTCTCTTCGGCCAGTCCCTTGTCTACTTTCAGAATCGGCACAATTTGTTTCTGCTTCCAAAGGTAGTTGGCCGTGGGCTGTCCCTCAACTTCCCGGTCCATGGTGTCCTCAAATAAGATTGCTGCCAAAATCCGCTCCCCAGTGAAGCCTGGACTAGTCATGATCCGGGTCCGCATTTCATGCACTAGTGCAAACATCTCGTCCTCACCAGAGTAGGTATCCGGTTCAATTCCGTAATGGGCCAACGCGACCGGTGTGCTACCTCCACTTTGATCCAAGGCGGCAATGAAACCAGGATGGGATTTCATTTTTTCCAGTTGTTCCTGGTTCAGTTTGAGAGTCATCACGCTTCCTTCCTTTTGCGGTAAGTTTCTCTAACATTTTAATGAGGAAATATCGTAGGTAAGACCGGGTTGTTTATGGCTCTCCAGTTCAGATTTCATCCCATAGATTCTGTAACGTATAGGGGCTCCCTGGTATTGTCCAAAATTCTCCTGACACGTAGCGATAATGACGGTCTAGTAGAGCAATTTTCGCCATTTGGGCATCGGTCAGGGTGATATCTGCCGCGTTCAAATTCTGTTGTAGTCGTTCAGGATTAACCGACTTCGGAATGGTCGGGGTTCCCCGTTGAATGGCCCAGGCTAAAAGGACTTGGGCTGCACTATATCCCTGTTCAGCCGCAATCCCATTAATCACTGGGTCAGTTAGTAATTTTGGTTCTGCTGCTTTCTGGAAAGCCGCCGGGCGATCGCCAGAGCCAAGGGGAGAATAACTCGTTAGTAAAATGTTTTGGGACTCAGCAAACGTCAGTAAATCTGATTGCTGGAGATAAGGGTGAAGCTCCACCTGATTGGCGGCGGGACGAATACGGGCCATGGACAGGACCATTTCTAACTTTTTCAGGCTGAAATTAGACACCCCAATATGGCGACAGAGTCCCAAATCAACTGCTTTCTCCAAGGCTTGCCATGTTCCTTCTAGGGAAG
Source organism: Synechocystis sp. PCC 6714 (assembly GCF_000478825.2). NCBI lineage: Bacteria > Bacillati > Cyanobacteriota > Cyanophyceae > Synechococcales > Merismopediaceae > Synechocystis > Synechocystis sp. PCC 6714. Next base: position 2,029,462 of record NZ_CP007542.1, on the reverse strand, counting down.
CTTGGGTAAATGGCAACAACTGATCACCGGATTCAGGAAACCCAACATCAGGTTGAATGACCACCGGCCAATGAATTAGATACAGATCCAAATAATCTAGACCCAAATCCTGCAACGTTTTTTCGAGAGCCGGTAAAACCCGATCGGGATGATGGGCATTGCTCCACAGCTTGGAGGTAATCCAGAGATCCTCTCGCTTTACCACACCCTTGGTGAAAGCCTTGGCTAAAGTGGCTCCAATTTCTTCTTCATTGCTGTAGATGGCGGCACAGTCAAAGTGGCGATATCCCAAGTCCAAAGCTTGCTCAACGGCTTGACCCACTACTTGGGGAGACGACTTCCAAGTTCCCAGACCTAGGGCAGGCATTTGATCCCCATTGCTCAAATGGAAATATTTCATTGAATTTATCCTATTGAAACTCTGCACGGTATCTAAATTTTCACTTATTTGGATAGCGTTTGGTGAAATTTCAAGCCCATTTCTTCTTTGGCCTAAGTTTAAGATGACTCTCTGCAAGATTTCTGGGTCTAGTTAAGTGATTAATGGAACCCAACATCCTCGTAAAATCGTGGGGTTAAATTTACACCTGAACTAGTTACTAAAGCAAAAGCTATCAATGCTATCATTTGTGTAATTGCCAAAAGCAATAGTTTACCGCAGATTTTTACGTATTATTACTATGAAGAGTGTTATAAGGAAAGCTTTGATATAGTAAATAATTATTCATGAGGTCGTATCGATGGGTTTAAAGCGTTGGTTTAAATACTTTACGTCTGTCAGAATTGAAATCAATATTATTCTTGCAGTTTGCCTGCTTAGTGTTGTGATTATCGAGTTTGTATTCTCGAATATTCCTGAGTTATTTACCGGAGGAACTAACATCACAAAAATCTTTGAAAGATTATGCCTATCTTATATATCAAGCTACGTCTTTTTTTTCTTGTGGTTCACATAAAAAATCAGAAAGATAGAGAGAATTTGTATCAATATATTGCCCAGAAGACTTATCGAATAATTGGTGATGCAAAAAATATAGTTAGAGCTTTTGCAAACAAAACAAACATTAATATAGAAGACGAATACCCTAGCTTATCTGATTTGCAAGAAATGTGTAAATTAATAAATCCTTATGATCAAGCACCTCTTATCTTAGGGCAACTGGGTAATTATGCTACCTGGCTGCAATATCTAAACTACTTCAGAATCAAAACTGAGGAAAACATTGCAAAAATTTACTTGAAAATACAGTTCTTGAATTCTGACTATTTAAAATTAGTTATTAAGATTGAAGATTGTAGTCATTTTTTTGCCATTAAAACCATAATTGACATGAAAATAAATAACACAGATTTATTATCATTTGCCAATGGATTACATCAGTATTTCAAGTGTGTCAAAGACTTAGAAGAGTATGCAGAACAAAATTTTAAAGACTATAAAGACATGGATCAAAAATAATTGCGGTAGCTTAATAATTTACTGACACACTGACCGTATTGAGATGGTCGATTGAGGAATAGAGATTGCTAGGGAAAAATGAAGTAGGTCGTTCAGCTAAAAACAATTTCAAGTCCGACTGACTACAGCCTCTCTTTTTGTGGGGTTTGGATTTGATGGCACCGGAGATTGCTACCATGCATTGAGGATGTAGATATAGTTGATTTAATTGAAAGTAAGACACTGACCGGAGCTAAAAGCCTCTTTGGTAAAGACCTTAGTCGTCTCAACCTTACTTTGATTGACTATAATTGCCAGGTTTTACTAGAAGTCAACGCTGATAGCCAATATTTAAAGCTGGTCTACAGCACCAAGACAAATTTCAACTCCTGTTGGTAACCCCGATTAAGAATCGCCGTTTTATGAAGCCTGCAACTTATTAATATATTCCCGGAAGCGTTCCAAGTCCGCTTGGATAGTAGATTCCACCACCCGACCGAGGAAAAGATTATCCATCAATAGCCCCAACCAACCCGGTACGCTATAGGCAATGGTAAGGCGGACAATGCTTTTGCCATGGCGATCATAAAAGCGCACTGCTCCCCGGTTGGGCAAACCATCCACCGATTCCCATTGGATAATTTGCTGGGTGATTAAATTAGTGATGCGGGACAGCCAGGTGAATTCCCAACCCCCAGTGGCGAGTTTCCAACGGGATAAATCAGGGTTGTCTTCCAGCACTGTGACGGAATCAATCCATTTCATCCAGCGGGGCATCTGCTCCAGGTCAGACCACAGTTGCCACACCAAGTCAATGGGGGCATCCACTTCCACTTGCACACTATGTTCTAACCAATTAGCCATGGGGTTTGATGGGATTTTAAAAAATCTATGGGAGGGAAGGGACAGGGATTTGTAAACGGGCCTGATTAGCAAAAATGGCCTGGGCCGCTTGGCGACCGGACAGGGTAGCTCCCTCCATACTATCGATGTAATCCTGTTGGGTGTAGCTACCGGCTAAAAAGAAGTTGGCGATCGGAGTTTCTTGGCTGGGACGGAATAAGTCCATGCCCGGCGCTTCCCGGTATAGGGATTGGGCTAATTTAACGACGCTGTACCAAGTCATATTCAAATCCGCCGCCGAGGGAAAGAGAGCTTTGACTTGTTTGAGCACCCGATAGGCGATCGCCTCGTTGGACTCTTTCATAAAGGGATCACCGGGGGTGAGCACTAATTGCAGGAGAGAGCCTTCCCCGGGTCGGTAATAATCGGCGGGACTAGTGAGGGCCAGGTCAGCAAAACAGGAAAATTCCGCATCGCTGGTATAGAGAAGGTTGTCCAGGCCAAAAGCTTGTTCTAACTGTTTACGTTTAGCGGGATCATTCATTTCCGTTACCCAACCGTCAAAGCGGAGTTGTACTGTGGCAACCGGAACAGTGTCCAGGTAATAAATTTTGTTAAAAAAGTCCCATTGGGTACGCCAGCTTTCCGGCAACAGATTTTTGATGCCCGGCACGTCACAGGCGGCCACATAGGCATCGGCGATCACAGTTTTGGTGTCAGAGCCATCATTAATCACTAAGCCCGTTATCCTGGTTTCCCCATCCGTAACTTTGGTCTTAATTTCCTTAACCTTGTGCCGGGTGTAAAACTTGGCTCCCCGTTTTTCCAAATATTCCTGAATCGGTTTATGCAAATATTCCTGGGGAGAGCCTTCCAACATCCGCAACACCGACGCTTCCGTGCGGGCGGCAAACAGTTGAAAAATGGTCAACATACAGCGGGCAGAAATATTTTCCGTATCAATAAAACCCAACGCATAGGCGATCGGGTCCCACATTTTTTTCAAACTGCCTTCGTTGCCTCCCTTGGCGAGGAACCATTCCGCAAAGCTAATTCTGTCCAAATCCCGGATGGTTTTCATGGCTCCGTCAAAGTCCACTAAGCCCCGCACAATGGGACTGGTGGCCAGGGCAATGGAGTTGGCGATTTTGTCTTTGGTATCCAGTTGGGACGTGGTGAAAAATGCTTTTAAACCGTTGAAGGGAGCGCCGGTAAAAAAACGAAAATCCAGTTCCCCAATGCGGCCTCCTTGGTTAATAAAGGTGTGGGTATGTTCCTTGAGGCGTAGATTTTGCTTGGCCCCCACCTTTTCCATCAAGGCAAAAAGATTGTAGTAACAGCCAAAGAAGACATGCAGACCCATTTCAATATGGTTGCCGTCGCCGTCTACCCAACTGCCCACTTTACCGCCGATGAAACTACGGGCTTCGTAAAGTTCCACTTCGTGCCCCGCGTCCACCAATTCCACAGCGGTGGCCATCCCCGCCAATCCTGCTCCCACAATTGCAACACGCATTTCCGCTTCACCCTCTGATTTGACTTTAACTGGCCCGCTAAGTTGGCACTGTTACAAATTTTAATGTTCGTTGAACCCTCCCGGCAAGCGCCCAGGTTATCAGCGTCGATGGTCTAAAGTGATTGCTAGAAGTAGTTTGTGTTGATCATTCATTTTCCCCATGCCCTTGTCTGTGTTGAGTTCTTTGTCCCGCTGTCTTGTAGCCACTGCTTTACTGCTGGCTCTCCATAGCCCCATACTGTTGCCCCAGCCGGCGATCGCCGCTGACTTGGCCCCGACTAATAACCGCAATAGCCAAACCCTTACTCCCTACCTCAACCAGGCGATCGAACGGGTAACGGAGTTTCAACTGGATAACGGCTTGAAATTTATTGTCATGGAAAATAAAGAGGCTCCGGTGGTGTCTTTTTACACCTACTTTGATGTGGGGGGAGTGGATGAGCCGGTGGGAAAAACGGGGGTGGCCCACTTTTTGGAGCACATGGCGTTTAAGGGCACAGAACGCATTGGCACTAAGGATTTTGCCCAGGAACAGTTATTGCTCGATCAGCTAGACCAGGTATTCGGAAAAATTACCCAAGCTAGGGCCAAGGGAGACAAGACAGCAGAGGCTAAGTTACAAGAGCAATTTGAGCAAATCCAACAGCAGGCCCAGGCGTTAGTCCAACAAAATGAATTTGGGCAAATTATCCAGATGGCCGGGGGGGTGGGTTTAAATGCGGCCACCAGCGCCGATGCTACTTTTTACTTTTACAGTTTGCCCGCCAATAAGCTCGAACTGTGGATGGCTTTGGAATCGGAACGATTTTTGGAGCCGGTGTTTCGGGAATTCTATCAAGAGCAGGAGGTAATCCTAGAAGAAAGGCGTATGCGGACAGAAAATAACCCCGTAGGGCAGATGGTAGAAGAATTTTTAGACACTGCTTTCACCAAACATCCCTACCGCCGCCCAGTGATTGGCTACGACGAAGATATCCGCAATCTTTCCCGCCAGGACGTGACGGATTTTTACGAGAAATATTACACCCCTGGTAACATGACCATTGCCATTGTGGGGGATGTGAATACCCAGGAAGTGAAAAGTTTGGCGCAGAAGTATTTTGGTCGTTTTCCCAAAAGCCCTCCCACGCCCCAGGTAACGGTGGTGGAGCCGCCTCAAATGGAACAGAAAGAAATTAATCTGACCTTACCTTCCCAACCTTGGTATTTCGAGGGGTACCACAGCCCCGCTTTTGATGATCCCGACAGTGCGGTGTTTGATGTGATGACCACCATTCTCAGCAGTGGGCGCACTTCCCGTTTGTACCAATCTTTGGTAGAAGAACAACAGTTGGCGCTGATGGCCCAGGGCTTTAACGGTTTTCCAGCGGATAAATTTCCCAATTTGTTGATGTTTTACGCCCAGAGTGCCCCCGGTCGCAGTTTAGATGAACTTAGCCAAGCGTTACATGGGGAAATTGAACGGCTAAAAACGGAGCCTGTGACCCCGGAAGAACTGGAACGGGCCCAAAATTTACTGCAAACTTCAGTTTTGCAATCCCTCAATTCCAATATGGGCATGGCCCAACTGTTAGTGAAATATAACGTCCGCACGGGGGATTGGCGCAATCTCTTTGCCCAACTGGAGGCGATCGCCGCTGTCACCCCAGAAGATATTCAACGGGTGGCTAAAGAAACTTTTCGCCCGGAAAACAGCACCATTGGTCGGATTTTGCCGGAGTCCAGCAACTAAATGACCCCCCTAGAACATCCCATTTTGCTCGAAAGCTTTGCCCACATCGATCGTTCTGTGGGGCCTCATAATTTATTTCCCCAGGAATACGCCATTGCCCGCCGGGTGATCCACAGCACAGCGGATTTTGATTTTTTGCATTTACTCCGTTTTGCCCCGGATTTACCCCAGGCTGAATTTGATCCAGATCTGCCGGAACATCAGGCGATCGCCAGGGGGATAGAGGGTTTACGCCAGGGCCAAACCATTGTGGTGGATGTGAATATGGTCAAACAGGGCATCCAAGGTTTAGTCCAGCGGACTTTTAACAACCCCATCCAAACGGCGATCGATTTTGCTCCCATCGCTGACCCCGGCAAGACCCGCACAGAAACCGGCATGAACCGCTGTATTGCCCAATTTCCCAACGCTATCTACGTTGTTGGTAATGCCCCCACTGCCTTGTTAACCCTCTGTCAGGCCATTTCTGAGAACAGGTCAAAACCGACCCTAGTAATCGGGGTTCCCGTAGGCTTCATCGGGGTTTTAGAGGCGAAAAAAGCATTATCGGTGCTCCCTTGTCCCCAAATTAGGGTGGAAGGCAATAAGGGTGGTTCCCCCGTGGCGGCGGGAATTGTTAATGCATTACTGATGTTGGCTTGGCAGAAATCTCGGTAAACAATTTCCTGTATTGCCGGGGTTTCAGTGAGTTGATGGATGGCAAAAACTAAAACCCTTCAAAAAGGCTTCTAGAGAATTTTCCGGCCAGTTAAAATTCCCCGCACTTCCAGCATGGCGGTGTAGGTGGGAATAATATGGAGAGTTTCCTCTTCTGGGGTTAGCTCCAAAGCAATTTGCACTGCCTTTTCGAGATTTTCTTCCAAAATTAGCCTCGAAACCTGGCCGTCCCACGGTTCTTCAGCTTGACCCGGTTGGATTAAATTTTCCTGGCTATATTGCAAACGCAGGGCCATGTCATAAAGGCGATCGCCGCTGACGACAAAGGTTCCTCCAGAGGCCACCAGGGGCTCCGTATCCACATCCCAAATCCAAGAAACATCGGTGCCATCGGCAATGCGATCATTCAGCACTAATAGAGTGGTAGAGCATTGTCCCTCAAGTTTGAGGTCATTGACAGCTCGAATGGTTTCATTTAAGCCCACCGGATTTTTCGACAGCAGAATGCGGACGTGTTTACCGTCTACGTTCAACTCCTCTGCCCGACCAAAGGCCGCCTTAAAACTGCGGATATTGTTGAAAATTTTCTCTGTGTTGATACCCAATTGTTGGGCCACTAAACCGGCAGCCAGGGTGTTGTATTTGTTATAAACACCGATAAGAATTTGGGGCCATTCACTGCTGTGGAAAGCGGGCTGGCTTTTGTGGAATCCACAGCTAGGGCACTGAAAATCCCCCAAATGGGAAAGGTAAACCCCCTGATAATCGAGGGAAGTGCCGCACTGGGGACAGTAAATAGAATCCACTGCATGGGGAATTTCTTCCAGGTACAAATCTGGTTCACTTAGGCCAAAGTAACAAACCTGCTGAGTTAACCTTTGCCCCAGGTGGGAAAGGGTCGGATCATCGGCATTGACTGCAATGATGGTATCTGTCGGCAGAGGGGCGATCGCCTTTTGCCAGCGCTGACTAATGCTGTCCACTTCGCCGTAACGGTCTAGTTGATCCCGGAAAAGATTCAAAGCCAAAATCGCTCTGGGTTGACAATCTTTTAGCACCAGAGGAAGCACATTTTCATCCACTTCCAAAATGGCAAAATCGGTGGATAAACGCCCAAATAAGTTGGCATCGGCCAGCAGAGCGGTAATTAAACCATTGATTAAATTAGCGCCGGTGGCATTGTGGGTAACCTGATAGCCTTGGTCTACCAAAATTTTCCGTAACAGCAATGAAGTAGTGGTTTTGCCGTTGGTACCCACCACTAAAATTACCCCTTGGGATACTTGTTGGGCTAACAGTCCCAGCATCTTTGGATGTAAACGACGGGCAATTTCCCCCGGCAACACACTGGCAGACCCCAACCGCAGGGCTTTAACCACGGCCGTAACAGTCTTGGCCACCCCCACTGCAATGCCGAGGCGTATCCCATCGGCGATCGAAAGATTACTCATGAATATTAAGAAAAATAAACTGCCCCCAAGCAAGGTAAGAAAATCAATCTCTACCGTCTTTGTTCAACATTACCGCTGAAGATTACCCCATCGGAGTGGCGCGGGGTAAAAAGCCGGGCAAATCAATGGGGCGACGGGAAGGTCTTGGCTCCTTCACCGCAAAACTGAGTCGGTCAATGGCCGGGATAGGGGCAATGGGTTTAGCCGGCTCTAAGGGGGCAGAGGCAATTCCCTTCTCTGCTTTATTCTTGTAATCTCTTTGCTCCTTGTTACTCGGCAATGGTTGGGAAGCAGTTTGTTTGTCCGGAGAGGGGGAAAAGTTTACCAAGCCCGGTGTGAGATCCACCACAGGAGCACTGGCCGGCTCAGTATTGCCACTGGCAAAGGAAGCCAACACATCCCCCACACTGGCCCAGGGTTTCAACTCCTTAGATTGCCCCGTTAAACCAGCCACCAATGCAATAATGTCGGCAGGGGGATGGAAATCAGGTTGGGCTAAGCACTGTTCCAGAGCCGATTTATATTGCAAAGCGTAGCGTTGTTGTCGTTGTAGGCGGGCACTCATTTCAGTCAGTTGTTGCTCAAGCCGGGCCACTTCCCCGCTGTGGTCACCGATCTGACTTTTTAACTTCCCATTCTCGGCCGCCAAGCTAGCCATTTGGGTGCGGAGTTCCTGGATTTCTGCCCCATTATTCTCTGCCCCATTGTTTAACTGATTTTGCTGGAAGATGACCAGTTCCTGGCTGGCGGCCAATTGTTCCGTCAGGGTTTCCACCTGTAACTGTTGTTGTTTACAGGCCTCTTGGTAAATTTGCAATTCCGCTACCGTATGGGCTAGTTGTTCTTGGGCCTGGGTCAAAGCGATCGCCTGTTGTTCGATCAAGCTTTCGGCACTGGAAGTCCGGCGTCGGTGGCCCGTTAGCTCCTGTTCTGTGGAGGCCAAACGTTGCCCCAGGCTAATAACCTGTTCTTGCAAAACTTCATAGGCTCGCAGAAAGGGGGGAGTTAGGGAAATGGCATCTTCGTCCATTTCTTCGTAGTGCAAATCATTTCCCTCAAACATGACGGATGTTTCCTGTTCCAAAGGGGTCATTTCCTGGAGAGCTTCTTCCCCCGCTAGTTCCGTTTCCACCAGCATTTCTTCCAACATCTCGATGCCGTCGAGCATGGCGCTGAAATCGTCGTTGTCCACTGGAGTTCCCTGTTCCGATGCTTCTCCGTTCAGCCCATCAAATATTATGGCCAAATCTTGGGTATTGGAGTCCGCTGTTCCATTTGTTTCAGGATCGGGGAAAAAGGAAAGGAAATCGGAGTTATTCATAAAAACTTTGGGCTGGGGGGAGCAGAAAGCAATGGGGGTCTGCCGGACAAACCGTTACTGCCTATTGAAGATGGCCAGACTTAGGTTTAAGTTTCCAACCCTGGCTGTAAATTTGCCCAACTAGCTCAATTTTGCCCAATCTGCATACTCAAGTCTAACCAGGGGGAACGGGTAATGGGGGCACTGCTGGAAATAAAATCTACCCCGGTGCTGGCGATCGCCGTGATGTTAGCCAGGGTAACGTTACCGGAAGCTTCAATGCGGATCAGGGGACTCGCTTGGCGGATTAACCCCACCGCTTGGGCCATGGTTGCCGTATCCATGTTGTCGAGCATAATGATTTCCACCTGGGCGGCGATCGCCTCCTGCACTTCCGCTAAATTGCTGGTTTCCACCTCAATGGCCAGGGGATAGGGCAAGTTTTGCCGCAGGGTTTGCACTGCTTTAGTAATGCTTCCCGCCGCCTGAATATGGTTATCCTTGACCATCACCGCATCATCCAAGCCGAGGCGATGGTTGATGGCTCCCCCCAAACGACTAGCATATTTTTCCAACACTCTCAGCCCTGGGGTGGTTTTTCTGGTATCCACAAAGCGGGTGGGATAGTCGGCGATCGCCTGGACATACTTTTGAGTCATGGTGGCAATGCCGCTCAAACCCATGGCCACATTGAGGGCGACCCTCTCCCCGGTCAGTAAACTACCTAAATTCCCCGCCATGGTGGCCACTACGGCCCCAGCCTCCACAGTTTTACCTTCCTGGTCTAGTCCCCCAAACTCCATGGAGGGGTCCAATAACTGGAAAATGCGGGCAGCTATGGGTAATCCCGCCATCACACCGCTTTCCTTGGCCACCCAGCGGGCCTGGCCCCGATGCTGTAAACCCAGACCCTGGGTAGACCAATCTCCCCGGCCAATGTCCTCCGCCAACCATTGCTGGAGCCAAGGGTCAATGATTATCCAGGGGGGTAAATGGTTGACAATCCCTTGCCCCAAAGAAGCAGGCGTTCTTAGTTTATCGTGATAGTTCATGCTAACTGTCCTTGGCAAAATTTATTGCAATGTCCCCCACCGCCATATCAAACATTCCCGATCAAAGAAGATTACGACGGTTGACCTGTCCTACGCAAGCGCTAATTGCCATGGTGATGACGACAATAAACCCATTCCGCTGGATGATTCAAATAGTGTTCTTTTTTCCAAATGGGTAACCTAACTTTAATTTGGTCAATAATGTATTGGGCACCTTGGAAAGCTGCTTGGCGATGGCTAGCTATGGTGCCTACCCAAACCGCCGTTTCTCCAATTTGTAAATGACCACTGCGATGGACGGCGATCGCCTGGTGAATGGAGTATTTTTCCTTTGCTTCATTAATAATTTGTAAACCTTCTTTAACGGCTAGTTCTTGATAAACTTGGTACTCCAAAGAGCTAACGGATTTGCCATCATTATGGTTTCTGACCCAGCCCTCAAAGGTAACCAAAGCTCCTGCCTGATCATGGCGTAGGGTGGCGATTAAAGGTTGGGAATTTATCGCTTGATCGGTGATTTCAAATAGAACTAACTCCATTGAATTTTTAGCCTCCAGCAACGGGGGGGATAAAGACAACGGTGGAGCGGTCTAAAATTACTTCATCCATATCGGCAAAATTATCATTGACAGCAACTTTAACCTGGGAAGGGGATAGGTTAAAACCATAACGCCTTGATAGTAATTCGTACAGTTCCTGATAAGTGTCCAAATCCGTGACCAAATTTTCTTCGGCGACCTTAGCTTGCTCTTGGAGAAAAGCAAAATATCTCAGTTTAATTGACTTGGCCATATTCCTCCGGAGTATTAACGTTAGTAATGTCGAGTAAATTATCTGGTTTAATTAATTGACAATCTGCCATTTGCAAAATTTTAACTGGACAATGTAAACCAATATTTTTAGCTTTAGTAAACAATTTTAAGGCAGAGGGAGTATAGAAACCGCAAAGGGCTTCAGGGAAACCTTGATCACCATTGGCATAACAAGTGGCCACCACATCTTGTCGGGCGTGGATAATTAGTTTCTCTATCATTCCATGGTTAATGTAAGCCAAATCGCAGGCAATGATTAACCAGTTAACTTTGGGGTGACTTCGCAAAGCTGTTAATATTCCTGATATGGGCCCTACGCTTTCCCCCACATCCACTAAGGTTGGTAAATTTTCCAACGGAGTTCCCTGCCACTGCCCCGGTCGAGCGGAGAGAAAAACTTGTTCACAATATTTTGACAATAAATCATAAATATACTGCCCATGGCATTGCCCTTGATATTTAATTAGGGCCTTGTCTTTGCCCATGCGTTTACTTTTTCCTCCAGTTAACACCAGGCCATAAAGGGGAATTTTCTTAACATCAGCTTTACCACCAGTTTTTTCGATTAATTGGGTATCCTTAATAACAATCTCTGAGCTAATGGATTTACACATATCATAAATGGTCAATGCCGCCACCGAAGCTCCACAAAGGGCTTCCATTTCCACTCCGGTTTTATAGTTGGTATTAACGGCGCACTGCAAAATTATTTCTAAACTATTTTTGTCTTGATTAACAATATTTACATCAAATTTACAACCATGGATTGGTAAAGTATGGCAAAAGGGAATTAAATCAGCCGTTTTTTTCACCGCCATAGTGCCGGCAATAATGGCTGTTTGAATCACCGGTCCCTTTTTAAGAACAATATCCTGTCCCGTTAAATAATCCTTAATCTCCCTAGGTAGCTGAATCTTACATTGGGCCACAGCCCGGCGATCGCCAGCTACTTTTTGGCTAATATCCACCATGCGGGGCTGTTGGTTTTCATCGAGATGGGTAAACATTTATCCTCCAATTTGGTACATGGCGTGGTTAACCTCCGGGGGGCGTAAATAGGGCTTCATACCCAATAGTTGCTGATAAACTTGTTGGCGTTCCATAGGGGAAAAATGGCGAATATTAAGCCCTTCATCCTTAAGCAAACAGGCCCTCAATGTTCCATCTACCGACAATCGCCAGCGGGAACAATGACCACAAAATGGTTTGGATTCAGAAGCAATAAAGCCAATTTTTGTCCCACAGTCAGCGACGTAACGGAAAGCAGTGGCATCAAGGGGAGACTGAATAGGTTCCAAATGATATTTTTGCTTAATTCTTGTTAGTAGTTCCTGGGCAGAGATAAAGGTATTTTGCTGGTGTTGACACGCATAGCCAATACGCATAATTTCCAAAAATCTGATTTCCATATCCCACCGCCGAGCATATTCAATCAAATCAAAAATTTCATGGTCATTAATTCCCTTCATTACCACCATATTTAGCTTAATTCTAAATCCTTGAATGCTCGCTAATTCCAGATTACCCAGAATTCTGTTAAGGTAATTGCCGTGGGTAATTTGCTCAAAATTTTGGGGGTTCACACTATCAAGACTGACATTCAAATCAAGAATATTGTTTTCCCTTAGGGTCGTCAGATGTTTATCTAAAAGAATACCATTGGTGGTTAAGCCAATTTTTTTAAGTTTTAATTGGCTAATACCTTGGACTATTTGAGCAAAGTTGTTTCTAAGTAGTGGTTCTCCTCCTGTTAAACGCACTTCTTTGAGACCAAAGTTAACTAACTCTGCAATAATCTCTACATATTCTTCACAGGATAAATAGGTTGATTTATCGAGAAATTCCGCATCCACTGGCATACAATAGTGGCAACGCAAATTACACTGATCCGTTAGGGAAACCCTTAATTTACGAATGCGACGGCCATAATTATCAACTAAGATCTGGTACATTGGCGATATTAATTCTACCAGGCATAAAAAGGAAAGCATTCTCCAGCCTGAAAGCAGTCCTGATGTTGGGGTAACTCTAAGAAACCATCGCTATTGGCGAGGGCAACAAATTCCCCAGAATTTTTAACCGGCAAAATCGTTGCCTCAACTACAGCCTGGGATGTATAACCCAGTTTAACAGGCAGAAAATAGGTCAAGTCTTTTTTAAAGGTAAAATCCCCAGTTAGTTGGACGTACATTGGAGGATTATCTAAAAAGTAACGGTGTAAACAAACCAGGCTAGAAATGGGATTCCCTGGCAGACCAATGATAACAGTTTGACTATGGTGATCGACCCCAAAATACATCGGTTTGCCTGGCTTTTGGGCCACACCATGGATATATTTAGTTACCCCTAACTGGGACCATACTTTTGGTAGGTAATCAAATTTACCTTTGGAAATACCACCGGAATAAATCAGAACGTCATATTCCAGTTTGGCCCGTTGGTAATGGCTAATAATTACCTCTTCGTTATCAGCTAAGTGAGTCAAACCTATGTTCTCAAAGCCTCGACTCTGCAGAGATACTTGGAGTCCATAAACATTAGAGCGACGCAATTGATGTGCTTCTGGTTTTTGAGTAGTTTCTACCAATTCATTGCCAGTGGAAATGATTTGTATGCGGGGCTTTTTTTTGACTTTGACCTTAGCTTTGCCACAGGAGCTAATAATGCTCCAAGCAGGGCCATTCAGTTTCGAGGAGGATTCTAAAATAACCGTTCCCAATTGACAATCACTAGCTTTTAGGTGAACAAATTCCCATGGTTTTCTCTGCCGAGGATCAATGATTTTCACCTGACCATCGGCGATCGCCACATCTTCGTAGGGAATCACCAAATCACTCTTGTGGGGTAACAAAGCTCCGGTCATCACCTCCAGGCAACCGGCAGGATTTGGCAAACTAGATTGCGGATTGCCGGCGGCCACTGTCCCCAATAACTCGAATTGACGGCGGCCTTGACTATACTCAGACCAAGCCAGGGCAACCCCATCCATCATCACCCGATCGCCGGGGGGATAATCCCGGTCAGCATGGATGGATTCCGCTAGAACTGCCCCATAGCTACCATCAACATCAATGGTAGTGTCACCAAAATCTGGCCAATGGGCTTGGATAATTTCAACGGCGGCGGCAACGGAAATCATTTCGGGTGCCCCCAATTACCATTTCTTATAGGGGAGAAACTTCCCATTCATCGTTACTTTGACCCGATCGCCCTTTGGATCTGCTTCCTTTTCAACATCTAATGTGAAATCAATGGCACTCATAATACCATCCCCAAATTTTTCATGGATTACCTCCTTCATAGGCATGCCGTAGACCTGCATAATCTCATAAAAGCGGTAGATCAGGGGGTCGGTGGGAACAACGGGGCCGAGGCCTTTAACTGGAGAAGTGGTCAGTTCTGGCACTAGGTCTTCGCTTAAACCTAAAGATTGAAGCAATTTAGTCGCTTCATCGACAGAGGCGCTCGCTTGCCGATAAATTACAGCGGCAATCCATACTTCATCCCGTCCGAGCAATTGCTCCAGGTCGGTGAACGTGATCCCCTTTGCTTTTTTCGCGTCCAGAAGTTTTGTGGTGATTGGGGAAACTACAGTGGTCGACATGGATGGTTCCTGATTAATTTAATGGTTTTAATTGAATGGATTGGTTTTTTTGACGGGGCACTCTGCCGCCGTCTCAGTTTCCCAGTAAAAATTCCGGGGAGCATTTGCCACCACCCATCAGGGCGGGGTTATCTTATCTATCGAGTAAAACATAGGGCCTTAATACTTGTAAACTAGCGGCGCACTGCGCCAAACTGTTCAATCAAAATCTGGGCCAACAGGGGTTGGAGCTCATCACAGGGAATGCTTTTATGGACACAGGTTCCCAGACGGGCATCCTTACCCACTTTGCCCCCCAAATAGACATCCGCCCCATCCACCGTTTTGCCATCTTTCCTGACCTTGGTGCCCATCAAACCAATGTCCGCCACCTGGGGTTGGCCACAGGAATTAGGGCAACCAGTCCAGTGGATCCGCACCGGCTGGGGTACCGTCAACTCTTTTTCCAGGGCGTCCACCATGGCCAAAGCCCGATTTTTTGTTTCAATCAAGGCAAACTTACAAAACTGCGCCCCCGTACAGGACACCACGGACCGCTGCAGATTGTGGGGATTTACCCTGAATTTAGTCAGCAGAGGTTCCGCCAACAACTGATCAAGTTTGTCATCGGGAACATTGACCAAAATCAAATTTTGCTCCACCGTCAGTCGCACTTCTCCACTGCCATAGGTGTCGGCCAAACGAGCAAACTCAAAAAAGTCGCTGGCATAAAGACGACCCACGGGCACATGGAGCCCCACATAGTTTAGCCCCGCCTGTTTCTGGGGATGGACCCCCAAATGATCCCGCTTATCCCAGTCCAACTCATCCTCTGGAGCCGCCGTTAACAAGGGGAAAGGCAACTTGGCGGCCACCTCTTCTCGAAACTTAGTCAATCCCCATTCATCAATGAGCCACATTAAGCGGGACTTTTGCCGATTGGCCCGGAGGCCATGGTCCCGGTACACTTCCAAAATGGAACGGCATAAATCCACCACCTGCTGATCCGGTTGCACCCAAGCATCCAGGGGAATGGCCGCCTCACAGCGACGGGAAGAGAAAAAGCCTCCCACCACCACATTAAAACCCAATATTCCTTCCCGATAGGCCGGTACAAAGGCCACATCGTTAATTTCTGCGTGGACAGAATTATCCCGACTTCCTTCGATGGCAATGTTAAATTTTCTGGGCAAGTTGGTAAATTCAGGATTGCCCTGACCACCATTGGTGATCATATCCTGCACCCGCTGTACTAGATCTCTCGTATCGATCAATTCATGCTTTTCCAAGCCCGCCACCGGGGAGCCGGTGATGTTGCGTACATTATCCATGCCGGACTGGACGGACGTCAGGCCACAGCTTTCTAATTTGCTGAAAATATCGGGAATGTCTTCGATTTTAATGCCCCGGATCTGCAAATTTTGCCTAGTGGTAATGTCCCCATTGCCCCGATCGCCATAGCGGTTAATGATGTCCCCAATGACCTGTAACTGCTGACTGGTGAGCAAGCCGTGGGGAATCCGGAAACGGAGCATGAACTCCCCAGGGGTGACCGGGCGAAAAAAAATGCCCAACCATTTCAGGCGCAGGTCCCGGTCCTCTTCAGGGATATTTTCCCAACCAATCTGGGCGAAATGTTCCAACTCAGCCCTGACAGCCAAACCATCTTTGGTTGCCTTAACGGTCTCAAATTTATTAGCCACAACGCTTCAAGCCAGATAACAGTAGCGCCAACTATAGAAGTCTCCTCCTGTTACATTTTGTAACGTAAATTACAGTCAGCCCAAGCCTATGCGGTTTGTGCATTTAATCTATGCGTTAGTTTTTGGTAAAAATCCCACTGCTAACCCCTTGGTGGAGCATCGCCCGCAATGAAGTGCGCCAATGGGGAGGGGGGACTGGTAAAACCTGTAACAATTTTTGGTGAGATAAAACGGAGTAGGCGGGCCGCTGGGCCGGGGTGGGATAATCCGCTGTGGTAATGGGAATAATTCTTTCGACCTGCAACGGTATGCCCAAATTTTTAACTTCTTCAAAAATGGCCACCGCAAAATCGTACCAACTGGCCACCCCGCTATTGGTGTAGTGGTAAATGCCCTGGGCCCGTTGCTGGGCTAAGGTGGCGATCGCCTGGGCCAGATCCTTTGCCCAGGTGGGACTCCCGATTTGATCCGCCACTACCCTAACTTCTTCCCGTTCCTTGCCCAAGCGCACCATGGTTTTGACAAAATTACCAGCGCCTTCAACCCCGTAAACCCAGGCGGTACGGACTATGAGAAAATCACAACCACTGGCGACAATGGCTATTTCTCCCCTACGTTTACTTTGGCCATACACTCCCAGAGGGTTGGTGGCATCCGTTTCTCGGTAGGGGGAACTTTGGCTACCGTCAAACACATAGTCAGTGGAAATATGGACCAAATACGCTCCGATTTCCCTCGCCACTTTGGCGATCGCCTGGGGAGCTAGGGCGTTAACGGCGTGGGCCAATTCTGGCTCTGTTTCAGCCCTATCTACGGCAGTGTAAGCCGCTGAGTTGACAATGATATCCGGAGCAAAGGCCCTGATCTTTTCCACTAGGGTAGCCGGTTGGGCTAAGTCAAAGGTTGCCCTCGTTCCCCCTTGCACCTGGCCAAAACGGGACAAAGGGGTAGCCAACTCCCGTCCCACTTGCCCCGTGGCCCCCAAGAGAAGGATTTTGCGCGTCAACTCAGCTAAGCTCCCAGGGAAACTTCTGTGCCGATGGGGCAGGCCACATTGGTGCCCCCCAGACCGCAGTAACCGTTGGGATTTTTGGCCAAATATTGTTGATGATAATCCTCAGCGTAGTAAAAATCTGGGGCAGGCAAAATTTCCGTTGTAATTTCCCCATGGCCCGCCCGTTGCAGAGCTTGCTGATAAATCTCCTTCGAGGCTAGGGCTTCCTGCTGTTGCGCTTCCGAATAGGTGTAAATGCCCGAACGGTATTGGGTGCCCACGTCGTTGCCCTGGCGCATACCCTGGGTGGGATTATGGCTTTCCCAAAATACCTTGAGCAATTGGCCGTAGCTCACTTGTTGGGGATCAAAGGCTACTAAAACCACCTCATTGTGCCCCGTCATTCCTGTGCAGACTTCCTGATAAGTGGGATTGGGGGTGTAACCGGCAGCATAACCCACCGCCGTAGTGTAGACTCCGGGAATTTGCCAAAATTTGCGTTCTGCGCCCCAAAAACAGCCTAAACCAAACATAGCTGTTTCCATTCCTGCGGGAAATGGGGCTTTGAGAGGATTGCCATTGACAAAATGTTTTTCCGGTACCGCCATAGTCACCGATCGCCCGGGGAGGGCCTCATTGGAGTTGATCATGGCCGTTTTTTTAGTGAATAAATCGAAAATTCCCATAAATTTATACTTTTTGTTTTTTACTGCTTAGGGTTAATGGCGATCGCCTGGTCGTATTTCTGCCGGGCGAACCTGGACAGGGTGGGATGCCAGTTTACCTTTAGTCTAACGAAATGTTACGGGGGAAGATGGCAAAGCCTGGGCATTCCATCAAGCCCGGATGTAGTCGTACACTTCCACATACTTGAGGCCCGGTTTATTCCAAGAGTAGTCGTAGGCCATGCCTTGCAACGCCAAGGTTTTAAAAGCAACGGGGTCATTGTTATACAAGGCGATCGCCCGACCGAGGGCCGTTTCCAGCGCATACTCATCCGGTTGGTAAAACACAAAGCCGTTGCGTTTCTCCGGGGGATGGTTCTGGTCGTAATCCCGGTCGAAAACAGTGTTGACTAAACCGCCTACTCCCCGTACCACTGGCACTGCCCCATAACGGAGGCCGATCATTTGGGTTAAACCACAGGGCTCGTAATTACTGGGTACCACAATGATGTCCGCTGCCCCGTAGATGAGATGGGACAATTCTTCATTGAAGCCCAACTCCAAATGAACATTGGGATTATCGTTGAGGTGTTGCTTTTCATGCCAGAACCATTTGCTCAGAGCCGGTTCAGTGGCGGAACCAAGCAGAACAAATTGAGCCCCCTGCTCCAGGGAATAGTAGATGGAATGGTGAACCAGATGTACCCCTTTTTGTCCATCCAAACGGCCAATAAAACAGACAATGGGCTTCTCGTCATCCTGCTCCAGCACTAATCTTTCCTGTAGGGCTTTTCTATTTTTGGCCTTATCCCCAAAGGTTTTAATGCCGAAATTGCTGTCCAAAAGAGGATCGATCTCCGGGTTCCACACCTGGTAGTCCAAGCCGTTCAAAATACCGCCGAATTTTTGCTGGTGGATTTCCAGGGTATGGCCAAGACCACAGGAAATATCGGAAAAACGGGCTTCCCACGCATGGTGAGGAGAAACGGTGTTGACATAGTTGGAATAGACGATCCCCCCCTTCATAAAGTTGATGGCATTGGGGTTGAAATTATCCTGTAGGCGATCGTAGCTGAAGTAGTAACTGTCATTATTGAGCCCGGTGGCATGGAGAATATTGGCCCCAGCAATGCCCTGGTGTTTGAAGTTATGGATGGTGTAGCAAACCCGTTGACGATCCATGCCGTGGAAGCGGTAAATTTCGTACAACAACACCGGCACTAGCCCCGTTTGCCAATCGTGGCAGTGAATTATGTCTGGGCGTTTGTTACTGCGGAGCAAAAATTCCATCGCCGCCTTGGAGAAAAAGGCAAAGCGCATATGGTCATCCAAAGCGCCATAGTAGTGGCCACGGTTAAAAAAGTTGTCGGAGGAGTGGGGCTGAATAAAAAAGCAGAGCCGGCCATGCACCCAGCCACAGAAAACATCGCAGAAAATGGAGCTACCATACCAGGGCACCTCTAAGCTACGGTAAGCATCGTGTAGGCCCCAAATGTGGTCATAGCGCATGCAATCATACATGGGCAAAATTAGTTCCACGCAGTGGCCCCGGAGTTCCAGTTCACGGCTCAGCCCGTAGATAACATCCCCCAATCCCCCCGCTTTAATGACGGGAGCGCATTCTGAGGCAATTTGAACGATGTACATAGAGGCTCCTGATAACAGTTCTTCCTCGATCAAAATCGAGTTGATTGTATTCTCCTATATTGCCTCTCCCTTGCAAGTAATCGGGGCCAATTAGGGTGGCCAGAGGTTGCCTTTAACCCCTACACTAAAGTCTTGACAGATTGAGGTATAAGCAACGATGAGCCAGGATTTTGATTACGATTTGGTCATTATTGGAGCAGGGGTTGGGGGCCATGGGGCCGCTCTCCATGCTGTTAAATGTGGCCTGAAAACCGCCATCATCGAAGCCAAGGATATGGGGGGTACCTGTGTGAATCGGGGTTGTATCCCTTCCAAAGCGCTCCTGGCTGCCTCCGGTAGGGTGCGGGAATTTTCCGACCAAGACCACCTGCAACAATTAGGTATCCAGGTCAATGGTGTCACCTTCACCCGGGAGGCGATCGCCGTCCATGCCAACGACCTTGTCAGCAAAATCCAATCGGACCTGACCAACAGCCTCACCCGTTTGAAAGTAGATACTATCCGGGGTTGGGGAAAAGTTTCTGGACCCCAGGAGGTAACTGTGATTGGGGAGAATGAAACTCGCATTATCAAAGCGAAGGAGATTATGCTATGTCCTGGCTCGGTGCCTTTTGTGCCCCCGGGCATTGAGATTGACCACAAAACAGTTTTTACCAGTGATGAAGCGGTGAAATTGGAAACGTTGCCCCAGTGGATTGCCATCATTGGCAGTGGTTACATCGGTTTGGAGTTTTCCGACGTTTATACGGCCCTGGGTTGTGAAGTGACTATGATTGAAGCTCTGCCGGATCTAATGCCAGGATTTGATCCGGAAATTGCCAAAATTGCCGAACGGGTACTAATCAAAGCCCGGGACATCGAAACCTATACCGGCGTGTTTGCTACCAAAATCAAAGCGGGTTCCCCGGTGGAAATTGAACTCACTGACGCTAAAACCAAAGAAGTTATTGAAATCCTGGAAGTGGATGCTTGTTTAGTTGCCACCGGCCGTATTCCTGCCACCAAAAATTTAGGACTGGAAACCGTGGGGGTAGAAACCGATCGCCGAGGCTTCATTGAAGTCAACGATCAGATGCAAGTAATTAAAGACGGTCAACCCATTCCCCATCTTTGGGCAGTGGGGGATGCCACCGGCAAAATGATGCTGGCCCATGCCGCTTCGGGCCAAGGAGTTGTTGCAGTGGAAAATATCTGCGGCCGTAAAACGGAGGTCGATTACCGGGCAATTCCGGCGGCGGCCTTCACCCATCCCGAAATTAGCTACGTTGGCTTAACAGAAGCCCAGGCTAAAGAACTGGGGGAAAAAGAAGGGTTTGTGGTCAGTACTGCGAAAACGTACTTTAAAGGTAACTCCAAGGCGTTGGCAGAAAAGGAAACCGATGGCATTGCCAAAGTAGTTTACCGCCAGGACAGTGGGGAATTATTGGGGGCCCATATCATCGGCATCCATGCGTCCGATCTAATCCAAGAAGCGGCCCAGGCGATCGCCGATCGTAAATCTGTACGAGAATTGGCGTTCCACGTCCATGCCCATCCCACCCTGTCGGAAGTGTTGGACGAAGCCTATAAACGGGCGGTGTAAACCATGGTTTCCATTACCATTACCCCAGAGCAACTGAGTCGCCTAGATCTGGCCCCGGTGCGATGCTGGCTGGAGCAGACCATTGATCTGAGCCTAAATCGAATGGATGAATCAGCCCTGGCCACCATCGAAAAACAGGTACAGTTCGATATTCAATTTATTAGACAAGATGGAGATCCCAGGGAATTATCGGAAATTCCCGAAGTACGCCTCTGGTTTATTCGCCTAGATAGCGTTTATCCCTGGTTTCCCCTCTGTTTGGATTGGCAAGCCGGGGAATTCACCCGCTATGCGGCCATGTTGGTGCCCCACGAATTCCATCGGGTGGACGGTATTCAGTTTAACCCAGAAGCGTTGGATCTATTTATTATGGGCAAGGTTTTTGTACTAGCGGATTGGTTAAAACAGCATCAACTACCGGCCCAATTCCGGCTGAGGTCTCTAGCCCAACTGTTGGGCTACGATTTGGACGACAATTTTCTCGCCCAACTATAGTTTTTCCGAGTTTTGCCGGGAAAATTACTATCCGTTATCTCCGGATGATATCCGGTTCAATCGGAGTAAACCAGACCATGGTGCCCCAGCCAAGGGGGTCAGATTTCGTGCGAAAATATGGAGCTATGCGTAATCAAGATGATGTGCTGCTGGAGGATTCCTGGGTTGATCCCCTCGACCAATTGGATGACGATGTAGCTCCCCCGCCCCCCGACCCCGATGAAATGTTGGCGCTTCTCACTAGTAGGGAAGCCCCACAGAGGATGCTGGCGGCCCGGGCTTTTTGCGAAATTGCCGATCGCCGGGCAGTTAAGCCTTTGATTGATTTATTACACGATAGCTGTCCCCTGGTGCGGGTGAGTGTAGCCTATGCGTTGGGGCGCAATACCGATGCAACTACGGTGGATCCCCTCATTCAAAGCTTGAAAACAGACTTCAATGGTTACGTTCGTAAGGGAGTGGTCTGGGCCCTGGGCAACTCTGGCGATCGCCGGGCGTTGGTGCCGTTAATCCATGCGTTAAAAACTGACATTTCCGCCGTGCGACTCTGGAGTGCCAGTAGTCTGCCCAACATTGCCAAATTGGCCTACGAAGATGTCATTGCCACCATTCCTCCCCTGATTGAGGCCCTGCGGCGGGACAAAATGGCCGCTGTCCGGAGTAACTGTGCCTGGGCAGTGGGGCAACTGTGTCGGGAACTGCCTTCCAATGTGGTCTATGCCACGGCGATCGATGCTTTGCTGGAAGCTCTGGTGGAAGACGAAGATTTTGGTGTAAAAGAAGATGCCAAATCGGCCCTGTTGCGGCTGGGGGATGCCCGGGGATTACAAATGATCGAAGACCTGGAAATGGACGGTTTGATCTGACATACCTAGTAATTTGTACGGATTCTTAAAGAGTTAATAAAGAATTAAAACACCATGGCACAACCTTTGATTTTGGGGGTCAGCGGTGCCTCTGGGCTAATTTATGCCGTCAGAGCCATCAAACATTTACTAGCGGCGGACTACACCATCGAACTGGTGGCTTCCCGGGCTAGTTACCAAGTTTGGCAAGCGGAACAAAATATTCAAATGCCAGGGGAGCCTTCGGCCCAGGCGGAATTTTGGCGCAGTCAAGCAGGTGGGGAAACCAGAGGAAAACTTATTTGTCACCGTTGGGGGGATGTGGGGGCCACCATTGCCAGTGGTTCCTACCGTTGTGCCGGCATGGTGGTGATGCCCTGTAGCATGAGCACTGTGGCTAAATTAGCCGTGGGCATGAGTTCTGACCTGTTAGAGCGGGCGGCGGACGTGCAAATTAAAGAGGGTCGGCCTTTGGTGGTGGTGCCCCGGGAAACTCCCTTCAGTTTGATCCATTTACGCAATCTTACTAGTTTGGCCGAAGCGGGAGTCCGCATTGTGCCTGCCATTCCCGCTTGGTATCATCAGCCCCAATCGGTGGAAGATTTAGTGGATTTTGTCGTGGCTAGGACCTTGGATCAATTGGCGATTGACTGTGTGCCCCTCCAGCGTTGGCAAGGAACCATGGGCGAAAGTTGATGGGTTTGCTGATTGCCCGGTGCGCCATGGCCAAGATTAGCCGCTAAGCTAGAAAAAACCGCCCAATGTCGGCGGCTGTGGGCAGAGTTTGGCATTTCCGGCAGAAGGGCTGACGGGAGGTGATTAATTGATAAGCGGTTGTCAAGCATTTGGTTCTACAGATTCTTACTCTCCACCTCACTGTAAACACCATGGCAAGACGTAAAAAAACTTTCTCCTGTGGCCACAAAGGCTATGGCCAAGCATGTCACCGCTGTGTGCAAAAGCAAATAGACCAAGAGGAAAAGAAACAGTCCCGGGATGCCTGGAAGGCAACGTTTGCAGCCGATCCAATTGATTTGACCCATCTGCCTAGAAATGTGGTGCTCAAAGCCAGACAAATTCTTGAAGGCTTAGCTAATCAACATGACTACCGCGAGTTTTATGGCAAACGCCTTAGGCACGATCGCCTGGTGATCAGTATTCCAGTGACTAGACATTACCGGCTCATTTGTCAGGATGATGGCGATCGCCTAGAACCAAAAGAAATCGTCTCCCACGAAGATTACAATGTATGTAAGCCAGGGCATTGAGAAAATTCCTTGGTCCGGCGGAGAAGTTGCTTAAATTTGCCTCAATTATTGCCCATTTATTGCCCATTGCCCCAAGCCTTGGAGGGTTACCTTGTTCAACAGAATTCTCGTTGCCGTGGATCTGTCCCCCGCAGGTCAAGAAGTTTTAGAAAAAGGTTTATCCCTGGCTAATGTCTACGGCGCATCCCTACTATTGCTCCATGTCCTATCTGCCGAAGAGGAAGGTAGCCCCCTACCTATCCCGGTCAACATGGACGAAATTTACCCCGCCGTGGGTAGTCAGTTAACGATGGAAGTGTGGCAGGAACAATGGCAAGCCTTTGAAAGGGAAGGGTTAGAAACCCTGGAAAAACGCCGTCAGCAGGCATTGGCTTTGGGCATTGAATGCCAAGCAGAACAAATTTTGGGCAGTCCGGGAAAAACTATCTGCCAGCGGGCCAAACAGGATAAAAGCGACATCATTGTGGTGGGGCACCGAGGACGGTGGGGCCTGAGCGAAATTCTCCTCGGCAGTGTGGGTAACTATGTCTTTCACCATGCCAACTGTTGTGTGTTTGTGGTGCCAACCCCAGACTAACGAATTCTGGGGCTCCCCAGGGCTAAACCAAGATCCTCCCCAATCAAACAAAATCATTCCTTGAGTAATGCCACCAATGAGTAACGATTCCATTGTCCGCCACGTCCTGGTCATTGAGGATCAGAAGTCTCGCCGCATCGTTTCCCTGGAAGAAAATACCTACGACATTGGCCGGGACCCTAGCAGTGCCATTCCCATTTATGATCGCCAAGTTTCCCGTCACCATGCGACCTTGATCCGGGTTAACGACTATCAGAATCATCAATACACCTATAGATTAATTGACGGTAATCTCCAGGGGAAACGCAGTACCAATGGGGTAGTGGTCAATGGCCAATATTGTCTTTCCCACGAGTTGGAGCACGGGGATGTAATTCGGTTTGGTAATAAATCCAAAGCTAGTTACCACATCATGAATCTGACCACAGAATCAGAGGAGCATCCCTATGGGGTAGAACCGGCCCCAGTGGCGGCCAATCCCGGGGGAGGGGAAACCTATGTGGACCCCCTCAACTTTGCCATAGCGGAGCAGGACTATGGGGAAGGATCGGGATTTGACCATGAAGCAGTGGAAGTGGGGGAAGATCCGGCTTTTTCCACAGCGGTGGTGTACAACGATGAACTCGCCGACGTTGGTCGTAGTTCCACAGTACAAAGCAATAATCCCCTGGGTACCCTGAGTGAAAACAGCACCCAGTTGATTGTTGAGTTGACCATAGCGGGACGGGTACTCTACGCCAATGGCGCTGCCAAAGCTTTATTTCCGGATTTAATGGTTATCCAAGTCCAGCATCCCCTCATCCAAGGACTGACCAATCTATCCCTAGCGCGGGAAGGTTTACAGATGGAGCGGGATATTGCCATCGGGAACAAAATTTTCCATCAGCGGGTTTTTCTGAGTCCTGACCGGAGCCGTTTGCTTTGCTACAGCGATGACGTGACTGAACACCGCAAAATGGAGCAACAGTTCAATGAACTACGCTATCGCTTACGTGCCTATCGTGAACATACGGCCACGGGTTTTCTCTTGGTAGATGCGCGCACTAAAACTGTTGTGGAAGCTAACAGCGCTTTTTGCCAGCTATTGGGCTACGAAGAATCGGAAATTGTTGACCTCACCCTCTATCAACTGATGGCCGCAGAACGGCCTCTGATTGAAGAATTGTTGATTAACTTGGAAACCCAAGATTATTTGCCGGTGCCGGAATTGGAATATCGCAACCGAGAAGGACAAACGGTACAGGTCAAGGGCGATGTGTACCGCCAATCGTGGGACGGGAAAGACCTCTACTGTTTTGTTATGCGTACCCCCCGGGGCCGCCAGGGCTATTCAGAAACTTTAGCCAACCAAGCTTTATATGACCCCATTACCAAGTTACCCAACCGCATCAATTTGCAAAAAGAGTTGTCCCTAGCCATTGACGCGGCGGCCCACCACCAGCACCTCATGGGGGTCATGTTCATCCATTTGGAAATTCTCAACCGCATTAACCAGGCCCATGGCTTTAGTTTTGGCGATGAGGTGTTTATGGCTTTCCACGGGGCGATCGCCGACTGTATGCGTTCCGGGGACACCATTGGCCAATGGGACAGTGGCACATTGGTAATTATCCTGGCCAAAATTAAAAGTCCCCAGGATTCTATTCGTCTGGCGGAAAGAATCATCGACCGTTTAAAAAATCCCCTCACAGTCCATGAAAGGGAAATTATTTTCAACATTAACATCGGTATTTCGGCCTATCCCAACGATGGCAACCGGGCCGAAGATTTATTGTCCCGGGCCAATACCGCCCTCCAGAAAGTGCGCCAAACCGGCTTCAATCACTATCAGTTTTACGATGCCAAATTTAGCACCGCCGCCCTTTATCAAGCTCGCCTAGAAAACCTCCTCCAACAGGCGATCGCCAAACGACAACTCACTCTCCATTACCAACCCCAAATTCATCTCCAAAGTGAGCAGGTTACCACCATCGAAGCCCTACTCCGGTGGGAACATCCAGAAGTGGGGGACATTGCCCCCGATAAAATCATCCCCATTGCCGCCCAGAGTAACCTCATTTTTGAGCTCAGCAATTGGATCTTGCAGACTGCCTGTCAACAAAATCTAGATTGGCAAAAAGATGGACTCCCCCTGCGCCCCATGGCCATTAACCTATCAGCCCCGGAATTTTACCGTCCAGATCTAGTGATGATGGTGGCCAAAACCCTCAATGAAACCGGCTTAGATCCCCAATGGTTGGAGCTAGAAATTACAGAAAGTACTCTGCGCCAACAACCGGCCAAAGCTTTGGCAATCATCCAAGACTTAAAAAGCTTCGGAGTCAAAATTGCCCTGGACGACTTTGGACGGGGGCAAATAAGCATCGGTTTTATCACCCAATTTCCCCTCACTACTATTAAAATTCACCAGAGTTTGATCTCCCAGTTGCGGGGCACTCCCCAGGAAATGGCCATTCTCCAATCCATCCTTGTGGTCAGTCAAGGGTTCCAATATCGCCTGGTGGCGGAAGGAGTGGAAACGGAAGCTCAACTCAGCCTAGTACGCCAACTGCAATGTCAAGAAGTACAAGGATTTTTATTTAGTCGTCCTCTACGTAAACGGGAAATAGGACAACTTTTACAAAAACAATTACACCAAAGTTAATGTCTATGTCGTCGGCTAAAACTAATCACAAATCCTCACCATTGAGAGCTAGGCTAAATCCAAGCTAAAGCCTTAATAAAGTTTGGCTAAGAGGTGCGATCAAAGCGCTAGGGGTTATGTCAAACTAGAGGGGGGGTAGCAATTTAGCCAGATTTTGTCTCCACCATCGGGTCAAGATAGATGTTTTTCCCTTGCCCATCCGCCTATCCTTGCTGTTATGACCAACCTGCCTGAATTTCGACATATATTTGTGATCGAAGATCAAAAAGCCCGTCGTATTATCTCCTTGGACGAACCCACCTATTCTATCGGACGGGAATCCAGCAATGATATTGTCATTTACGACCAGGTGGTATCCCGTCACCACGCCACTTTAATTCGCATCAAACCCACCCCCCAAAATGAAGGCTATTCCTATCGGATTTTAGATGGGGATTTAGAAGGCAACAGAAGTACGAACGGGCTAATTATTAATGGTCAGGGGAGCGAGTCCCATGACCTCCAGCACGGGGATGTGATCCTATTTGGCAGTCAGTCCAAAGCAAGCTACTACATTGTCTCCACCTCCCTGGAAATTGCCATGTTTAATCCCCTGGAGGCCATGTCTTTTGAGGATATATCCCGCCAGAGTATGGGGGAATACACTAGCAAATCCACCATCATTAATGAGGAGGAACAGGACGCCTCCCGTTTGCTGCCCAACTCTGCTGATTTGGTGCGTTTCTCTTCCTTTGCAGAGCTTAGTCCCCATCCCATTGTAGAAATTGATTTTAACGGCAAAATTGTCTATTTAAATCCCCCTGCTAGCATTAAATTTCGGGATATTAACGACAGAGGGGTGGGTCATCCTATTTTGGAAGGTTTGCTTAACCAAGCCCAGAATGTACGGGGGAATTTGCTCCTGCGGGAGGTGAAAAATGGAGATGAATGCTATGAGCAGTATGTCCATTATTTGACTGAAAATCGTATTATTCGCAGTTATCTAATTGATATTACCCGGCGACAACAGGCGGAAGCTAGCCTCGCCCAGCACACGTTCTATGACCCCATGACGGGCCTGCCTAACCATGCTTTTTTTGAAGAGCAGTTGGCGATCGCCTTGGCGAAAGTACAGCGGGATCAAAGTCGGTTAGCCATATTATTTCTTAATTTTTACAACTACGAACGAATGATCAATGCCTTCGGGCTAGGGTGTGGGGAAATTCTGCTCAAAACCGTTGCTAAACGTCTCAGCCAATGGACAGAGAAAAAAGGCCTGGCCTGTCGTTGGCAGGGAAAACAATTTGCCATTCTGCTCAAGGAGCCGGGGGATGACCAAACCCTGACGGAAATGGTCAAGGAAATGCTGGCTATGCTTGAAGAGGGCATTGATGTGGCTAAGCAAAAAATTCACCTCAAGGGCAAGGTGGGCATTGCGGTCTATCCCGATGGAGGGGGAGACGGAGCTACTCTGCTGAAAAACGCCCATACGGCCCTGGAGCAGATTCAAGAAAAACACTTTGATTCCTTTGCCTTCTTTAACGAAAAGGCCGCCTCCAAAGCTAACCTCTTTTTCCGTTTGGAAAACCTCCTCTACGAAGCCCTAGACAAGCATCAGTTCTATTTGACCTATCAGCCCATTCTCCAGGTTGATACAGGGGAGATCACTGGCATGGAGGCTCTGTTGCGCTGGCACCATCCCGAAATTGGTGAGATTTCCCCCGTTAACCTCATTCCCCTGGCGGAAAAGACCGATTTGATTGTGCCCATTGGGGAATGGATTTTAAAAACCGCCTGCCAACAGAATCGGCAATGGCAAATGGCGGGGATTGCCCCTCTGCCAGTATGCATTAACCTTTGTTTGAACCAATTTCAAAATCCCCACTTGATTGCCAATATCCAAAGTATCGTGGAGGAGACCCAGTTGGAGCCCCGCTGGCTGACCATCGAGGTGACCGAGAGTATCATTATGGAAAACATTGATTATTCCCGCCGGGCGATCGAGCAGTTGGTTGCCATGGGGGTTAATCTATCCCTAGATGACTTTGGTATTGGTTCAGGCAGTTTGTCCTGTTTGCAACAGTTTAGAATTCCCGCTATCAAGATTCACCAGTCCTTTATTGAAAATTTGGACCATAGTCCCGTCAATGAGGCGATCGTCACCGGCATTATGACCCTGGGGAAAAAACTAGGTATTCGTATGATCAGTGAGGGGGTGGAGACCCAGGAACAGTTGGAAGTACTACAGAAACTGCAATGCCAGGAGATCCAAGGTTTTTGGTTCAGCAAACCCCTCAAAGTTGATGCCGCCACGGAGCTTTTGAGTCAGAATAAAATCAAGGCTGATTCTCTGGCATAACTTAGAATTGATAGTTCCCTAATTCTCTATGAAGCAACACATACTAGTTCTAGAAGATGCCAACCAAAGAAGAACCATAATCCTGGACGAACAACAGTATTCCATTGGTCGCCATTCTGGCACTAGCATCCAGATCCACTCCCGCCAGGCCTCCCGGCACCATGCCACCTTGATGCGGAAAACCAATAGCAAGACCAATGAAGAGTGTTTTTGGATTATTGACGGCGATCTAGAGGGGAATAAAAGTCAGAATGGCGTCTTTGTGAATGGAGAAAAACGCCTCATCCATGAGTTGAAAAATGGTGATTTGATTAATTTTGGCTGTAGCATCAATGCCAGCTACCACGTCACCGGGGAGGGATTTGGGGATTCCGCTTCTCAGCCAGTGGAAATTCTCCCCCAAACTTCCCCACATAATGAAGGCATTTCCGCCCAAATTGCTTCTAGCTATAATGTCAGGGAGGGTGTGGATTGGTTGGCTAGTTCCAACGATGAAACGTTCCATGAGCAATCCTATCTGGATACGGCGACGGATTTGCCGAACCAGACCCTGTTTTTAGAGTATTTAAACATTGCCCTTTCCAATGCCCGCCGCCACCATATGCAGGTGGGGATTTTGCTTTGCCAAATCAATAATTGGTCTGATCTCAAGCGCAAACGGGGAGACGCGGTGGCCAACGCTTTTCTCCAGGAGGCGGGGCAAAAACTGAAGGGTAACCTACGCAATGGAGATATTGTTTCCCGTTGGGATAAGGATGAGTTTATTTTCCTGGTGTCCCAGGTCCAGGATACCAACAGTTTGTTGGGCATTGCCCAGCGTTTGATGAAACCAGTTCTAGCCCCGGTGATGGCGGGGGGCAGGCCTTTCCAACCAGAAATTACCTATGGGGTGGCTCTCTATCCGGCGGATGGAGAACAGGTGGATGATCTCATTGGCCATATCCGGGAGAATTTGCAACCCCTATTGCCCCAGACAACCCATCCGGAGCAAGAGATTAGCGACGACCACTCGCCAACAATGGTGGATGTGCGGGTCGGTTCTCCCCAAGCTGAATCAATACTGTCTGAATCTGACCAAAAACGTTTGGCGATCGTTGAAAAGCGTTTATTGCGGGCCCTGGAGCAACACGAGCTGGAATTGTATTATCAGCCCCAGATTAATTGGCGCAAAAAAAACATTGAGGCCATGGAGGCTTTTATCCGTTGGCAACACCCCCAAAAGGGACTTCTGCCCCCGGGCCAGTTTTTACCCTGGAGTGACCAAACGGAGTTTATGGTACCTTTGACACGCTGGATTTTAGAGACGGCTTGTCAGCAAAATGTGCTGTGGCAAAAGCAATTGCAAACTCCTTTTTTGGTCTCTGTCAACATTTCCGAAAGGCAGTTCTACCATCCCTTGCTGAAAAATATGGTCATGGAGGCGATCGCCATGGCGAAAATGGAGAGCCATTATTTGGAGTTGGAAATCCAAGAATCTACGGTGATGAAAGATTTTGGACTGGCCCAACAAATCATCACCAATCTCCATAACTACGGCGTTTGTTTTTCCTTGGATGATTTTGGCACTGATTATATGTCCCTCCGTTGTCTACAGGATTTACCTTTCCATAAGCTAAAAATTGATAAATCCTTAACCGCACGACTACTCGAAGACCCGGAAAATACCCAGAATCTAACCATGATGGAAACCCTCATCAGTCTTGGTAAGACCTTTAACCTTAAGGTGGTGGCTGAAGGGGTGGAACAGGAAGAGCAGGTTAATATTTTGGACGGCCTCAATTGCTTTTTCATGCAGGGCTACTGCTTTAGTGAACCGTTAAATATTTTGGCCGCCAATAGCTTTTTGCATAAATACATTGTTGGTAATTAAGCTTATTTGCTGAAGGCTTTGCTCCGGATAAGACAAGGGTAAGATAGACTGAATATTACAAATTGTTACTGCGGACACTGAAGCCGCTTGCCCGAATATGTCTCTTCCCATCCGCAATGTCGCCATCATTGCCCACGTTGATCACGGTAAAACCACCCTTGTTGATGCCCTGTTAAAACAATCGGGAATTTTCCGGGAAGGGGAAGACGTGCCGGTGTGTGTAATGGACTCCAACGACCTGGAACGGGAACGGGGCATCACCATTCTGTCGAAAAATACGGCGGTTCGCTACCAAGATACCCTAATTAATATTGTCGATACCCCTGGGCACGCCGACTTTGGCGGGGAAGTGGAACGGGTACTGGGAATGGTGGACGGCTGTGTGTTGATCGTCGATGCCAACGAAGGCCCCATGCCCCAAACCCGCTTTGTACTCAAAAAAGCGTTGGAAAAAGGTCTGCGGCCCCTGGTGGTAGTCAATAAAATTGATCGTCCCCGGGCCGATCCCAACACGGCGGTAGATAAAGTATTTGATTTATTTGTGGAATTGGGGGCCGATGATGACCAATGTGATTTCACTACCCTTTTCGCTTCCGGTTTAGCGGGTTTTGCCAAGGAAAGTCTGGAAGATGAATCCGAAGACATGAAACCTTTGTTTGAGGCGATTTTGCACCACGTACCGCCCCCGGCCGGGGACCCCAACAAGCCTTTGCAATTGCAAGTAACCACCCTGGACTACTCCGATTATTTAGGGCGTATTATCATTGGCCGCATCCACAACGGCACCGTTAAGGCGGGACAACAGGCCGCCCTAGTCAAAGAAGATGGTTCCATTGCCAAGGGGAAGGTGAGTAAACTCCTAGGCTTTGATGGCCTCAGCCGTATTGAACTGCCGGAAGCCAGCGCCGGTTACATTGTGGCGATCGCCGGTTTTGCCGATGCCAACATTGGGGAAACTCTAACTTGTCCCGATGAACCCCAGGCTTTACCCCTAATCAAGGTGGATGAGCCAACGCTACAAATGACCTTTTCCGTTAATGACTCCCCCTTTGCCGGTCAGGAAGGCAAATTTGTCACCTCCCGCCAGATCCGCGATCGCCTCAATCGAGAATTGGAAACCAACGTGGCCCTGCGGGTAGAAGACGGGGAAAGTGCTGAACAGTTTTTGGTCTCCGGTCGGGGGGAATTACACCTCGGCATTTTGATTGAAACCATGCGGCGGGAAGGCTATGAATTCCAAGTGGCCCAGCCCCAGGTTATTTATCGGGAAGTCAATGGTCAACCCTGTGAACCGGTGGAATATCTGGTTTTAGATGTGCCTGAAGCCGCTGTGGGGGCTTGCATTGAACGGCTGGGGCAACGGCGGGGGGAAATGCAGGATATGCAAACCAGTGTCAACGGCCGCACCCAATTGGAGTTTGTCATCCCAGCCCGGGGCTTACTGGGTTTCCGGGGGGATTTCATCCGCATTACCCGGGGGGAAGGCATTATGAACCACAGCTTTTTGGAATATCGTCCCATGAGTGGTGAGTTGGAAACCCGTTACAACGGTGTGATGGTGGCCTTTGAGGAAGGGGTTGCTACTTTCTACGCTATGAAAAATGCTGAGGATCGGGGCGTATTTTTCATTACCCCCGGCACCAAGGTTTACAAAGGCATGATCATCGGGGAACATAACCGACCCCAGGACATTGAATTGAACGTTTGCAAAACTAAGCAGTTAACTAACCACCGTTCCGCCACCGGGGATGAATTGGTGCAACTGCAAGCCCCGGAAGATATGAACCTGGAACGGGCTTTGGAATATATTGGCCCCGACGAATTGGTGGAAATTACCCCTGAATCCATCCGTCTGCGGAAGGTGGCTCGCAAAAAGCTGGTCAAACGCTAGAAAAAAAATTAACGTTTTAGGGTTGTCATTCTAAGTACAGCCCCCTTAATTCTCCCGGCGATCGGGAGATTTTTTGTTGCAAGCTGGTAGCAATGAACCATTGAAGGCTGACATCATAGGCTTACCTGCATTACTCAAAATAAATCTGTGGTATTATTCCCCTCGGATTGAGTTATTATTCAGCACCCTACGGAATAACTAGGAGTTATTCCAATAGAGCGACTTGCCCAGAGACTTTTCTGCTTGCCACCGAATGTTGCTACTTCAAGAGATTGAATGTCACATTGAGAAGATCAAGAAGTTAATGATCGCCTACGCAACTGATGGACGAACGGAAAGCCAGCCGAAAGAATACCAAGAGCTTTTCATCGATTTAGATGTATTACTTGATAAAGCTGGCTACTCAAACCCAAACGAATTCAAGACCATTGAGGCGTTTTATGGCGCATGTGGTTCTACGTGGGCGTCACGCAGAAAACTGGTTGGAGAGATCTACTCAGATGTTATTTTCGATATTGGTCGCCGAAAACGTACAGCCAAAGAACCGCGAAACTGGTTGATTGTGAATGCTTTACTAAACGAAAACGATCAATTAACTCCAATTCAAAACCAATGGCTAAAGGCAAAAAACTTTATCTATTCCACCCCGCCCGACTACGAAAACTCTATCAAGGAATCTATCAACTCAGTAGAATCTTGCCTTAAAGTGCTTAGAAATGATAAGTCTTCTACCCTCGGTCAGCTGATCAAAAAGCAGAGTAACTTGGATGCGGACATTATCAAGCTAATCAGCAGTGCATACGGTATGCTTAGCAACAAAGATTTTGTACGTCACGGTGGTACTTCACCTCAACCACTCAATGAGGCTGAAGCAACGTTTTTTTTGGAGTTTGCCGCTAGTGCAATCATCTATTTGGTCGCAAAGTCTAAAGCTGATTCTAACTCGTCAAAATAACAAATAATTGCAGCAAAATATGGTGTTGCTTTGTTTTGCTCTATCCAAGTGGCCGTCGGCTGGCTGAGGTCCACGTTATATCTGAACACTTTGTATAAACATGTCAGGAGCATTAATAAAAATCGCTGTTGGCATCGTAGTTGTAGCAGCAAGAGTTTCCGATTTAATAAACAAATACTCTTTCATGCCAATTTTATATGGACTATCAACAGATCATCACAATTGACCCTGGAAAACGCAGTGGCAAGCCATGTATTCGCAGAATGTGAATCACTACAATGCCGTTCGCGCTGATTTAGAAAAAATTTATCTTGGAGTACGTTTAATGGCAAATAAGTTGATTCAACCAGCAAAGTTGAAACGTTAAGTTTTTTTCATGCTCCTAAGTTTGCTTGTAAAGATTAAGAAGGGTTGCACATATGGAATTTGAATAGAACCCAGAGAAAGCAGAACTAAACATTGAAAAGCATGGTGTCTCTTTTCAGGAGGCTGCAACTGTATTTAATGACTCTCTATCCGTAACCTTCCCCGATCCTGATCATTCCATTGGAGAGAACCGCTACATTATTATTGGTATGTCTCGGTTTGGACAGCTTTTAGTTGTCGCCCATACTGACTGAGGAGAAAAAGCCCGAATCATAAGTGCCCGAAAATCAACTCGGCAGGAGAAGATGTTCTATGAAGAAGGAAGTTGAAAATGAAATGGAAGATGAATTACGCTCAGAGTACGATTTTTCCAAAATGCAGGGAGGTGTTAGAGGTAAATATATCAACCGATATCGTGCAGGAACAAACTTAGTACTTTTAGAACCCGATGTTGCCCAAGCTTTCTCCAATGATGCAGAAGTAAATGAAGCATTGCGACTGTTGATTCAGGTTGCCCAGCGCCAGCAATTCAACACTGCGGTGCAGCGGACTGAATATTGACTATGGCTCAAAAGTTACGAGATTACCACCTGCTAACCGTTGTAGTTACTGGAGGCAAAAAAATGACAGGGTATCCAATCAAATTATTAGATATTGTGGCGTTGACCGCTGATTTACCGGACTACAAATTATGGCGTGGACAAGTTGGTACAGTGGTTGAATTTTGGCCAATGGTGCGCCCTTGATCCGCTAATTTTCGTAATAGTTGCATCATTTTTTTATCCAGTCCTGGATCTAGCCCGGAAGTAAGTTCGTCGAGGAAAAATAGTTTGGGATCTACCAATAATTTCACCCCAATGGAAACCCGCTTGAATTGGCCGCCGCTCAGCTTCTTGACTAGCACATTGTGCTGTTCCTCCATTTCAATTTGCGCTAAAGTTTTGTTGATAATTTCGTTAAGATCAGCATCTTGGGGCAGTCGTAATTTGGCGGCATAGGTGAGGGCTTCCATCACCGTTAATGAACTATGAATAGTCAGGGTTAAATATAGCCTATTGCTTTCATTCGTCATCATTTTTTTCCATTGCTCCAAAAAGGCAATTGATTTTTGGTTAGGATGGAATAGAACTAAACTTAAGGGATGTTTATTTCCCGGAAGATAACGGGGGCGCGTTGTAATCTACGATAGGTACGATGTTTCATGTACAAGTCTCGATTGGTGAAGAAGAAAAGGTACACTGCTTCCCAGAGAAAAACCCAACCACCAACAAAAATACCATCCGCAATAATGGAACTAATGGTTCCTTGTGATACACGACTAGGGACGGTGTAACCAAGCCAGAGGAGGGCAAAACCCATAACCATGTAGCGCAAGATAAAATGATTATCTTTTTTGATTTCTTTGCGTAGTTGATAGGTTTTAAAAACAAAGCTATTTCTGAGTCCAGTTAAAAATTCTTTCTCAGCCTGCATGTCTCTGGTGCCAGGGGGCAAAATAAAGCAGAGTTCGATGCCATGGCGATCGGGAATATCCTCTGCACCAGCTTCTAGATAAATTTGTAAATCAGCGTCTAAATCCCGACGTTTGAAGGGGGCTGGATCCCATTCGCTAAAAATGTCGGCATAGCTATCCAGGGCAACTTCAATCATGTAGGCATCATTATTGGGATCAATCTCATAAATTTCTTTAAAAAACTGATCTCGCTGGCTAGCCATATTTTTATTACCGATGAAGATTTTACTTAAATGTAGTTGGATTTTCTGTTCTTAATGTTGGTCAATTGATCAAGGAAAAGCCATTATTCGCTAGACTTACTTCCTTTGCCCCATCAGCAACATAATTATATTTTAATTTTTACTGTCAATTAACCATTCGTCAGAATAGTTATCCCAAACTAAATTAATAAAAGGTTTTTGATCCCAAACAACTCTGCCATCGTTCATAACATAGCTAAGATTAACTTTTACTCTGGCATTACTATCATTCTGGGAAATTAAGGAAGCATCTTGCAATCTTATTTCTGCTACATTATTCCACCAGTCGGTATAGTCAGCATAGCTTAATGAACTGGTGAAGTTAGAGCTAAGTCTGTCCCAGGTATTACTATAATCCCCAGCGTCAAGATTAGCATAATGGTTACGAATAAAATCCGCTGCACTAGGTCTAGTGGATTGTACACTTTCTGCCCGTTGTCTTTCTAGCCTTTGTTTTTCTTCCGCCAATTTTTGCCTTTCCTGTTCAATGCGTTGTTGCTCTAACTCTTGCTGGCGTTTGGTTTCTTCGGCAACTTTTTGTTCTACTTCAATTCGTTTAAGTTCCACTTGCTGTTTTTCTTTTTCTACCTGGGCAATTCTTGCTTCAGTTTTTTTGATTTGGTAAATCATAAATATTCCCCCTCCCACGCCAACGGCAATAATCACAGCACCGACTAAAATGGCGATAATAGTTAAGGCATTATTAGAAGATTTATTCTCTTGGGGATAAAACTTATCGGAATCAAACACCACTGTGGGGGCGGTGCTATTTGAGCTAGCGCTATGCACATAATCATTGTTTGGTAAAACCCTAACAGTTTCCATTGAGCTAGATAACTGAGGTGTATAAATATGTAAAGATTGCACATCTTGATACATTTCTTCTGCCATGGCATAACGTCTGTTCAATTCCATTTGGATGGCTTTTTCCAACACTTTTGCTAGCCCAGGATCAATATTTGGGGCATCACTTTCCCAATCTAATTCTCCCGTTAGTTGGCTGGTGGCAAATTCGATGGGTAATTTTTGGGTAAGAGCATAAATAATTGTTAACCCAAGGGCATAAAGGTCGGTGCTAAACATGGATCTGCCAGCACTTTGTTCCGGAGCCATAAAGCCCCTGGTGCCAATAACCATAGAGCTAACAGTAGAACCAGAGCCTAGGGTAACAACTCCCATGGTTTCTTTGAGGGCACCAAAATCAATTAAGACTGGTAATTGATCGCCATCCCGCAGGATGATATTTTCCGGCTTAATATCCCGGTGAATAATGCCTTTGCTATGGATATATTTAAGGGTTTCAAGGAGGGAAAGCAAAATAGTTTTAGCTTGGTCTGGAGTGATTTTTCCGGCTTGGCTAAGGCTGATACCCTTGACATATTCTTGCACTAAATAAAATTTGTCATTTTCAGAAAAATAGCCGTACAATTTAGGAATTTGGGAACTACCATTGCCCAGTTCTTCTAAAACCGCCGCTTCTTTTTTGAATAGCTTTGCAATTAATTCTGTGGAAGTATTATTTTGCTCATTGGCGGGTTTCAGCCGTTTGACCACCACTAACCGCTGGGATGGTATGTGAGTGTCACGGGCAAGAAATGTTTCACCAAATCCTCCTGAGCCAAGGGATTCGACTATTTCATATCTATTGAGAACTAATTCGGTCATGATTGACTTTTATTGATTTGACATCAATTCAAAAACTTTTTTAGAAATAGCTGGGAAAATAGTCTTATCTTTAGAATAATCTGGATCTTCGGCAAAGACGGTCAATATGTATTTAGTTTTTCCATCCATTGTTGCAATGTAGGCAGTTTCTTGACGAGTTTGGCTCGTCCAGCCAGCTTTAGAAACAAATTCAATATCTGTCGGTAATGATTCACCAAACAAATTCATTACAGGATTAAAGTAGTTTATATTGGGGTTTTTCCAATTGAAAGTTGCAAGGTTGATTGTTAATAATTGTTTAGCGTAGTTGAGATCTGGAGCGCTTACGATATGGTACATTAAAAAGGTGGTTTGTTCGGTTGATATTTTATTGCGAACTGGATTCTCTATATTTCCACCTCTTAGCTGCAAGTCTCTACCTTCAGGTTTAAAATAATTTTGTTTAGGAAGTGGAAAAGTCTTATGGGTTATATCTAAATTTCCATAATATGGAGAAAAAATGTATTTAATGAACGTCGTTTTTCCGCCCATTTTCCAAATTCAGTGTTGTCTAAAGACTGCCCTGATGTTGTGTTGGTCAACCAATCAACTACGTAACCCGATGAATCATTATCGGATTCTCTGATCATTTTTTCTATATTAATGATCAGGGACGCTTGATTGTTTGCTTGAGGTAATTTGTTAAGAGCCGCTACAAGCCAAAATATTTTAACAACACTTGCCGGGTATCTTAACTTTTCAGATTGATAACCAGCTATTTCTCTGGTATTTACGTCTAATAATGTAATAGATAAATTTTGTGTTGAAAGCCCAGAATTTTTACAAAGCGCAAGAATTTGATCAATTATTTTTTCTAGCTCTTGATTTTTGTTTTGTTGGAATTGATTATCAATATATTGGTTGTTTTCTTGATTCTCTAAATTATTACTTATTCCCTGGTTAGCCAGACTATTACTAGAGAGATTATTCGGTATTGGTGGTAACTTCGGTTCTAAATCTATTCCTTCTACTAAAATTTGGTCGTTCTCTATAAGAATTTTTGATTCCTCCGATGTGGTAATTTGTTGTGTCTGTTCTTTAAAGACAGTTTTTGAAAGAAAAATTGCCAAACTAAAAAATAATGGGGTGATAGTTAAAAACAAGAAAATAAACTGAGAAAAATTAAGTGTTTTATTGGATTCGTTTTTTTCTTCAATTTGTCTAGATTTTTGAAAGTACGCAATTTGAGATTCAAGACTATGTTTTTTAGATCTCCTATTTTTTCGATTATTTTGCTTGTGCTTAATATTGTCATTTACGTCGTTTATTTCAGAGTTCTCTTCTTGTTCTGACAAATTATGATTATCCATGATTAAACACTAAGCAATAAAATTAAAAACATAAAGATTAACATCCGGGTAAGCGGAAGTAAGTGATTTTGGGTGTTCCTCCAATCATTTCCAGGTTGTATGTCATGTTTACTGTCCCAAACTTGCTGGCATTTCTGTCTATTTCACCGTTAGCATTATAAAGTGTTCTATCTTCAGTAAATCGAACAGAAATTGTTGCACTATTGCCACTGGCACTAAAACTTTCAATATCATCTATTCGTTGAACTCCATAAGTGTAATAAGCTCCATTTTCTTGTAACCAATTGACGGATTTAACGTTACAATCATAGGCTGTACCAGCTAAATAATTACCAATAACTCCACGATTGTAAGAAGGTCCAAAAGCGTCCCCCTTGGCATATAGCCATCCTCTGACAACTTCGACCGCCGCGTCCCTAGAGATGGAAGCATTAGATGATACTGGGGGTGGAGGAGCAGGGGCTGGATTTAAATTTGTTGACAAAATACTTTGCGTCGCCCTTTCATTCTCTAGCCTGGCTTCTGCCTCTTGCTGATTTATCTGCGCTTCTATAACTTTTTGTTCTGCTTCTATTTTTTCTTTTTCAGCTTGTAATTTTTTCTGTTCAGCTTCCTGCTTTTCTTTCTCAGCCTTAAGAGTCTTTAATGCAGCTTGATGATTAATTTGCTGTACATACATAAATCCACTTCCCAGACCTAAAAATGCTAAGAAACAGATAACTCCTAGTGCTATCACTACTTTATTTCCGGAACCAGAAGTTTTATTTCCATAATTAGTAGTATTATTAGGGATAAATGTTGGTATTGGACTAATAACTTGCGTTGATTCACTAGAATTTGTTGTAGTGCGTTTAGGAACATTAGTAATTATTTCTGTCTGCATTTTGCTAACATTTAAGTCCTGATACATTGCCTCTGCTGTTGGGTAACGGCGACTCGGCTCCATTTGAATTGCTTTATCAATCACCCTCGCCAGGTTGGAGTCTATTTCTGGAACATCGCTTTGCCAATCTAATTCCCCCGTTAACTGACTGGTGGCAAATTCAACGGGGAGCTTTTTGGTCATAGCGTAAATAGTTGTCAGACCCAAAGCGTAAAGATCCGTGCTAAAAACAGACCGGCCGGCACTTTGTTCAGGAGCCATAAAGCCTCTGGTGCCAATAACCACGGAGCTAACAGTGGAACCAGAACCAAGGGTAACAACTCCCATGGTTTCCTTGACGGCACCAAAATCAATTAGCACAGGTAAATGATCACTATCTCTGATAATGATATTTTCCGGTTTAATATCTCGGTGAATAATACCTTTGCTATGGATATATTTGAGGATTGTGATTAGGGATGAAATAATTGTTTTTGCTTGCTCAATTCCAACAGGAGCAATTTCATTTAAGCTTTTTCCTTGAATATATTCCTGCACTAAATAAAATTCATCATTATTGGAAAAATAACCATAAAGTTTAGGGATTTGACTGCTATTGTTACCCAGTTCTTCTAAGACCGCCGCCTCCTTCTCAAATAGTTTTTCAATTAATTCAGTTGACATACTATTGCTTGCATTAGCTGGCTTTAAACGTTTTATCACCACCAGTCTTTGGGACGGTATTTGGGTATCTTTTGCCAAAAATGTTTCCCCAAATCCTCCAGAACCCAGGGATTTAACTATTTGGTAGCGATCAAGAAGTAAATCATCCATAAGTTTTGTAGTAATTTATTATTAAAAAATAACAGCGCGATCAAAAATTCAAATACTAAATATCAAACTTAGAAATAACTCTATTTCTCAATATCAATATAACAATTATCTTTTCCATAATTTATCAACACCAAACGCAACAACAAGCACTCGTACAAGTAACTTTATAAAAATTTTACTCCGGTTTTTAGAAAAACATTCCTCTACGTCAAGGATTTTAGATAAACTTTTATTGCAAATAAAAATAGTGTGCTCTCAAGTGTAATTCTTGGCGATCGCCTTAATTTAAGGTCAAAACTTTATGCCCCTCTGTTAACTACGATGGCGCATCAGCAATGTCTCCACCAGAGATTGTGCTGTTTTCAATCGCTCAGGGTCATTAGACTGGGCAACCCAGAATGCTAACTCATTCAACGAACCATTGACTAAGTGGGCAAATCCCTCTGCATCGATTGTGCTTAGTTGCCCCTCAGCGACAGCTATCTGAATCGATTCATGGAGTAGAGCAAAGCCGTACTGATCAATTTCCCCCAGGTCATCCACCGCCAAAACGGCCGGAGCCTCAATAAAAACTAAGCGCCGCAGTTCATTCTGCTGAGCGACTTCCAGAAATGCCTGACAACCGATGATTAACTGTTGCCAATTGTCATCTAGGGGTTGAATTTTTGTTTGGATGTAGTCCGTTATCTCGCCATAGGCCTCAGCGATGACGGCTTTAAATACCCCCAGCTTATCGTTGAACTGATGATATAAAGCTCCCCTGGTAACCCCCAATTCACTGATGATTTCTTCGGTTCCCGTGCCCCCATACCCCTTGGTGGCGAATAAGTGACGCGCTCGCTCAAGGATAGCCCGTCGAGTTCTTCGAGTTTGCTCAGCCTTAGTTAACTTGGCAGACATAATGGATTTCTTGAATTTAACATTCAGACAGTATGTATCTTGACAAGGAAGGGAATGCTCCTTTATCTTAGGATGCATACAGATTGTATCTTTTACGGGGATTATCCCCAAAGGAGTTCTGATGTTAGCAACGCTAGATACTCGCAAAGCAACGACTGCCGATATTCCGTTCCTGGCTAGAATTGAGTATGAAGCCTCTTTGCCACCGTTGAATCACTGTTTTTGGGAAGACCTGTTGCATGGCACTGGAACTACGGCCTTGCAATTTATTGAGGCGGAACTCAGGGCGAATGCTTCCAATTGGGGTAACGTAGCGGACTTCCTGATTTTGGAAGACCATGGCAAACCAGTGGCCGCCGCTGCTGGCTATGTACCAAATAAAGAAGACTACTCCCCATTAAATTTGTCTTACCTAGAGGCGATCGCCCAAGAATTGGAATGGTCTCAAGAATACATGACCACATTTCATGAGCGCTATATGGCACTTTTGGGAGGTAATTTGCGGCCGTTTTTCCTCACCCCCCAAGCAACTTGGATTATTGAAAATGTTGCCGTGTTGCCTGAAGCAAGGGGAAGAGGCTTTGGCAAAATTTTGCTCAGAGCATTGTTAGAGCAAGGGCGATCGCAGGGCCACGATTTTGCCGGAATCATGGTGATCAATGGCAATGACAGGGCACGCCGCACCTACGAATCCATTGGCTTTAAGCCCTATCAAACTTTTTACCCTGATTATTTCTCGGAACAATTCAACATTGACTTTCCAGGGGTGACAAAGTTTGGTCTGCGCCTGAATTAACGGGAGAAAAGCAATGTCTTTTAAGACTATTCTGGTGGCAGGGGCGAGTCGGGGCATTGGACTGGCGGTTGCAGAACATTTTATCAACCAGTGCGATCGCCTATTAGCCGTGTCTCGCACAGCGGCTCCGGTCGGTGAGTGGATTCAGGCAGATGTGGCCGACCCGATGGGTCTAGAAACAATAGTAAAGGCGATGGGGGATGATTGCTTAGATGCCTTGCTATACATGGGGGGAACGTGGGAAACCCATGCGTTTACCAGTCAGTACAGATTTGAAGATTGTTCTGATGAGGATATTGCCCGAGTAATTGCAGTCAATTTGGTAGCCCCAATTCGGTTAGTGAAACCATTACTGCCCGCCCTGCGGCGATCGGACAATCCCAAAATTATCTTCATGGGGGCACTCTCGGGTCGAGATAATTTTCCAGGACGAGAAGTTGCCAATAGTGCCTCTAAGTTTGGCTTGCGGGGGGTAGTACATTCATTGCGAGAAGAATTGCGATCGCAGCGAATCAGTGTAACCGTGATTAATCCCGGCAATGTTGGTACGCCGGAAGTTTTAGCCGATCTTGCAACAGACAATCTAATGGGTGGTGAAGTAATCCCTCTAAGGGATCTTCTCTCTATCCTTGACTGTATTCTCTCTCTGTCACGGGCTACTTGTATTAAATAGATTGATGTACCTGCAATGTTAGGTGAGGGAGCCTGATCAAGCTTAAATTTATGGCACTGGCAGTTAGCGGCTGAAACTATTAGTTTGAACAAATGGCCAGTCATTTATACCTAAAATTGTTAGTAAAGACCAGCAAAAAAATCAGGCGATAATATGGTCGAAATTTTGAAAGCAAACCTTAGTTCTTTTATTAGCCCAGAGGTTGTAGCTCAATTTATGCAAGATTATGTCCTTGAACCCGACCCAAATTCTGGGGAAAAACTTAAGTAAGTGGTTAATCCGACAAAAGCCTAAGTATTTCTATGCTAAAGCATTGGATAGAAGCAAGGAAAATGACAGCAAATTTAATCGAATTGTTAGATATCGTGGCATTGTTGACCAATGCTACATTAATTTTTGGTCGGCCCTGCTGTTGATCTAATTAAATTCCTTTGGAGATGCTCCCATGGCGAACACAAAGATTGATTTATTTACTCCGATTCAGATGGGAGCTTTCACACTCCCCAATCGGATAGTTATGGCACCGATGACACGTTTGCGGGCGGTTGGCTCAATTCCCACTCCTTTGATGGCGGAATACTATGGCCAGAGAGCCTCGGCCGGGTTGATCATCACCGAGTGCACCATGATTTCGCCTCTGAGTAATGGCTACGTCAACTGTCCGGGCATTTACTCCCCAGAGCAGATTACAGCATGGCAACGGGTGACGGATGGGGTGCATCGCAGGGGTGGCAAAATTTTCTTGCAACTGTGGCATAGCGGTCGCATTGGTCATCCGTCCCTGCTTAACGGTGCATTGCCCATTGCCCCCAGCGCAATTCCTGCCATTGGGACACTCCATGGTCCCGCAGGCAAAGTAACTTTAGCCACTCCCCGGGCCCTGGAAACCGATGAAATTTCTGAAATCGTTAAACAGTTTCGTCAGGGGGCCGAAAATGCGAGACAGGCAGGGTTTGATGGGGTTGAGCTACATGGTGCTTTTGGCTATCTGATTGACCAATTTTTGCAAGATGGCTCTAATCAGCGGACAGACCACTATGGTGGCTCCATTGAAAATCGAGTTCGGTTTCTTCTAGAGGTGGTAGAGGCAGTCTGTCAGGTGTGGGGCGGCGATCGTGTGGGGATTAAACTCTCTCCCAGCAATACATTACACGGGATGCAGGATTCCGATCCTTTGACAACTTTCAGCTATGCCCTAGAGAAACTTAATGCTTTTAAGCTGGCCTATGTTCATTTGATGGAGCCAAGTGAGGAAGATCTTAATGCCCGTGGGGTAATTAATCCTGTAATTTCCACCTTCGGTCCTTTCTATCGAGGTCTAATCATCACGAACGGAGGATACGACAAATTGAAGGGAAATCAGATTTTAGAAACTGGAAAGTCAGATTTAGTCTCCTTTGGCAAACCATTCATCGCTAACCCTGATTTGCCGGAGCGGTTTATCGTCGATGGTCCCTTGAACGAACTCGACTTTACGACTGTTTATGGTAAGGCCGGTCAAAATTTGGAGCAGGGATATACGGACTATCCGTCTCTCAAACCGGCAGAAAACTGACCTTTGATTTTACCGTTGGCATTGGTCGTTCAGTCGGCAGAAATTATTGGCGATCGCCGAAAGTTACAGAAATTTCAACCGCTAGGGGAATTTGAAAAGGCGGGGCGGTGGCGGATTTCCCTGCACTTTACCTGTACTATCTCCCACTCCCAGGGAGTTAGGGGTTCCCAGTGTAACTCACAGCAAAAATGCTGTTGGGCTGTGGCCGTTAAAACCTGTAAAACCTGGGGCAAACTGGGATACTCCGTCAACTCTGCGATGGTTTTTTGCCAGGGGGCCGTTTGGCC
Organism: Synechocystis sp. PCC 6714; assembly: GCF_000478825.2. Taxonomy (NCBI): domain Bacteria; kingdom Bacillati; phylum Cyanobacteriota; class Cyanophyceae; order Synechococcales; family Merismopediaceae; genus Synechocystis; species Synechocystis sp. PCC 6714. The sequence goes on along the minus strand of NZ_CP007542.1, from coordinate 1,984,562 downwards.
AAAAACTTCTGCAAATAAATGGCGATCGCCGTTCCAAACCATTTCTCCGTGTTGCAGAAGGGCGCTGGACGTTTGGCGTTGGGCACTGCCAATTAATTTGTCCCCCGTGGCACTGACTAAATCCGCCACCGTGGCGGTACTAAAGCAACTAGCATTGTGGATATAGCCCCGCCCCCCCTGGCCATAGGTCAAGGGTAGCCCCAACTGGCCCCAGCCTTGGATGAGAAATTGACAAATGTGCTGATAAATTTCCCGTCGTTTATCCCCCGTTTTTCCTGTCACCACAGCGTAGGTCAAGCCCCCCTGGTGCAGTACAGCCCGGCCGCCACTGGGTCTAGTCACTAAAGCCAAGGATTGACCCTGCCATGTTAATTGCCGCCAATGGTTTGGCCAGGATTTTTGTAGATAACCTAGGGAAATGGTCGGCTGGGACCAACCATAGAAGCGCAACACCGATCGCCCGGTGCGGGGGAAATAATCTTCCAATAACCAACGATCCAGGGCCATCTGTAAATCACCGGGGGCTTGGATATAGGGCAATAAGCGCCAGGGGGAAGACTGAGCAGGGGGAAAGATGGACAACGGAAAAGTTCTCCTGATAAAACTCCAGGCAAAATATGTTAATCTTAGGGACGCTAGGAAAACACGCGGGTGTAGTTTAGTGGTAAAACCTTAGCCTTCCAAGCTAATGATAGGGGTTCGATTCCCCTCACCCGCTTTGGGTAATGGGTACAGCGGTCTCCGAAACTCAATAGTTCTGAATTGATTATTTCTGATCGTCCCTGATGTCCGTTGCGACACCCCTCCTCGACCGTCATCCATGCTCCCTCGATAATTCTCCGGTTCTGTACAGTTACCTATTGGGTCAGCAGCGGAATTTGTCCCCTGGCCAGGTCTGTCTGTGGAGTTTTACGGAATATCTGGACGACGTTGATCCCCTAGCGGTATTTGGGGCTCTGGACCTACAGGAACAAGTCCATTTTTATGGTGAAAATCCCCAGCGGCAGGAAACCATACTGGCCTTCGGCATTTGTCAATCCCTGAGGATTTCTGGTAAGTATCGCTTCAGCTTAGCCCAGCAATTTGCGGAAGACTGTTTCCAACGCTTGGTGTCCATTGGCAATGCCCAGGGTCGGAGTCAACGTCCCTATATTTTTTGTGGCTTTAGTTTTTTTGACCGCACCCCTAATCCCAGTCCCTTTGCCAATTCTTTTCTCTTTTTGCCCCAAATTCAGTTGGTGAAAGCGCCCCACCACTGCCTTTTAAGTTGGCAGATCAGTCTAGATAGCAGCACTAATATTGCCGAGTTGGTGGACTTCATTGGGCAAATGCTCAGTGCCATCCGTCGAGTTAACCCCATTAGGGATACTCTGCCCCCTTCCCTTAATGGGAATCCTCCCCGACTAACTAAGACAGAGGTGGCCCAACTTTCCACGGCGATCGCCTCTAGCTTGGGGGAAATTGACCAGCAACGGTTAAGCAAAGTGGTGTTAGCCACGGCATTGGATTTGGACTATGGTTGTCAGTTCAGTACAGCCCATTGTTTACAAAGACTGCGGCAACAGTATGGGGATTGCCATTTATTTTCCTGGGGCAACGGCAAGGGAGATTGTTTTGTAGGGGCTAGCCCAGAGCGATTACTGAGTTTACATAATCAACAGTTGATCACCGATGCTCTTGCTGGTTCTGCCCCTAGGGCTGCGGACGTCCAAGGCGATCGCCGATTGGGGCAACAGTTATTGCACAATCCCAAAGAATTGCGGGAACACCAAGCGGTGTTGGATTATCTGCTCCAGCGCCTCACGGCATTGGGCTTAACCCCCCAGGCTTCTTCCCTGAAACTGCTTAAATTAGCCAATATCCAGCACCTCTGGACCCAAATCCAAGCCCCCCTGCCGCCCCACATCCATCCCCTGGCCCTGGTGGAACAACTCCATCCCACCCCCGCTGTAGCTGGGGTACCTGTGGCGATCGCCGAAGATTTAATTCGTCGCCATGAAACCTTTGACCGTAATCTCTATGCCGCTCCCCTGGGTTGGTTGGACAGCGAAGGTAATAGTGAATTCATTGTCGGTATCCGTTCCGCCCTCCTTTCCCGCAATCGAGCCAGACTATACGCCGGGGCGGGCATTGTGGCCGGTTCCGATCCCCTCAAAGAAGTGGCAGAAATTGAGCTCAAACTCCAAACTCTCTGGCGTTCTTTGATTTAACCAATCAATAATCTCGCAACACCATCAAGCCAAAATAGAATGGGAATAATCTGCCGTTGCCTTTCAGCTTGGATGGGGAAACTGTTATGCGTCTCAATGCCAAAGCAAAGTCATTTTTAACCAAGGAAATTAATCGGGAAGCGGAATCCTTGGGCTTTGAGGTGCAAAAGGAGATTGTTCTGAAGCGCTTAAACCAATTGGCCCAGGAAAAAGGTAAACCCCTGGGCAAGGAAGATTTGGCGTTGCAGGTGACGGATATGTTCCCCACCATGGCCGACCAAACCCTAACCAAAGCGGCGAAGTTAAATACAGCCCAGCAATGGCGTTTCTGGTTAAAAACCGGGGGAGTGTTAGGGGCTGGTCTAGTCGGTTTTATGGGCTTAATTTGGTTGGTGAATCTACCCTATCCCATGGTGCGGCGGCCCGTGGCCCGGGTGGCCCCCATGTTGCTACTGCCCAGTTATCTAAACATGGATAGGAATTACCGCGAGGCGATCGCCCACGGAGAACAGGCGGATCAGTTGGTGAATAATGCCACCAGCGCGGCGGATATTGAATTGGGGGCGGAAAAAGTGCGCCTAGCCCAGCAAAATTTAGACCAGTTGCCGGTGTGGTTCCTCGGCTATGAGCCGGTGAAGGTTTGCCAATTTATGGGAGGTTGCTCCTGGAATTTCACCTTTGATGAATTTCAACAGGCCCGGGCCCAGGTGGGACGCATGGAAGCTAGAGTTTTTCAGGAAAAAAATGCCCTATCGGCATTGACCACAGCGGAGCAGAATGTTCAAACCGCTAAGGCCAGTTATGAACAGGCCACTACCCCCGAACAACGGCAAGCAGCCATCAACCGTTGGCAAGGAGCCATCAATCAATTGACCCTAATTCCAGAGCAAACCTTGGCCGGAAGCCAAACCACCAATCGTTTGCGAAACTATGAACAGGAATTCCAGCAGGTGGCCGGCTTAGTGGCGGGTACCAATCAAACCCAAACCATGGTGATGGCGGCCCAACAATTTGCCCAGCGGGCCGATCAAACCATTGCCCAAGCCCCTTTAACTGTTAACCAATGGCAAGAAGTGCTCAATCTGTACCAAGAAGCTGTCCAAAGATTGCAAACGGTGCAACCCCAGGATGCCCAATATTTGTCAGCCCAAGCTTTTTTGGCCGAATATACGGAAACCCTCGGTAAAATTCGTATCAATTTGGCGGCGGAACAGGGAGCGACGGCCCAATTTGACCAAGCCCAAACTCAAATTCAAAACCTATTAACTAATCTGCCCCCCAGCAGTGATAGTCAAGGCCGCAACCGCATTAAAGGGGAAATTAGCCAAATTATTAGCCAATTACAAAAGGTGCAGCCAGGCACCACCGTTTATGATCAAGCTCGAACTTTAATTAATCAAGCCCAAAGTCGGGCCCAGCAGCTTTAAGGGATAATTTTGGGGATACAAACTGATTGGCTAAAGAAAAATTGAGCACCATAGCAAGAAAAGTTTTGCCCTTACTATTGGGGGGCATTACCATGGGTTTGGCAACGGCTCCTTTAGGTTGGACCTATGTAGCTTGGTTTGCCCAGATTCCCCTCTGGTTTTGGATTTTTCGGGCTGACATTACCAATCTTAATTTCTTTCGACCAAAACATTTTTTACTTTCAACATTGCCAATATTGCTAGCAGCTACTGCCTGGGGAGGTGGTTTCTACGGCGTAGCCCTATTTTGGATCACCGGAGTCCATCCTCTCACTTGGTTGGGAGTGCCTTGGTTAGCTAGTCTGGCGATCGCCGGTTTTTGCTGGTTGGCCATCACCGCTTGGGGCATAGTGCTGGTATTTGTTTGGTTATTGGCGATGGCGGTTTGGGGAGTTACCACAGCCTGGACAAAAGTCAATTCCACCTTTAAAAACTATCTATTTATACTTTGGGGTACCGCTAGTTGGTGTGGGTTGGAAATCCTCTGGAGTCATTCCATTCTGTGGTGGAGTCCTGTGGCCTATACCCAAAGCCCTAGCCAGTTACATTTTTTGCAGTTGGGAGCCATGGGTGGCCCGGCTTTATTAACCGCTTTCATTGTGGCCATTAATGGGCTGTTAGCTTTAGGTTTAACTAATTTATTAAACGCTAAAACCTCTAACAATCATGGCCATAGTTGGCCTTATTTGCTCCTGGCTATTTTAATCTGGCTAGCCTGTCAGGGGGGAGGATGGTTGCTTTACCAAAGACCTTTAGCCGATGCACCGGAACAAAGTATTAATGTAGGCATTATCCAAGGCAATATCCCCAACCAAATTAAATTTAATAGTGAAGGTTGGCGCCAGGCGATCGCCGGTTACACGGAAGGCTATGAAAAACTAGCTGGGCAAGGGGCAGAAATAGTGCTCACACCGGAGGGAGCATTGCCCTACCTTTGGGAAACGGTGGTGGCCAGGAGTGGTTTTTACCAAGCCATTTTGCAAACCCAGGTGCCAGTGTGGTTAGGAGCCTATGACACTAAAGAGGATGGTTACACCAACAGTTTATTGACGGTGGACGGCCAGGGAAAATTGGTGGGCCGTTACGATAAGTTTAAACTGGTGCCCCTGGGGGAATATATTCCGCTCAGTAACGTTTTCGGTCAATTGATTCAACGGCTTTCCCCCCTCAAAGAGCAATTACTCCCTGGCGATCGCCCCCAGGTTTTACCGACTCCCTTCGGGCCAGCGGCGGTGGCCATCTGCTATGAGTCGGCTTTTCCCCATCTATTGCGTTCCCAACTGTTACAGGGAGGGGAATTTATTCTTTCCAGCGCTAATAATGCCCATTACAGCGACACCATGGCCGCCCAGCACCATGCCCTGGACGTGATGCGAGCCATTGAAGGCGATCGCTGGCTGGCCCGGGCCACCAACACTGGACTTTCGGCGATAATTAATCCCCGGGGAGAAACCCTTTGGTTATCGGCCATGAACCAGTACCAAATCCATGCTGGCCTGATTTACCGTCGTCAGAATCTCAGCCCCTACGGCCGCTGGGGAGATTGGGTGGTGGTTTTATTGCTGATCCTATCGGCGATCGCCTGGCTTTATTCCATGGGCAACAGGTCTAGGGGAGTGACTCATTTTTAATGGGGTTTCTTGGATTTCCCTGACCCTTAAAGTTGAAACAGGTAGGACAATGCCAGACAAGACTGCCCCAATGGTGAAAACTAACCGCAACATTATGGAATTAATTTTATACAGCAAGCCCGGTTGCCATCTCTGTGAAGGATTGATGGAAAAATTAGCCCAAATTGATAGCCTGGCCATTGAGCTAGAAGTCCGTGACATTACCACCAACGAACGATGGGGGGCCGCCTACCAATACGAAATTCCGGTATTAGTGTGGCGATCGCCGGCGGGGGAAATTACTTTGCCGAGACTATCCCCCCGGGCCCCCGTCAGTCAACTGGAAAAACTGTTGCAACAATACGTTAATGGCTGATTTCCCCGGGTAATGGAAAGGGTAGGCTTAGATCAACGGCGATCGTCCATTCAGCCCCCCAGGGACAGCGGATGAATAAATGGTTCAGTAAAAACTTTCTGGCAACGGACATTCGGGCTCCCCATAACTTTTCCGGGGTGCGTTTAGCTTCTCCTCAATGGCTCAAGTTGATCTTTTTACTAGCGGCGGACTTTATTGCCCTACTGCTCGCTTGGATTGCGGCCCATCGCCTCAATAATTTTTACTCCCCACCCCCACCCCAATTTGTTTGGTGGACCTGGTGGGGTCTGCCCAGTTTATTTTGGTGTTACGTCGCCATTGTTCTAACTGTTTTCACCTACGCCGGTTTATACCGTCCCCAAACCCGCACCCAAAACTTCCTTGGGGTAATTAAACTCATCAGCTACGTTTTTCTCCTTACCCTGGTGGCCAAATATTTCTACGACCCGGCGATCGATCTACCCCGTTCCCTGTTTTTTTCTGCCTGGGGGGCCAGCATTATTTTCGTTACCCTAGCCCGCTTTATCATTAGTTTGCTCCTCAGTCCCCTAGAAAGTCGTCAAGCCATTCCCATTTTTTTAATTGCCAACTCCTGCCGTATTCAACATCTCACTGCGACTCTGGAACGACGCTCCCAATATCGAGTAGTGGGGGCCGCCCTAGCTAGCACAGCCCACAGCCACCACACCTTAGAACAAATTATGGTATCGGGAGCCCAGGAAGTTCTAGCGGAAGCATTACCGGAAGCGGATTTGTCCTCTAGTTTGTATTGGTATTTGCGGGGGGAAAACATTGCCCTTAGGTTACTGCCCTCCAGCCGGGATATGCTTTATCGTCGCGGTCTGCCAGAAATTTTTGCCGGCTTACCAACGGTGCGGGTGGAAATTCCTTTGCTGGCGGGGCTTGATTATCGTCTCAAAAGGGCCCTGGACTACGGTGGCGCTTTATTTGGTCTAACTATACTTTCCCCACTATTTCTGGCGATCGCCATTGGCATCAAACTATCTTCCCCCGGCCCTGCCTTTTTCCGCCAGGAACGGGTAGGACTCCAGGGCAAAACCTTTCAAATGTGGAAGTTTCGCACCATGGTGGTCAATGCTCCCCTTTTGCAACAACAGCTAGAAGCCGCCAACGAAAACGATGACGGCATTATGTTCAAGCTCAAGCGGGACCCTCGAATCATTCCCCTAGGGCATTTTCTGCGACGCACTAGCTTGGACGAAATTCCCCAACTTTTTAACGTCTTACTGGGGCAAATGAGCCTGGTGGGCCCCAGACCCCTGCCTCTCAGGGATGTGGAAAGGTTTGATGCTTGGCACCATATCCGCCATCAAGTCATGCCGGGGGTAACGGGGCTTTGGCAAATTTCCGGGCGATCGGACATAGGCAGCTTTGATGATGTGGCCCGCTTGGATTTGTACTATATTGACAATTGGTCTTTAAACCTAGATTGGGACATTTTGGTGGAAACTGTAAGGATATTGTTATTTCGTAAAGGGGCTTATTAAATCTGAGATCTAGAATAACCATGGGGCGAAAAATTATCCATCAACCGGGATCTTCAAACTTGTAGCCCAAACCGATCACCGTTTTAATAAAACTGGGATTAGCTGGGTCTGGCTCGATTTTCTTGCGTAATCTGCGTATATGGGTATCTACCACCCGTTCATCGCCAAAAAAGTCATTACCCCACAATTTCTCAATTAATTGCGCCCGATTCCACACTCGCCCCGGATAGCTCATAAATGTGGCTAACAAATTAAATTCCAGTCCTGTTAGTTCCAGTTCCTCCTGGGAATCACCATGGTAAAAACTGGCTTGGTGTTGGTTTAAATCTACTTGAAAATGGGGGGTGCGGTAAATTTGCCCAACGGTTTGTCCCTGGCGTAATTGTCGCCGCAATAGGGCCCGCACCCTGGCAACCAATTCCCTCGGGCTAAAGGGTTTAACCAAGTAATCATCAGCCCCAGTGGAGAGGCCAATAATGCGGTCTATCTCCTCTCCCTTAGCTGTCAACATAAGAATATAGGGGTCTTTGTTTCCCGGTTGTTGGCGAATGCGGATGCAAAGTTCCAATCCGTCCAACTTGGGCAACATTAGATCCAACACGATTAAGTCCGGAGCCTGGACCTGAAAAATTTCTAGCCCCATTTGCCCGTCGTGGGCTACGGTGCAGGAAAACTGTTCCCTTTCCAATGTTTCTCGAATTAATTGAGCTATTTCCTGGTCATCTTCCACAATTAAGATGTTGGGCATGGCAATGAATCACTCCTGTTCCTCCACATTGCGACTGTTACGCCACACTTGCCAGCCTAAATAAATCAACAGCAGGGTAGCACCAATGGCGAAGCCCCAACCGCTGGGAATATTGGAAAATCCCAACGCTAAGCTGCCAGCCCAAAGGGTGAGGGCATAGATGAATAACACGGTTAAACGGTGGGAAATACCGGCATTGATCAAGCGGTGATGGAGATGTCCCTTATCTGCTTTAAAGGGGGATTTGCCCTTAATTACCCGGGAGAGAATAACCACCGACATATCCAAAATAGGCACCGCCAGCACAAGATAGGGCAATAGAACTGCTGTGACTGCCACCGTTGCCATAGCGGCTACTTTGACCAGCCCAATGACTGCCACAGCCCCAAGGGTAAAGCCCATGAAGTAGGCTCCTCCATCCCCCATAAAAATTTGCGCTGGGTTGAAGTTGTAACGCAAAAATCCCAACGCTCCCCCTGCCAGGGCCACCGCAATTAGGGCCGCCTCCGACTGTTCCATGAAGAGACAGAGGACAAAAAGGACTACCGCCGCAATACCGCATACCCCGGCAGCCAACCCATCCAGTCCATCAATCCAATTGATCGCATTGGCTAATCCCACTAGCCAAATCACTGTGATCGGTAGGCTTAGCATGTCCAGATAGACCAAATTACCTAAAAATGGCAGGGTAAAAAACTCAATTTTTACCCCCATATTCCACACCACCGAGGCGATCGCCACCTGGGCTAATAAACGGGAAAAGGGACTCAAATCGAACAGGTCATCAAATAAACCAATGCCGAAAAATGCTAATCCCCCCAGCACCACTCCCCAAATTTCCCATTCCCCTTTAGTGCTCATGGCACCGAAAGCTCCTAGGTTCCAGACCGCCAACAGGGCTACTAAACTACCAAGGAAAATAGAAACCCCCCCTAGGCGTACCATAGGGCGATGATGCATTTTTCGGGCACTGGGCTGATCTACATAGCCGGCCCGTCGTCCCCAATGATTGATCAACGGTGTAGTAAACCAAACCACAATCACCGCCAAAATAAATGCAATGAGATAATACTGACCGCCGAGCATGGGCAAAGATAGATTGGGAAAGATTCTCGCTAAAGTTTACCCCATATTTGTGCGCGCCCAAGCGACTGGCGATGCTGCCATGGCTGACGCGACCCATCACCGGATAGTTTGTCTTATTTGTAAAACCATTGCCATGAATTTTACTAACCGAGGGTTAATTTGACTTGGGCCGGCAATAGTTGATTACTCATCTGTTTGCTCATCAATATTTTATTTGTCTACAAATGAAGACCATTCGTCCATTCTTTAGCTTTCTAAAGTCAGATTAATCTCCTTTCTACTAAATGGTAAATCCTGATTAATAGCATCAATTTCTGCTTGTTCCATGGCATTGATCTCATCAATGTAGATCTGCAAAATCTGCTGCATTTTAGGATGATAAAATCGGTGCAGGCTATAGTTAGCTGTGGCGGGAAAACCTCGACGACGTTTATGACGACCCCCCGCCCCCGGATCAAATAATTGAATACCTTCCCCTATGGCCCATTCAATCGGTTGATAGTAGCATGCTTCAAAGTGGAGACAATCATAGTCTGCCAAACTACCCCAGTAGCGGCCATAGAGGCGATCGTCTTTGCGTAAACAAAAAGATAGGCCAACGGGATGTTGATCATTCTGCTCCGTGAAAGCTAGCGCCAAAACCACCCTAGAGCGATAATTATCGTACAAAGATTGGAAAAATTTTTTAGTTAGGTATTTACTGCCCCAATAGAATTTGTCGCAGGTATTGCTATAAAAACGGTAAATGGCCGGAAAAAAATGGTGGGGAATTTGCTCTCCTTCTAGGACTTGAATTCGCAAGCCGGCTTTTTCCACCGCCTTCCGTTCCCGTTTAATATTGCGCCGTTGATTGGCATTAAAAATTTGCAGATAATCATCAAAACTTCGAAAGCCTTGATTTTGCCAAATATAGCTATGGTGTAACCAACCAGTAAAACCAAAATCTTCCATTTGCCGTTGCCATTGGCGATCAACAAATAAAAAATTACAACCGGAAATTTGATTAGTTCGACAAAAATAGTCAATGGCTTCCACCATGACTTGGGTAATAGAGTACTGATCAACTCCGGGAGCGATTAAAAAACGATAGCCCTCAGCAGGGGTAAAAGGTGCCATGCCCAATAATTTTGGGTAATAGTCAATGCCTAACCGTTGAGCTAGATCAGCCCATTGGTGGTCGAAGACAAATTCGCCGTAGCTATGGCCTTTGAGATATAAGGCCGCAGCCCCCATCAGCATTTCCCCTTGCCACAACGTCAAATGACAGGGTTGCCAACCAGCATTCCGAACTGCACTACCGGAAGTTTCGAGATTATTAAGCCAATGCCATTCCAGAAAAGGGGTTTGTAGGGGCAATGCCAACTGGTCCCACTGGGGCTGAGGAATTTCCGCCAAGGCATGGTGCCAACGCACTGTTAAACCAGAAAGATGGGACTTGACCATGGTCAGTTAGAACGGGAATCAGGCATTGTTCGGTAATCTAACGAATATTATTCCCCGTCGCAACCAATCCATTGGCAAAATTACCAACCCCAAGTGCCAACGCCCCCCTTAAACGGGCCAACAATTTTAGACGTGATCCAGCCGCCATAGAAGTCCCCCGGTTGGGCAGTGACCAATTCGCCATCCACATAGCAAGCATCCATTTTGCTGGGATAAAAGGCGATGTAATCTTTGATGGAACTAAAGCTGGCACTGGGGGTGGGATAAAACCAAGCCACATTATCCCGTCGGCGATCGCCCATATCGAGGTGATAATAGCTAGCTTCTCCTTTCCATTCGCAGTAGGAATGTCTAGTAGAAAGCTCTAGATAGTCGGTGCGAATATCCTGGGGGGGAAAATAGTAAACCGGTGGATGGCTAGTTTCCAAGACTCTTTGGCTGGAACAACTTTCCGCAATGACAATGCCATCACACAGTACCAAAACCCTTTGGCTGGAAGATTCAATGCTGGGGGGACGAGGGTAATCCCAGACCGATTCCTGCTCTGGTTGGGGCGCAGCGGGTTGGGACATGCTCACAAACTTAATAATTGTTGGGGTTGGCGATCGCCGCCGGTTGGAAGGGGCAAATTATTCAAGCAACACCAATGGTACGTGTACAAATTGCCTTGGCCCTGGTTGATGGTAACAATAGCCGGAGCGGCGGGAAAGGGCCACAGTCGATCAAACACTAACCCCTGGGCAACACTAAATTGCAACAAATAAACTGCTGGCGGAGCTTTCAACTCTTTAACCAGAGCCCAGGCTAAGTTTTCCAAAACATCCCGATAACGTTGGTAAGGGGGCAAATCCCAAGACACCATTTCATAAGCATTGGGCATCATTCCCTCATAAATCAGGGGTGAAAAGCCTATTTCATCAGTGGAGACAATAATCGGTAGCCAATGATCTCCCAACCAATTGGCATCGTTGCATAGGGGTAAATTTAATTTTTCACTCACCCACTGACGACGGGTATTAATATCTTGACAGGCCTGGTACATAATCTGTCCCGGAAAATCCAACCAACGGGGCAACTGAATTGTCAAAGGGCAATAAATTCGTCCCCCCATTTGAATTTGTTGCTGGGCCTGATCCGACCACAGACTTGCCACCGCCACCGTCTCGATAATGGTTTCCGGGGAACAACTGGCGATTGCCTCCTTGAGACCATTGACCATCCTTTCCGTCACAGGGGAAGCCGCAATCAATCGGCCCTCCTGCTTCACCTTGGCATTCACAATAACACTTGCCCGTCCACTACGATTGGGTGCCTTAAGGGTTGGGATTACCACAGCCTTTATACCTATCTAGGAATAAATCAACGAAAATCGCTAAGTCAGCCACATAGCCATCTCATAACACCATTATCAAACAATGGCACAGGAAAGAAAACCCTATTCTGGCCCCAATCTTCACAGCTAACAACGAAGAAACCCTCCAACCAGAGGGTGGAGGGTTCAAAGAAAGAGGAACTTGGCATCGGACTATTGTGCCGAGGGGCAACCCCCAAAGTATCGTCGCCGCTGTCACATTTCACAACCGAGTGCGGGATGGGATCGGAGTGGTTCCATGACGCTAAAGACACCAAGAAAAACTGTCGGGTCTGATATGAGAAGAGACCCAGAAGACTGCACAGGAAAAGAGAAAGAAAAAGAAGAATAAAGGTCAAGCCCTCGGTCTATTAGTACTCCTCGACTTCATCCATTACTGAACTTCCATCTAGAGCCTATCAACGGGTAGTCTTCCCGTGACCTTACTGGCTTAACACCATGAGAGTACTCATCTTGAGGTGGGCTTCCCACTTAGATGCTTTCAGCGGTTATCCACTCCGCACTTGGCTACCCTGCGTTTACCGTTGGCACGATAACAGGTACACCAGAGGTGCGTACTTCCCGGTCCTCTCGTACTAAGGAAGTCTCCTCTCAATACTCTTACGCCTACACCGGATATGGACCGAACTGTCTCACGACGTTCTGAACCCAGCTCACGTACCGCTTTAATGGGCGAACAGCCCAACCCTTGGGACGTACTACCGCCCCAGGTTGCGATGAGCCGACATCGAGGTGCCAAACCTCCGCGTCGATGTGAACTCTTGGCGGAGATCAGCCTGTTATCCCTAGAGTAACTTTTATCCGTTGAGCGACGGCCCTTCCACTCAGTGCCGTCGGATCACTAAAGCCGACTTTCGTCCCTGTTTGACTTGTCAGTCTCACAGTCAAGCTTCCTTCTGCTTTTACACTCTTCGGCTGATTTCCAACCAGCCTGAGGAAACCTTTGCGCGCCTCCGTTACCTTTTAGGAGGCGACCGCCCCAGTCAAACTGCCCACCTGAAATTGTCCTTCTCCCGGATAACGGGAACAAGTTAGAATTCTAGCCTCACCAGAGTGGTATCTCACCGTTGACTCCATTACTCCCACAAGAGCAACTTCATAGTCTCCCACCTATCCTGCGCAAGCAAAGCCCGAACCCAATTCCAAGCTACAGTAAAGCTTCATAGGGTCTTTCTGTCCAGGTGCAGGGAGTCCGTATCTTCACAGACAATCCTATTTCGCCGAGCCTCTCTCCGAGACAGTGCCCAGATCGTTACGCCTTTCGTGCGGGTCGGAACTTACCCGACAAGGAATTTCGCTACCTTAGGACCGTTATAGTTACGGCCGCCGTTCACCGGGGCTTCAGTCGCTAGCTTCGGATTACTCCTAACCAACTTCCTTAACCTTCCGGCACTGGGCAGGCGTCAGCCCCCATACTGCGTCTTACGACTTTGCGGAGACCTGTGTTTTTGGTAAACAGTCGCCTGGGCCTATTCACTGCGACCTCCATTGCTGGAGGCACCCCTTCTCCCGAAGTTACGGGGTAATTTTGCCGAGTTCCTTAGAGAGAGTTACCTCGCGCCCCTTAGTATTCTCTACCTTCCTACCTGTGTCGGTTTCGGGTACAGGTGATTACAAATTAACGTGGTTCGGGCTTTTCTTGGAAGCTTGACATCATACACTTCGTCTCCGTAGAGACTCCCCATCACACCTCCGCTCAAGACGTTTTCGCCGTCTCTCATTGCCTCGAATGCTTGGACTGGTAACCAACTTCCAGCTGCACTAGCCTTCTCCGTCCCCCGCCACAATTTATAATCAGTACCGGAATATTGACCGGTTGTCCATCGACTACGCTTCTCAGCCTCGCCTTAGGTCCTGACTAACCCTCCGCGGACGAGCCTTCCGGAGGAACCCTTAGGATTTCGGGGTATGGGATTCTCACCCATATTTTCGCTACTCAAGCCGACATTCTCACTTCTGTACTGTCCACACCTGCTTGCCGCTAGTGCTTCACCCTATACAGAACGCTCCCCTACCACTCATATCTGAGTCCACAGCTTCGGTACATCACTTAGCCCCGTTCATTTTCGGCGCAGGAGCGCTTGACCAGTGAGCTATTACGCACTCTTTTAAGGATTGCTGCTTCTAGGCAAACCTCCTGGTTGTCAATGCACTCCCACCTCCTTTATCACTTAGTGATGATTTGGGGACCTTAGCTGGTGGTCTGGGCTGTTTCCCTTTCGACGATGAAGCTTATCCCCCACCGTCTTACTGGTCGTTTCTTCTTGGGTATTCTGAGTTTGCCTCACTTTGGTACAGCTCTCGCCGCCCGCAGCGAAACAGTGCTTTACCCCCCAAGTTGACTTTACAACCGCTGCGCCTAAACACATTTCGGGGAGAACCAGCTAGCTCCGGGTTCGATTGGCATTTCACCCCTAACCACAGCTCATCCGCTAATTTTTCAACATTAGTCGGTTCGGACCTCCACTTAGTGTTACCTAAGCTTCATCCTGGCCATGGTTAGATCACCCGGGTTCGGGTCTACAAATTGTGACTAACGCCCTATTCAGGCTCGCTTTCACTTTGGCTTCGGTGCAACACACCTTAACCTGCCACAACCTGTAAGTCGCCGGCTCATTCTTCAACAGGCACACGGTCACTCGTTTAATCGAGCTCCCATTGCTTGTAGGCTAACGGTTTCATGTTCTATTTCACTCCCCTCAACGGGGTTCTTTTCACCTTTCCCTCGCGGTACTTTACGCTATCGGTCACACAGTAGTATTTAGCCTTACCAGGTGGTCCTGGCGGATTCAATCGGAATTCCACGAGCTCCGACCTACTCGGGATACAGCTAGGCTGATTCAATTTTCGACTACAGGACTTTCACCTCCTCTGGTGCAGTTTTCAGCTGCTTCGTCTAATTTACTCAGTCCACGTTGCTGTCCCACGACCCCAATCTCCGAAAAGATTGGTTTAGGCTGTTCCCCGTTCGCTCGCCGCTACTTGGAGAATCACTTTTGTTTTCTTTTCCTCTAGCTACTAAGATGTTTCAGTTCACTAGGTTTGCTCTCTCCCGCCTATTTTATTCAGCGGGTAGTTCACTTGGGTTGCCCCATTCGGACACCTCCGGATCAATGCTTGTTTCCAGCTCCCCGAAGCGTTTCGTCGGTAACCACGTCCTTCTTCGCCTCTGTGTGCCAAGGTATCCACCGTTAGCCCTTTGTAGCTTGACCTTTTAAGATCTTCTTTTTGCTAACTAGGATTATCTTTCATCTTCCCTTTACCATTTCTCGGCTATCCACTCAGCTAAACGCCTTACGGTTAATCTGAAAACGGCTAGGGGGATTAAGATTTTCCCTGCTTTCTCTTTTCTTTATGCAGTTTTCAAGGTTCTTACTGGACTTACATCCAGCATTCCCTCTGACTCTCATCAGACAGGATGCTGAAGGGTTTATCCTTCTTTTCGGCTTTTTTTGGTTAGGTGGGCCATTCTGGACTTGAACCAGAGACCTCACCCTTATCAGGGGTGCGCTCTAACCAGCTGAGCTAATAGCCCTTGCCTTTTACCTCGCCTAGGCAATAGTTTGAAAGACTTCCACTCTTTAACCTCTCGGCTAATCCCTTGCTCGACCTTTTGGTTGACCAACTTCTCTCTATTTGCACTTTGCTTTCAAGATGAAGGGGTAAAGGTCTCCCTTAAAGGAGGTGATCCAGCCACACCTTCCGGTACGGCTACCTTGTTACGACTTCACCCCAGTCACTAGCCCTGCCTTCGGCGCCCTCCCCCTTGCGGTTAGAGTAACGACTTCGGGCGTGACCAGCTCCCATGGTGTGACGGGCGGTGTGTACAAGGCCCGGGAACGAATTCACCGCAGTATTCTGACCTGCGATTACTAGCGATTCCTCCTTCATGCAGGCGAGTTGCAGCCTGCAATCTGAACTGAGGCCGGGTTTGATGGGATTCGCTTACTCTCGCGAGCTCGCTGCCCGTTGTCCCGACCATTGTAGTACGTGTGTAGCCCAAGGCGTAAGGGGCATGATGACTTGACGTCATCCCCACCTTCCTCCGGTTTGTCACCGGCAGTCTCTCTAGAGTGCCCAACTTAATGATGGCAACTAAAAACGAGGGTTGCGCTCGTTGCGGGACTTAACCCAACATCTCACGACACGAGCTGACGACAGCCATGCACCACCTGTCTCCTGGCTCCCTAAGGCACTCCCACGTTTCCGCAGGATTCCAGGGATGTCAAGCCTTGGTAAGGTTCTTCGCGTTGCATCGAATTAAACCACATACTCCACCGCTTGTGCGGGCCCCCGTCAATTCCTTTGAGTTTCACACTTGCGTGCGTACTCCCCAGGCGGGATACTTAACGCGTTAGCTTCGGCACGGCTCGGGTCGATACAAGCCACGCCTAGTATCCATCGTTTACGGCTAGGACTACAGGGGTATCTAATCCCTTTCGCTACCCTAGCTTTCGTCCCTCAGTGTCAGTTTCAGCCCAGTAGCACGCTTTCGCCACCGATGTTCTTCCCAATATCTACGCATTTCACCGCTACACTGGGAATTCCTGCTACCCCTACTGTACTCTAGTCTTGCAGTTTCCACCGCTCCTATGGAGTTAAGCTCCATTCTTTAACGGCAGACTTGCATAACCACCTACGGACGCTTTACGCCCAATAATTCCGGATAACGCTTGCATCCTCCGTATTACCGCGGCTGCTGGCACGGAGTTAGCCGATGCTTATTCATCAGGTACCGTCAGAACTTCTTCCCTGATAAAAGAGGTTTACAATCCAAGGACCTTCCTCCCTCACGCGGTATTGCTCCGTCAGGCTTTCGCCCATTGCGGAAAATTCCCCACTGCTGCCTCCCGTAGGAGTCTGGGCCGTGTCTCAGTCCCAGTGTGGCTGCTCATCCTCTCAGACCAGCTACTGATCGTTGCCATGGTAGGCTCTTACCCCACCATCTAGCTAATCAGACGCGAGCCCATCTTCAGACGATAAATCTTTCACCTCTCGGCACATTGGGTATTAGCAGTCGTTTCCAACTGTTGTCCCCATTCTGAAGGTAGGTTCTCACGTGTTACTCACCCGTCCGCCACTAAGTCCCCGAAGGAACTCCGTTCGACTTGCATGTGTTAGGCATACCGCCAGCGTTCATCCTGAGCCAGGATCAAACTCTCCATTGTGTTAAAAATAACCAATTTATAAGTTTCGGCTCTTTTCTATTGCTATTTCTTCCGACTTGAGTTACACTCTTTGTCAAGTAGAAACAGACTTTAGTTTGTTAATTGAATTAACAAGGGTCTGGTTTCTGTCTCTCAAACTATTTCTTTGTCTAGGTTCGGAGCGCTTCGAGTCGCTTTCGCTCTCAACCGCGCATTTATCAATATACTCACCTCCACAAGAAAAGTCAACACCTTTCTCGAAAAAAATTCTCACAGTCCACTCAAACCCATACCACACACACCTTTCCCTCAACAAACTCATTTTCGACCACATCTGACCGACATTCCTTTTTCACCTTTTGGAACAATCCCCTCCCCCTTGTTCACCTCCTCCATCCGATAATAGGGGAGTTGTTTTTGTGGGTTTAGATTAATGGAGAGCAACTCTTCGGTGCCTTTGCGGGTTGGCATTCTCGGTTTTGGTGGTTTGGGGCAAGCGGCAGCTAGGTTGTTGGCTCCCAAGCAGGAGATGAAGCTGGTGGCGGTGGCCGATCGCCATGGCTATCTGTACGATGCGGACGGCATTAATGTGGACGATGCGGTGGTTAGTTATGGCCAGTATGGTTCGATAGGCAGGGCTAATAAGGGTGTGATGAGTGAGCAGAGCATTGCTGATTTAATTCCCCAGGCAGAGGTGGATGGCTACTTTCTGGCATTACCCAATTTACCCAACACTTTTATGGCGGATGTAACCAGACAGTTTATTGCTTGCGGCTGGCAGGGGGTGTTGGTAGATGCGTTGAAGCGCACCAGTGCAGTGGAGCAATTGCTGGAGTTACAGGATAAGCTGGCGCAAGCAGGTATTACCTATATGACGGGCTGTGGGGCAACCCCTGGTCTGTTAACGGCGGCGGCGGCGATCGCCTCCCAGAGTTTTCAGGAAATTCATCAAGTAAAAATTACTTTTGGAGTGGGCATTGCTAATTGGGAAGCTTACCGGGCAACCATTCGGGAGGATATTGCCCATATGCCTGGCTACAGTGTGGATAAAGCCCAAGGGATGACCGATGGGGAAGTGGCAGCCCTTTTGGACAAAACCAATGGCATTTTGGCGTTGGAAAATATGGAACACGCCGATGACATCATGCTAGAACTGGCCGGCATTTGCCACCGCGATCAGGTAGAGGTGGGGGGGGTAGTGGATACCCGTAATCCGAAGAAGCCATTGAGCACCAATGTGAAAATTACGGGTCGCACTTTTGAAGGAAAACTGTCCAGCCATACTTTCACTTTGGGGGATGAAACCAGTATGGCGGCCAATGTTTGTGGCCCGGCCTTTGGCTATTTGAAGGCAGGTTATGAGTTACACCGTCGGGGATTAACTGGTTTATTCACTGCGGCGGAAGTAATGCCTAAATTTGTGCGTTAATCTATCAACGTCGTTCAATTAGTTTAGGTAAACCACCTATGACTAGACCAATTCCCCCAGACTTGGGAAAAATAGCAGGACTGGCGATCGCCTCTGGGGTTGCTTTGATGGCTTTCTCTGGGGACTTTGCCATGGAGACCGTTGTTGTTGAGGCGGGGGAATTGCGGGGGGGAGTGCGTTTTTTTAGTCGTCCTCCCCAGTTGGTGGATAGTATTACCACCTTCAATGCGGTATCAATTCCGGCGGCTAAGTATTATTTCACCATTGCCTTGCCGGAACAGGCCGGTGAGCCATTGGACAGAGTGGTATTTCAACAGCAACCTAACCCAGATCCGATTAATTTTTACCCGGAGCAAACTTTTGCTTTCTTCGGCGATCGTCATAATCGAGGGCAAGAAATTGCGCTAGAGTCGGTGAATTGGGATAAAACTGCCGGAAAAATTACGGTGACCTTTGCCCAGGCCATTGCGCCGGGGACAATTATCACCATCGGCCTCAAACCCTGGAAGAACCCTGATGTGCCGGGGGTCTATCAATTTCGAGTTTTTGCCTTACCACCAGGGACAAATTCCCAAGCCATGGATTTAGGGGTAGCCCGCTTTCAATTTTATCGAGGCGGCACCTGGTAACTGAAATTTTTGCTGGTAAAGTGTAAATGCAAAGCCGCCCTGAAGGGGAGGTTTCAGACCCAGTTTTTCTTTGATGACTGCACCGATTCGTTTGCTAATTGCCGCTAGTGGTACTGGGGGGCATCTTTTCCCGGCGCTGGCTTTGGCTCAACAATTGCCAGATTACGATATCACTTGGTTGGGGGTGCCCGATCGCCTCGAAACCACGTTGGTGCCCCGGCAGTATCCCCTGCAGACAATCCCGGTGGAAGGCTTTCAGGGGCGACCCAACTTAAAGACCATTAAAATCGGCTGGAATCTTCTGCGGTCGATATTTACGGTCAGGAAATTAATTAAGAGCAAGCAAATTGACGCAGTGGCGACCACGGGGGGCTACATTGCGGCTCCAGCCATTGTGGCAGCTAAACTATGTGGCATCCCAATAGTTTTTCACGAATCCAATTTCATCCCCGGTAAAGTAACCACCTGGTTGGGCCGTTGGTGCGATAGGGTGGCGATCGGCTTCCAGGGCACAGCGACATATTTACCGAGCTGTCGAACAACGTGGATCAGCACCCCGGTACGGCAACAGTTTCGTCAGCCCCAGCCATTGGATTTGCATATTCCCACCGATAGACTCTTAATTGTTGTTGCGGGTGGTTCCCAGGGCGCAGTGACGCTGAATCGACAAGTCCGCAGTTGTGTAAGCGCCTGGGTGAATGCGGGAGCCTTTATTGTCCATTTGACAGGTAAAAATGATCCAGAAGCGGCCAACTTTAGCCACGATAACTATCTCGCTCTGGAATTTTTCGACAACATGGCTGGGTTATTGCAAAGGACAGACCTTGCCATCAGTCGGGCCGGTGCGGGAACTTTGACAGAATTAGCCGTCACCCGGACCCCATCAATTTTGATTCCCTATCCCTTTGCGGCGGAAAATCACCAAATGTACAATGCCCAGGTATTTGCCGATGCAGGGGCAGCTTTGGTTTTTACCCAAAAATCCCTTACCACTGAACAGCTGGAGCAAGCGGGACTAGAATTACTCCAGTGCCCGGAAAAATTGGCTGCCATGGCCAGTGCCGCATCTGAATTAGCTACCATTGATAGTGCAGAACAATTAGCGGCGATCGTCCGAGCATCGTTGAAGACAAGGTTGGTCGAATCCTAGCAAGGCTTATGTATAGTGGGGGATAGACTGATAGCCCCTGCAGCCCTATGTTACGTTCCGCCCGTTTTCTTTACCCCCTAGTTTTATCCATCACCAAAAATGATCCGGAAAGGGGGCATCAATTACTCATCCGGGCTTTAAAAAAAGTGGATGCTATGCATCGCAATGGTTTTGCTGTGGCCATGGAGGAACTGGAGCGGACTTTCACCTATTCAGATCCCCGTCTACAACAAACCTGTTGGGGTCTAAGTTTTCCCAATGTGCTTGGTCTATCTGCCGGTTGCGATAAGGAGGGGGAAGTCGCCGCTGTTTGGCCTGCTTTAGGTTTTGGTTTTGCGGAATTGGGGGCAGTTACTAGGCATCCCCAACCAGGAAATGATCGCCCCCGCCTATTTCGTTTACCCCAAGACCGAGCGGTGCTCAATCGTTTGGGAGCCAATAATGAGGGGGCCGTTGCCATGGCAGCTAAGTTAAAGCGGACTTGGGGTTACTATCCCCGCACCATTCCCATCGGCATTAACCTTTGTAAATCAAAGATTACGCCCCTCGACCATGCGGTGGAGGATTATGTTTTTAGTTTCCGGACTTTGGCTCCAGTGGCAGACTATTTTGTTGTTAATGTCAGTTCTCCTAATACTCCTGGGTTACGTAGTTTGCAGGAATCTGACCAATTGCCTCGCATTTTTGAAGGTCTACAGTCAGCCAATCACTGGGAGAAACCCATTCTGGTGAAAATTTCCCCGGATTTATCCTGGGGGGCAATCGCCGTCATTATTGATTTGGTCAAGGAGTATAACCTAGGGGGTATTGTCGCTACCAACACTAGCACCGGGCGATCGGGGCTGAAGACAAAAATTCTGCCCCAAACGGGCCAAACCTTAGAAAAAGAAGCTGGAGGGCTGAGCGGCGAACCAATTCGGGCCCGATCCACCGAGATAATTCGCTACATTTACCAGCAAACTGGAGGCGAGGTTCCAATCATTGGTGTGGGAGGAATTTTTAATGCTGAGGATGCCTGGGAAAAAATCCAGGCAGGGGCAAGTCTACTCCAACTTTACACTGGCTGGATCTACGGTGGTCCTTGGGTTGTGGCAGACATTCTGCAGGGCTTGGGCAAAAAACTTACGGCAGGAGGTTTTTCCCATATCAGTCAGGTGGTGGGGGCCAAAGAGCTCCGAGAACTTATGCCAAGTTGTGAACCTTGAAAAATTGATGGCTTTGAGGGTGAAACTTTCTTCAGTAGTTGCACTACATGCAAAAGGAAGAGAAATACCAAACGCTTATGGGAAAATGGTCACAGTTTAATCCTGTCAATCTCCCATGGAATTCAGCCAACTCGTAGAGCGTCTACAGCCTCAGCTCCAAACCCATAGTTTAGAAAAATTCGGCGATCGCAATCCCACCATTGGGGGCGTTGCTAGTTTAATGGAAGCGTTGCCGGGGCAAATCAGTTACGTAGATGGTGCCAAGTATGCCCCCCAAATGGAGATGACCCGGGCCAGTGCGCTAATTTTGCCCCTGGATGCCAAATTGCAGGCCCAAGCTGATGACCAGGGAATAGCCTGGTGCGCCACCGCCCAGCCTCGTTTATTGTTTGCGGCGGCGATCGCCGTTTTTTATCAGCCCTATCGTCCCCCCATCGGTATCCATCCCACTGCTGTTATTGATTCCTCAGTACGTTGTGGTCAGGATGTGAGCATTGGTCCCCATGTGGTGATTTATCCCGACGTGACCATTGGCGATCGGGTGTGTGTCCATGGCAATGTGGTTATCTACCCCGGTGTTACCATTGGCAATGACACCATACTCCACGGTAACTGCACCATCCACGAACGGACTCAGATTGGCCAGGGTTGTGTGATCCACAGTGGTGCGGCGATCGGGGCCGAAGGTTTTGGCTTTGTGCCCACTCCCGAAGGTTGGTTCAAAATGGAACAATCGGGCCAGGTGGTGTTAGAGGATGGAGTAGAAATTGGTTGCAACAGTGCAGTGGATCGTCCTGCGGTGGGGGAAACCCGCATCGGCAAAAATACCAAACTAGACAATATGGTCCACGTGGCCCATGGTTGTCGCATTGGTGAGGCCTGTGCCCTGGCCGGCCAGGTGGGTTTAGCCGGGGGAGTTACCATCGGCAATCGGGTGATCCTTGCTGGTCAAGTGGGAGTGGCGGATAAATCCGATATCGGTGACGGGGCGATCGCCTCAGCCCAAACAGGAATCCACGGCAAGGTGGGAGCCAGGGAAGTGGTGTGTGGTAGTCCCCATATGCCCCATAGGCTTTACCTCAAAGCATCTGCCATTTACAAACGTTTGCCAGAAATGTACGATGTCCTGAAAAAACTGAAAAAAATTTAATACCTGCAACGAAAAACCCCGCCCTAGTTAACTTGGATGGGGAGTTTCTTTCTGTTGGTTCAATGGTTTAAACCGAGCCAGCCTAGCCCAAAGCAAAAGTTTAACTCTCTACTTCGCGGCGGCGGCTACTTTCACTACTTCACTAAAGGCAGCGGGATCCAAAACCGCCAATTGGGCTAACATTTTACGGTTAATTTCAATGTTAGCTTTTTTCAATTGTCCGGTTAGTTTGCTATAGCTCATGCCCTCTTGGCGGGCGGCGGCGTTGATGCGGGTAATCCACAGGCGGCGGAAATCCCGTTTGCGCTTCCGGCGATCGCGGTAGGCGTTACGGAGAGCTTTCATCACCTGTTGGTTAGCGGTGCGGAAAAGTTTGGAGTGGGAGCCCCGGAAACCTTTGGCTAACTTAAGAATTTTCTTACGGCGTTTGCGGGCAACATTGCCCCGTTTAACTCTGGTCATAGTAACTCTAAAAAACTGAAGATAATTCGAGCTTTAGCTGGGAAACCGCCATCAGTTTGGAACAGAGTCGAACACTCTTCCGTCCCGAAACCCAACGACGACTAGCTGAAAATTAAGCAAAAATTTAGCGGTAATTACATATAGGGAAGCATGAGCCGGACATTTTTCTCATCGGCTTCATGCACCAAAGCAAGGTTGGAAAGACGACGACGGGTCTGCTCGGAACTCTTATGTTCCAATAGGTGATTTTTGAACGCTTTGCGACGGATAATTTTCTTGCCACTGCCAGTTGGACGAAATCGTTTGGCGGCGGCTTTACGAGTTTTAAGTTTGGGCATAGTGTGGCTGGTAATCGAACACAGTCTTCCACTATACCATGGTCGACCTAGGGTTTGAAATTTTTCCTCTGGATATCCAGTTGGGGAACAGGTAGGAAAGGCAAAGTTATTACAACGTAAATTAAAAGCTATGCCAAACACATAGGCCAGCTTTATGGTGGAGAGTCTGATAAAATCGTCCAGATTTCAACTTTGACAATTCACATTCTGACCGGCGTAATTAGCGGGCAAAAAAGCCTGGGCACCGTCCCCGCTTCAGTAACATTTTGGTAGAATCGACGGGGTTCTTTCCCCGACGTAATTTAATCCTTTGCAGAAAAAATCTTCTCTTAAATCTCGCTATTGGCTTTTAATACCCTATATCCGCCCCCATAGACGCACCATTGGGCTTGCTTTCCTCTGTACTTTGCTATTCACTGTTTTTTGGCCCATCCTAGCCTGGTTAGTGGGACGCATGGCCAAATATATCGGCGAGGGGGATGTGCGCTCCATTCTAATTATGGCAGGGGTGGCGGCGGTTATTTTTCTGGTGCGGGGCATGGCTCAGTACGGCCAGGACACCCTCATGGCCAAGGCGGCCCTGAATATGGCATTGACCCTGCGGGAACAGGCCTACGCCCATCTGCAACGGTTGAGCCTGAGCTATTTTGAGGAAGCAAAAACTGGTGATTTATCCTATCGGCTGACGGAGGACATCGACCGCATTGGCGAAGTGGTAAACAAGTTATTTCACGATTTTGTTCCTTCGGCATTGCAATTGGTAGTGGTGTTCGGCTACATGTTTTACCTCAACTGGGCCCTCACCTGTGCGGTGCTGGTCATTGCTCCGTTGATGGCGGTGCTAATTGGCTTTTTTGGCGAACAGTTGTTGAAGTTTAGCCGCCGTAGTCAAACCCGCATTTCCAATTTGTCTTCTCTGTTGACGGAAACGTTGGGGGCGATCCGTTTAGTCAAAGCCTTTGCCGCTGAAGATTACCAGCTAGATTTATTCCGGGAAGAGGCTCAGCAACACCGGCGATCGCAGTTTTTGGCGGAACGCATGAAAGCGTTGCAATTTGTGGTGGTGGGTTTTTTGGAAGCCATGGGGGTAGTGATTCTATTTTGTTTGGCGGCTTGGCAAATTTCCCTGGGTAACCTGACAGGCATTGAATTTATTAGCTACGTCACTGGGGTGGCTATGCTCATTGACCCCATTAGCCACATCACCAGCAATTACAATTTGTTTAAACAGGGGGAGGCCTCCGTTGACCGCATTTTTGAAATTTTCGCCCTGCAACCGGCGGTGGAGGATAGTCCTACAGCAGTGGCCATTGACCATCTTCAGGGAGCCGTAAATTATGACAATGTGGACTTCGCTTACATAAAAGATAAACCGGTCTTGCAAGGGATTAACCTACAAGCGCAACCGGGGGAAATGATTGCTTTGGTGGGGGCTTCTGGGGCAGGTAAAAGTACCTTGGTCAATTTATTAATGCGACTCCATGATGTTACCGGCGGTTGTCTCCGCATTGACGGCCATGCCATTGATAGCATCACTCTGAAAAGTTTACGGGAACAAATTGCCATTGTGCCCCAAGAAAATATTCTTTTTTCCGGTACCATCGCCCAAAATATTGCCTTTGGTAAAACGGATTTAGATTTAACTGCCATCGAGGAAGCGGCCCGCATTGCCAATGCCCACCAATTTATTACCGAACTGAGCCAGGGATATTACACCTATGTGGGGGAGCGGGGGGTCACCCTTTCGGGTGGTCAGCGTCAGCGCATTGCCATTGCCCGGGCAATTTTACGCAATCCCAGCATTTTAATTTTAGATGAGGCCACTTCTGCCCTTGATTCGGAATCGGAAGCTTTGGTGCAGGAAGCTTTGGAACGCATTGTTCAAAAAAGAACAGTATTTGTCATTGCCCATCGCTTAGCTACGGTGCGTAAGGCCACCCGCATTGTGGTGTTGGAGCGGGGGGAAATTGTCGAAATGGGTAGTCATCAGGAGTTGATGGCCCACCAGGGTCGCTATGCCCGTTTCCACGCCCAACAGTTTGCTTCCTAGGTTGGAAAATATTGCCAATTTCTGCCCTGTTTAATTAGAAAATGTACTTAAAAAAACTCTATTTACGGGCCTTCCGTAATTACCTTGAAGAAGAAGTGGAATTTTCTGCCCAAAAAACCATTTTGGTGGGCAATAATGCCCAGGGTAAATCTAACTTATTGGAAGCGGTGGAACTGTTAGCAACATTAAGGAGCCATCGCACCAGCCGGGACCAAGAATTAGTTTTAGATGGGGCCGCCAGTGGCCAAATTAAAGCTCTATTGGAAAGACAATACAGCGTGGCAGAGTTGGAAATCGGCCTACGGCGATCGGGTCGGCGCAATTTACGCATTAACCAAAACCAATGTCGCCGTCAGCTGGATTTTCTGGGGTGTTTAAATGCGGTGGAATTTTCTTGTTTAGACTTAGATTTAGTCCGGGGAGCACCGGATTGTCGCCGCCAATGGTTAGATACGCTATTAACTCAGCTAGAACCCCTCTATGCCCATCTCTTGGGACAGTACCAACACATTGTTAAGCAAAGAAATGCTTTGTTAAAAAGCCTGCGTCAACAGTGGGAAACGGATTTAACTTTGGGGGAAGAATTAGCCGCTTCCCTAGGCCTGTGGAATCAACAGTTGGTGGAAATGGGCACTAGGGTGGCCCGCCGTCGAGCTAGGGGTTTGGCCCGCCTTGCCCCTTTGGCCCAGGAATGGCATGGGCGCATCAGTGGCGGCAATGAAACCCTGACCGTCACCTATCAACCCAGTGTGGCCTGGGAGGGGGATGATCCAGAGGTGCTCCAACAGGCTTTTTTGACCAGATTGGAACAACGGCGATCGGCAGAATTGCATTTAGGGACAACGGTGGTGGGCCCCCATCGGGATGAGGTTGAGTTCACCATTGATGCTACCCCCGCCAGAACCTATGGCTCCCAGGGACAGCATCGTACTCTAGTACTGGCATTGAAGTTGGCCGAATTAAGTTTAATCGAAACGGTAATCGGCGAACCGCCCCTATTGTTATTGGATGATGTGTTAGCGGAGTTAGACCTCGATCGCCAGGGGCAATTATTGATGGCCATTGAAGACCGCTTTCAAACCCTGATCACCACCACCCATCTAAATCGTTTTGATGACCGCTGGCGGCGATCGGCCCAGATAATTAAGGTTAATGGAGGTCAACTGGAGGAAAAGTGGCCTTCGGAAATTGACTGATGTTGTTGCAAGGGCTGAAATAAAGCCTTAACCTATGCAGATTCCTCGGCGGCAATTGCCGATAGTATTCAAAATGGCAAGAAAAAACCCTGGGCGTTAAATTGCTCAGGGCGGTTTGGCGATCGCCATTGGGGTCAATCTATTTAATTTAAGAATTTGACTCCTGAAGCGGCAGATTTCTGATTATTCATCCACAGCGCTAACAGCCAAGGACTCATCTTCTTCATCAGCATCTTCCATGGAAGTGGGCGGCTCGTAGGGAATGCCCTGGGCTTCCGCCAAACGTTTTTGCCGGAAGATTTCAGCCATTTCCTCAGCTTTCTCATTGACCAAATCACGATCTTTGAGCATCGCACCGGGTTCCGGCTCCAATTGTTTGGTAGACAGGGAAATCCGACCCCGCTCTGCATCAAGGTCAATGATCATCACCTTGATCTCGTCATTGACATTAAAGACACTGTGGGGAGTGTCAATGTGGTCGTGGGAAATCTCAGAAATGTGCAACAAACCGCTGACACCACCGATATCAATGAAAGCACCGTAGGGTTTGATGCCCCGGACGGAACCCACCACTACCTGGGCCACTTCCAAACCGTTCATCTTCCGCTCTACTAGGGCCCGACGATGGCTGAGTACCAGACGATTACGCTCTTCGTCCACTTCTAAAAACTTCAGGGGTAGGTCTTCCCCTACTAGATCCTCTTTCGCTTCCCGGGCGCTGATGTGGGAGCCGGGAATAAAGCCCCGCAGTCCTTCAATTCTGACTAAAGCACCACCACGATTCGTGGCAAAAACATTGGAGCGCACCGTGGCGTCTTCTGCTTGGAGTTGTCTAACCCTTTCCCAAGCCCGCATATACTCAATCCGGCGGATGGAGAGGGTGAGCTGACCGTCTTCGTTTTCGTCGGTCAGGATAAAAAATTCCCGGGTTTCGTTGGGCTGGAGTACCTCTTCAGGGTCGTCCACACGGTTGATCGACATTTCCTGGATGGGAATATAGGCGGCGGTTTTCGCTCCAATGTCAATCAGAGCCCCCCGGGACTCCATGCTAAACACGGTCCCGGCAACAATGTCCCCAGGACTGAAATGATAATCGTACTTGTCAAGAAGGGCGGCAAAGTCCTCGAGAGTGAATCCAATAGTTGCTGTAGAAGTTTGACTGACCATGTAAGTTTTAAGTCCTAATCCCTTAGTCTCCGTTTAGTGAATATGCGTGCCTCCTGTTACTTACCGTACAAGCCAGGATACAGACTCTCAATTATACAGTACGAGTTGGACAAAGGGAGGAAAACCATTGTCGGGGCAGGCAATTTTGATGGCTCCCTGCCTATAGGTTTTGGTGGCCGGAGATTAGGCGAAAATCAGATGCCCAGAGCTTGTTGGCAAGACTTTAGTTTGTCCCCCAAATTTGTTAATGCAGTGAGGCTTTACATCTAACGAGCCTCAGTTTTTCGAATCCGAAACTACCTTAAGTTTTCCCCAAGCCACGGCTACTAGGGCAAAAGTTGCCCGACTAACCCCCTCCCCCTCAGAAACCAATACAATTTAGTTAATACGAAGTTTTGACGACGTTGCAAAAATGCCAGAATTCATGACCAACTCCATTCCCCTGGTGGGGCTAAAGGCGGACCATTTTCGTCACCCTCTGGACCAAGTGGCTACCACTAACCTGAAGCAGATTCCGGGTCTAGACCTGATGGTGCGGGGGCTGTTGGGATCTGTGGCGGAGCAATTTTTTGCCCTCAATAATTTAGCCGCCAGCGTCCGGGTGGGGGAAAAGCAATTGCCCCATTTGCACCAACTGCTTTTGGATGCCTGTAAAATTCTCGACCTGGAAGCACCGGAACTGTATATCCAACAACATCCCCAACCCAATGCTTACACGTTTGCGATGCGAGGCAAAAAGCCCTTTATGGTAATGCACACTTCCCTGGTGGATATGTTGACCCCAGAGGAAATTCAAGCAGTGATGGCCCATGAGTTAGGACATCTCAAATGCGAGCATGGGGTTTATCTTACCCTAGCTAACATTATGGTCTTGGCAGCGGGCCTAATCCCTAACTGGGGAGCTGTATTAACCCAATCCCTCCAGTCCCAAATGTTGGAGTGGGTGCGTTGTGCTGAATTTAGCTGTGACCGGGCGGCTCTGTTGGCAGTGCAAGATCCGAAAGTCGTGATGTCGGTGTTGATGAAGTTGGCCGGCGGTTCTCCCACATTGGCCCCTCTGTTAAACCTGGATGCTTTCATCGACCAAGCCCGGGAATACGATCGCCTGGGGGAAGACGAAATGGGGGCAATGCTGAGGAATATGCAGACCCAAAACCTGACCCATCCGGTGCCAGTACTGCGGGCCAGGGAAATTGATCGTTGGAGCAGTTCCCCCGCCTATCAAAACTTGCTTAAAGGCCGCACAAATGCGTATAATTTGAGGACCGAAGAAAACAAGGGCGGCTGGCGGAATTGGTAGACGCACCACACTCAAAATGTGGCGACTTCGGTCGTGAGAGTTCGAGTCTCTCGCTGCCCATCTCAGAGCTAAGACACGATTAAATTTTTTCCCCATTCCTAGGAGTGCCTTGGGTTCGATTTTCCCCTGATCCTAGGTTGTTGACAATGGGCGAACAGGGGAGGCAATCGCCCTTGGGCAATCTAGCAATGTGCTTCCCTCAGGGCACATATTTTGGTAGCTTACTTAGGGAAAGATTCAACGATAATATTTGCCCATATCAGCGACTGTCGAGGATTTCAGCCGGGGACAGTCTTGCTCAATTTATAAGGAGAAACTCTAAAATGTCCATTGTTTTTCAGATTGCGTTGGCGGCCCTGGTGCTTTTTTCCTTCGTGATGGTAGTGGGGGTGCCGGTGGCCTATGCTTCTCCCCAAAACTGGGATCGTTCTAAGCCTTTGTTATATCTAGGTTCTGGCATTTGGGCCATTTTGGTCATCGTAGTGGCCCTGTTGAACTTCCTCGTCGTCTAGGGGAGGCAATCGCCATCACCCCGGTAATTTTCCTCCATGGCCTGGCTTTTAACGGACCCATGCTGTGGAGGACGACTCGTTCAAGCTTCGATTTATTGCTAACCCGATCTAGGGAATTACACCATGACAGTTTATGAAGGGTCGTTTACTCCTCCGGCCCGGCCCTTTCGTTTTGCCCTTGTAATTGCCCGTTTTAATGATTTGGTAACGGAAAAATTACTTTCCGGTTGCCAGGACTGCCTCAAACGTCACGGCATTGATGTGGACCCCACTGGAACCCAGGTGGATTATATTTGGGTACCGGGTAGTTTTGAAATACCTTTGGTGACCCGTAAGTTAGCAGTGTCGGGGCAGTACGATGCGATTATTTGTCTAGGGGCAGTGATTCGGGGGCAGACTCCCCATTTTGATTTTGTGGCCGGAGAAGCGGCCAAGGGCATTGCGGCGATCGCCAGCCAGACGGGGGTGCCGGTAATTTTTGGCATTTTAACCACCGATACCATGCAACAAGCCCTGGAACGGGCGGGCATTAAGAGTAACCACGGTTGGGGCTATGCCATGAATGCATTGGAGATGGCTAGTTTGATGCGGGCCATGGCTCCCCTGACTGGAGTCAAATCGTAATAAGCAATGGCAATTTAGTCCTTGGACAAAATGTCCTAGTCCCCCCTTAACTCCCGTTCTAAAACCCGATAAATTTCGACCATGCCCAGGGTAT
This sequence comes from Synechocystis sp. PCC 6714, assembly GCF_000478825.2. Lineage (NCBI taxonomy): Bacteria > Bacillati > Cyanobacteriota > Cyanophyceae > Synechococcales > Merismopediaceae > Synechocystis > Synechocystis sp. PCC 6714. The sequence continues at coordinate 1,954,290 of NZ_CP007542.1, read as the reverse complement.
CCAGACAACAGTACTCCCGCAGTTGTTGGGCCATCTGTTTTTGCTCATCCGGGACGGTACACTCCAACAGTGCTTCCCACACCAGGGGCGCTTCGTCACCGGACTTGATGGTAAGATTGCTGTACGAGAGGTGGGGCACCATCACCGGCAAAACTTTTTTGAGGGAATAGGAACCCTGAAAGCCAGGATGGAAATATGCTTTTTTAAACACCACCTGTAAGTCCCACAGGCGATCGATAATCTGATTAATCTTGTTTCCATAGCTGGGATAGGCCGCCGCCAACTGTTGCAATACTCCCTTTTCAAAGGACTGACTATAAACCACCACTGACCCCCGATCGCCAATGTGATGAAGCAGGGAAATAAGTAGGGGCAGCCGGGGATCGGAATCCTCCATGTGTAAATACTCAAAATGCTCCAGGGAACCATCGGGATTAAGGCGATGACAACTGTACTGAAAAGTACAACGTTCGTAGGGATGAAGACCGGCGAAACGGGGAATGGCACCGCTGTGGGTTTCCACGTCAAAAAAGTACAGCGGTTGATGGGGTTGGATCTGGGCCAACAATCGTTGGAGTAGATCATGGTCTACCCGGGGTTTTCCCTCAATCATCCTGTCAATAAAAGCCCTCTGCTTTTGGGTGAGAGAAAAGTCCGCCGGAATATCCTCCAAATTCCAGATATTCGACTCCATGAGTTGTTGCAATTTATCCTGCTTCAGCAGGGGAATATCTAAAATCGAAATCGGTGGCACATTCCGCCAGCAAGTATCTTTAAAGGGACAACGGTAGGGGCGGTCGCAATGGCTGCCAATGGGCACCTGGGGGGCAGTGGATTCTGTTAATAAATTGCGAAACTCGTCTAGTTTTTGGGGCAATTGTTGGCGCCAGCGCACCACCGCCGCAGTTACATCCTGGTAACAAAATCGGTCCCGTACCACACTCCAATTTCTCGCCATGGGATTGACCACCATGAGGCTGGTTTTTTCGACGGTTAATCCCAGACCTTCCAGTACGTAATGTTGTAGCGTCAAATCAGCAATGTGTTCGTCTTTCAACTTGGTGGCCGATTTTACTTCAATAATTTCCCAATTTCCCGAAGGCAAGCGGCGCAACACATCACAGCGTACTAATATATCATCATATAAAAACGCCGGCTCAAATAAACATTCCACTCCTCCCCCTGCCCCCACCATTGTCAATTCCCAACTCTTTTCCAGGCAATGTTTGAGGGTTCCGTCCACTAGGATGCCATTCTTGAAGGATTCCCTGGCTGCCACCCCAATGGCCCGGCCCTGTTTAATTCTTTGCTCTGCGGCCAAGGACATAGGGGAAGCGTCTTCTGGGCGACAAATGGATAACCACAAACGCTTTGGACAGTGCAACCCTGCCAAAAAGTAGGTCTTGCTGATGGGAAAAGACATGGTGGTCGACTCCATAGAAACCCAACCTTAAAACGCAGGTTCTGAGCAGAGGAAAAAATGGACGGGGTTCACTCTACCGATGTTATGCTCAAACCATTCCCCCATGAGCTTTGGAAGAAAATAATTTCCGATCTCCACCTAATGTAACCCAGCCTGGGCGCTGTGATTCTTTTCGGCTTTCATTTGGACTGGTTGTTGTCAATGAATTAATGATGACTTGACAGGGGAAAAGTAATGGTCAACGGTGGGGAACTTTTGCCCCTAGGGACTGGACGATGGGAAAAAGCCAATTATGTAAAGTTTTGTTATTGTGGAAAAAAGGTGGGATGTATTTATATCCAGCACCAACCCGTTGTCAGGATGGCATTTATTCATGGTTAACGACCTTATTTCTCCGCAGTCTCAACAGATGGAGCGCCAACTTACAACCGTGTGGCAGTCCTTGACCCCCGCCAGTTGCCCCCAGTTTTATAATTTTCACCTCCACACCCAATGTTCCGACGGCCAGATGACCCCAGAGAGTTTGATCGAACAGGCTGTACACCAAGAGTTATTAGGTTTAGCCATTACTGACCACCATTCTGTGGCAGGCTACTACCGGGCCCAGCGTTGGCTTACGGAGCATTTTCATTACCCCGGCCCCCGACCTCAACTTTGGACTGGCATTGAGATCACCGCTAATTTGGAAGGAAGCGAAGTCCATATCCTCGGCTATGATTTTGATCCGACTCAGTCGGTGTTGGACCCCTACTTAACTGGCGATCGCCCGGATGGTTATTATGGCCAAGCGCCCAAAGTTATTAAGGCCCTCCATGATGCCGGAGGTTTAGCTGTATTGGCCCACCCGGCTCGGTATCGTCAGCCCGCCAGTCAGTTAATTCCAGCGGCGGCCCGCCATGGCATTGATGGGGTGGAAGCGTTTTATGCCTACGGCAACCCCAAGCCTTGGCAAAGTTCAGTGCCCCAAATGGAGGAGGTTTGCTACCTGGGGGACTTATACAATCTGTTCCGCACCTGTGGCACCGATAGTCATGGCGAAAGCATTATGTATCGCCTGTGAAGTCTCTACGAAGAATCGTAATCGGTTGGTTTAGAAATATCAATGTTTGTTAACTTTCCCCGGCTCTGGCCCCTGGGATACACTAAACAGATAGTTTTCCCTTAACCAAGTCCTAGGAGTACGGCATGGTCACTACCCCCCTCGCCACCCAAAAACGACTTTCCACCCAAACCGAGGCGATCGCCAAAGATATTACTGCCATTCGTTCCTTGGACTGGGACCGGGACCGGTTTGACATTGAATTCGGCCTGCAAAACGGCACCACCTACAATTCCTACTTGATCCAGGGGGATAAGGTGGCCCTGGTGGATAGCTCCCACGAAAAGTTCCGCCAATTGTACCTAGATCTATTACAGGGATTGATCGCTCCCCAGCGCATTGATTACCTGATTGTCAGCCACACGGAGCCGGATCACAGTGGGTTGGTGAAAGATATTTTGCAACTCAATCCCCAAATTACAGTGGTAGCCACCAAAGTTGCGCTGCAATTTCTCGACAATTTTGTTCATCAACCCTTTGAGCGTATTCAAGTTAAAAGTGGCGATCGCCTGGATTTGGGCCAAGGACATAACTTGGAATTTGTCAGTGCCCCTAACCTCCACTGGCCGGACACCATGCTCACCTACGATCCCGCCACGGAGATTCTGTTTACCTGTGATGTATTCGGTATGCACTACTGCTCCGATGTCTTGTTTGATGAAGATTTGGGCAAAATTGAGCCGGATTATCAGTTTTATTACGATTGTTTGATGGGCCCCAATGCCCGCTCTGTCCTCGCCGCGATGAAACGGATGGATAATCTGGGTACCATTAGCATCATTGCCAATGGCCACGGTCCGTTACTGCGGTATAACGTCGGCGAACTATTGCACCGCTACCGCCATTGGAGCGAGTCCCAAAGTAAAGCAGAAAAAACCGTGGTGGTTTTCTATGTGGCGGATTACGGTTATGGCGATCGCCTTTCCCAGGCCATTGCCAAGGGCATTACCAAAACCGGCGTGGGAGTGGATATGGTGGATTTAAGCACCGCCGATCCCCAGGAAGTACAGGAATTGGTGAGCCATGCCAGTGGGGTGGTCTTGGGAATGCCGCCATTACAGGCCAGCGCTGACCTGAGCAATAATTTCGGTGCGGTGTTGGCGGCCATGCAACCTAAACAGGTCTTTGGTTTATACGAATCCTACGGTGGTGATGACGAACCCATTGATCCCCTCCGCACCAAATTTCTAGACCTGGGTTTGCGGGAAGCCTTCACTGTCATCAAAGTTAAGGACACCCCCAGCGAAGGCATTTATCAGCTGTGCGAAGAATCCGGTACCGATTTGGGTCAAAACCTGGCCCAGGCGGCCAAAATCAAACAACTTAAGTCCCTCGATAGCGACCTGGAAAAGGCGATCGGTCGCATCAGTGGGGGGCTGTATATCATCACCGCCCAAAAGGGAGAGGTTAAAGGGGCAATGCTTGCCTCCTGGGTTTCCCAAGCCAGTTTTAGTCCCCCTGGTTTCACCGTTGCTGTGGCTAAAGACCGGGCCATTGAGTCCCTCATGCAAGTCGGCGATCATTTTGTGTTGAATATTTTGGAGGAAGGCAATTACCAAGTTTTGATGAAACATTTCCTCAAACGTTTTCCCCCGGGAGCCGATCGTTTTGCCGGGGTAAAAACCCAAACCGCTGGCAATGGCTCTCCCATTTTGACCGACGCTTTGGCCTATTTGGAGTGCGAAGTTAGCAGCCGTATGGAATGCAGTGACCACTGGATTGTTTACAGTCAAGTCAGCAATGGTCGAGTGGCCAAAGCAGAAGGTTTAACCGCTGTCCATCACCGTAAAGTGGGCAACTATTACTAAATCAATTCCAGAATGCTTAAAAGAAATCCCCCCAGGTCGGTTAAGGCTTGAGGGAATTTTTTTGAGCAATTAATCTCTTTGAGGATATGGAGGAAGGGCATTTACCCAATAATCTCCCTTTGGTTAGACGCTAATTTCTCAGGCCATATTTAAAGTCCATATTGCCCTCATAGCCGGTTAGCTCTGCCAATTCCTGTAACGTTTTAACCCCTGGATTGAGTTTTCCATCAATGCCCCAGGTGGGAAAGGACTGAATGCCTGTATCCACACAGACTTGGGTTTGGGGATTTTTCCCCGCTGGATCGCACTCGATATAGGTGATTTTTTCAAACGCTTCTTTACCAAAGAGCAGTTTTTGGTCATAGCAGTGGGGACACCAGAAAGCGCCATAGTTGAGGATGCCTTTGGCAGTGAGGAATTCTGCCAATTCAATTTCCGCTGGGCCCGATTGGGTGGTGATGGGCCAACCACTGGGGGGTTTAGGTTGGCCGACAATGGCTGGGATGGGAATTTTTCCATCAGCTCCAGCTTTGGGGCCTTCGGCAGTGGCATAAAGACCAAGGGTGCCGACAATGGTTACCATGGCCACCACAATGGCCGTAAAAAATACTTGACCCACTTCTTCCCACTCCCGACCGATGATTGCCAAAATGAACAACAGTAAAGAACAAATAGCAGAAGTCAGACAGTACCAGCAAGCTTCCTGGAGCCGGAAAAAGGAGATGTACATCAAATAGCCACTGAACACCGCCATGGATGTGCCCCCCACCAGGAGAAATTTCCCGGTGAGATCTTCCAGGGAGTTACGCTGTTTTTTGTTGCTTTCCTCACTGACCAAAAAGGGTACTAAGGCTGCAATGCCCATGGCCAGATAAGCTGCCAGCCCAAAAACACTGAGGGGAATGTCAAACACTTTGGCGTAAGCACTCTGTAACACTAGGTCACAACTGGAGCTACCAGTGGCCTGGTCCACGGGACAAAGGGCTTCTCCCCCAGTGAAAGAAATATAGGCTAGGTAGGAGGTGATCAAGATCCCCAAGACGGCGATCGCCCCCATAATAAAACGGGAATAGCGGTGGATCCAGGGAACCGAACGACGACGAACCATAATTTAAATAGTCAATTGGTTTACAACCAGGTTAGCAAAAACCCGCCATGGCTACGTTGGGCAAACTAGGGCTAATCATTCATAGCGACCAAGAACAATGTGTCTTTGACTAGCCCGCACCATTCTATGGCTAAGAGCCTGTTTGCAAAGTTTTACTTTGTTCCCTAAACCGACCGCAATACTGGGGGATTTTGATCTAGTTTCTTCCCAAACTTGAGGGATTTAGGGAGACTTCTTAAACGTCCCTTAAAACCTCCGCCCCAAATTCCCAACCATTTTCTCTAGTTCCATCCATGGCAAAACCTGTGAGTAGTCAATCCTCCCGAAAACGGCAAGGGAAAATCCCCAAACGTTTACTGTTAGTGGTTTTAACTCTAGCTTTTAGCTTTGCCAGTGTGGGTATTATGGAGGATTTCCAGGGTAATTTTTGGCTCAAAACTTACCTACTGCTGGGGGCGCTATTTTGGGGCAATTTGTTAATCTATCTGAGTTTATATCCCCACTGGGGGCAGAGATTATTGGGTCGGGGGGGAAAGGCTAGCACTTCGATTTCTGGTCCTAAATCCCGCCATGGGCAAAAAAACTAAACCATACTGGAGAGGGCCGGCAGCTTTGCTCTATGCCATAACCATTAGGAAAAAGTATGATTGAACCCTTTGGCTTTACCCGCAACTCCCTGGTTACGTCCCTGGGCACCATTGTTTACTACGAACCGACGGAAGCTCCCTGGATAGAGGTGACAGATTCCCCCGGCGATCGCCAAACGTTAGTATTTCTCCATGGCTTTGGTGGTGGTTCCTCCGCCTACGAATGGTCGAAGGTGTATCCGGCCTTTGCCAGTGAGTATCGAGTTTTGGCGCCGGATTTGTTGGGCTGGGGCCGCTCCGATCATCCCGTCAAAAATTACACCCCCCAGGACTATATCCAGGTTATTCAGGAGTTTTTGCAACAAACCTGCGACAGGCCTGTGATGGTGATTGCCTCTTCCCTGGTGGCGGCGATCGCCGTGCGGACGGCGGTGCAATATCCACAGTTATTCGCCGGGCTAATTTTGGCTACCCCCACTGGCCTGTCGGATTTTGGTGAAGATTACCGTAGTAACTTTTTTGCCCAACTGGTGAGCGTTCCCGTGCTGGATCGCTTTATCTACACCACCGGCATTGCCAACACAGCGGGCATTATGAACTTTTTGGAACAACGGCAATTTGCCCAAGCCCGGCGCATTTATCCCGAAATTATTGATGCCTATTTGGAGTCTGCCACCCAACCTAGGGCGGAATATGCGGCCCTGTCCTTTGTGCGGGGGGATTTATGCTTTGATCTGGCCCAATTTATGCCCGATTTAACCATTGCCACGGCCATCCTCTGGGGAGAATACGCCCAATTTACTCCGCCGGCGATCGGTCGTCGTTTAGCCGCGTTGAACCCCGATGTTGTGAAGGCTTTTGTAGAAGTTAAAGATGTGGGTCTAACCCCCCATTTGGAATTGCCTGGGGTAACAATTGGGGTGATTCGTCGGTTTTTGGCCCTGCTCCAATAGTGTGTCAAGATAAATACACCGACGGCAAAATTGGCTTTTGTGCCGACAATCCAATTCCCTTGAGAATCTATGACCAGCAGTGATACCCAAAACAACAAAACACTGGCCGCAATGAAGAATTTTGCGGAACAGTACGCCAAACGTACAGATACCTATTTCTGTAGTGATCTTTCCGTCACCGCCGTTGTTATCGAGGGTTTAGCTCGCCACAAAGAAGAATTGGGTTCCCCCCTGTGTCCCTGCCGCCACTATGAAGACAAGGAAGCGGAAGTGAAAAATACCTTTTGGAATTGCCCCTGTGTGCCCATGCGGGAACGCAAAGAATGTCACTGTATGTTGTTTTTAACCCCAGATAACGACTTTGCCGGGGAAGCCCAGGATATTTCCATGGAAATATTGGAGGAAGTCAAAGCCAGCATGGCTTAGGTTTTGAGCACTCTATCCTATGAATTTACTCAGTCAACTGTTTACCCCCCCTTCCCCTGTGTCCTCCCCTACCCCTGGGGCAAAGAAGCGTTCCCGTCGGGGAGTCCAAATTAAAACTCCAGCAGAAATTGCCATAATGCGCCAAGCTGGGGCGATCGCCGCCCAGGTGTTGAAGGAGATTGAGGCAACGGTGCAACCGGGCATGACCACCGCCGATTTAGATCGATTAGCCGAGGAACGAATTCGCTCCCTGGGGGCAATCCCTAGCTTTAAGGGCTACCACGGCTTTCCTGGTTCCATTTGTGCCTGTGTCAATAGTGAAGTGGTCCACGGTATCCCCCGCCGCCGTAAAAAAATCCGGGCCGGAGATCTACTGAAGGTGGACACCGGAGCCTATTTCCAGGGTTACCATGGCGATTCCTGCATCACCATTGCAGTGGGAAAAATTCCTGCACAGGCCCAGCGGCTCATGGAAGTAGCAGAAGGAGCTTTGTACGCAGGCATTGAACAGGTCAAACCCGGTAACTATCTCATGGACATTGCTGGGGCGATTGAAGATTACGTTAAGCCCACCGGTTACACCATTGTGCAGGAGTTTACCGGCCATGGGGTGGGCCAGGAACTCCACGAAGAACCCCATGTGTTTAATGTCCGTTGCCGGGATTTGCCCAACGTCAAACTCAAACCGGGCATGACCCTGGCGATCGAGCCGATTATCAATGCTGGTTCCCGTTTTACCCGCACCCTGGGGGACGGATGGACCGTGGTCACGGTGGACAATGCCCTTTCTGCCCAATTTGAACATACGGTGCTGGTAACGGCCACGGGCTATGAGTTGCTGACCGATCGCCGTTTGGTCTAAGGTGCTAACTCTGTTATAATGGTTGTCCGGATATGGCGGCATAGCCAAGTGGTAAGGCAGAGGTCTGCAAAATCTTTACCCCCAGTTCGAATCTGGGTGCCGCCTTCGTTTTTTAAATTTTTCCACCGACAAATTTTCCAAAATTAGAGGGAATTGGCTATAGATTTCAGGTCGGTAAACCATTCCACTGAGGAAAACTCCCAGCTCGATTCTGGGTTAACCTACCTTGGAGAGAGATTGGTCTTTGAGTAGAAAAGCCTAATCGTCTCAATAATTTACCGTTAACCTATGGGCAGACCCCATTCCCTTGAGCCTTATGGAAGGATCATTTTCCCTTACCCTCCAGATTATCCTCACTGTCCTGTTTGGCATTGGGGCCCAGGTGTTGGCGGCTTTACTGCAACTGCCTAGCATTGTCTTTTTGCTCATTTTTGGTGTCATCCTGGGCAACAGTGGCTTGCATTGGATTCAGCCAGCCAACTTTGGGGATGGTTTGGAGGTAATCGTTTCCCTTTCCGTGGCGATTATTTTATTTGAGGGGGGTTTAAATTTAGGCCTGCGGGAATTGGGCCAGGTTTCCGGTAGCCTGCGTAATCTAGTCACCATTGGCACCCTGATTACCCTGATCGGAGGGGGGTTAGCGGCCCATTGGTTGGCGGAGTTTCCTTGGTATTTAGCTTTCTTATACGGGTCTTTGGTGGTGGTAACTGGGCCAACGGTGGTAGGTCCCCTAATTAAACAGGTCCAGGTGCAAAGATCCGTTGCCACTCTCTTGGAAGGGGAAGGGGTGCTGATTGATCCCGTGGGAGCCATTCTAGCGGTGGTGGTGCTGGAAACGATTTTTAACACCAATGTCAACGTAGAAACCGACATTCTTGAAATTGTCATAGGCTTGATATTGCGTCTCGGCACCGGCCTGGCGATCGGAGTGGGAGGCGGTTGGCTGTTAAGTAGCTTTTTAAAACGGGCCAGTTTTCTTTCGGAAGATGTTAGCAATCTGGTGGTACTGGCAGGGGTTTGGGGGGTATTTGGGGCAGCCCAAGCTTCCCTGAGTGAATCAGGATTGATGGCCACCGTTGCCATGGGTATCTACTTAAACTCTTCCGCTCTGCCGGATAATCGTCTTTTGCGTAGATTCAAGGGTAAATTGACCCTGCTTTGCGTCTCCGTGTTGTTTATTTTACTGGCGGCGGAATTATCCCTGAGTAGCTTTGGGGCTTTGGGTTGGGGCAGTGTACTCACTGTGGCAGTGTTGATGTTAGTCATTCGTCCCATTAGTATTGCCATTTGCACCTGGACTAGCGCTTTTAACTGGCGACAAAAACTTTTTGTGGCTTGGATTGCTCCCCGGGGCATTGTTTCTGCTTCCGTTGCTTCCCTATTTTCCCTACTGTTGACCGAACGAGGTATTAATGGTGGTGATGCCATCAAGTCAATTGTTTTTCTCACCATTATGATGACGGTGTTTATCCAAGGGTTAACTGCTAAACCCTTAGCCAAACTACTGCGGATCACCGACACCCACACCACCGGTGCAGTCATCATTGGTTGTACTCCCCTGGGGAGATTAGTGGCCCGTTTATTTACAGCCCAAGGGGAATCGGTCGTCTTGATTGATAGCGATCCAGAGGCCTGTGGGACGGCGATCGCCGAAGGTTTAACCGCCATTCAAACCAGTGCGTTAGACTCCCATGCCTTGGAAAAGGCCGGCATTGAGGAGATGGGAGCATTTATGGCCCTAACTAATAATGGAGAAGTAAATTTGGTACTGGCCCAAAACACCATCAATGAATTTGATCCCCCAAGGGTTTGTGTAATTGCACCGGATAATTTACCCGAAAGTAATTCCCTGCTGAAAAATAAAGGGGTACAGATTTTTATGGAGCAAAAAACTTTTAAAACCTGGAATCAGTACATCAAGGACGGACAGATCAAATTGGGCAAAACCCTGTTTAAGGAAACTGGTTTAGCCTTACAACAGGCCCACACCCAAGCCCTAATCCGATCTGGGGAATTACTGCCCTTAATGCTGAAACGGGATGGAAATTTAAGATTGGCTAAGACCACTGAGAATACCCAAGTTGGGGATGAAATTTTCTACCTACTCCACGACCCACGCCCCCAATTGTTAAAACAACTTTCCGGCAGTCGATCGCCCGATGTGTTAACTCCAGAGCCCCTGGCCGAGGTGGAGGAGGTGCCTATCTAGGCCCATCCCCCATTCACATAGTTAGGAACCGGGGGTAATCTTATCAATTACCTCCAAACTCCCATCCCCTTTCACCGTCCAGATGTCGTAACTACCCACCACATCACCATTTTCATCGATGTCCACATTACCACTGGCGCCCTGGTAGTTAATATCTTTACCTTCCCGCACCATGGCGATCGCCTCACAGGCATCGGTCACTTCTTCCCCGGGGCCATTGGCAACTTCTCGAATTTTGCTCTGGATCCCTGTCCCAGTATTAGATTTAGCGGCCTCCGCGGCCAGTATCATCAGAATGGTGGCATCGTAGGTGTGGGGAACAAAGGCCGTCACATCCTTACCATTGGTGGCATCCTTCCATTGGGCAGTAAAGGCTTCCAGGGATTTGCCATCGGCACCAGGCACCGTGCCCAGGGCCCCAGACAAAAGGGAAACTCCATTGGCATCTTTGCCGACTTTTTCGACGAAATCGGGGGAATAGACACCATCCGTTAACAGTAGGGTTACTCCATCCGTCAAGCCTTGACGGTAGGCAGACTGGATTAACACACTGCCCGTATCAGCATAAAGAATGGCCGCCACCGCATCAGGACTATTGGCAAAGCCCTGGGCCGCTTCCGTATCCAACGTTGCTGCTTTGGGATCGTAGCGCACCGGGTTATCTTTATTGGTTACATTACCGCCATCCTTGGCAAAGGACTCCACAAATACCTTTTCAAAGCCCACACCATAGTCATTATTAATAACAACGGTGGCGGCATCGGCGAAGCCTTGCTTTTTAGCTAGGGCTGCCAGGGCCTGAGCCTGATAGGTGTCGGGGGGGGCAGTACGGGCCCAAAAACCTTTAAATTCCCCCTTCTTGGCCTGTTCTGTGAATACGGGACTAGTGCTTCCCGGGGAAATCATCATAATGTTATTTCTGACCGCAATGGGTACCGCTGCACTGGAAACACTGCTAGCAAAGGAACCCACCACGCCAGCAACTTGATCCGCTTCTGCCAATTTAGTCATAGCAGAAACTCCGGCCGTTGGATCGGTTTGGTCGTCTTCGATAATGACAGTGACGTTTTGCCCGTTAACCCCGCCACAGGCGTTGATGGTATCCACTGCCAACTGCACCGCCAGGGGCATATTTTGCCCAATGGAAGATAGATCCCCCGTGGCTGGCAATAGAGCTCCCAGTTTGAGGGCTCCCCCTTCCCCACCGGTACTCTGCTGGTCAGTCCCATCCCCAGGGGAAGGCTCGGGCTCAGCACAGGCGAACATTAGTCCGGCTGTAGTGCCAGCAAGGGCTAGATTCAAGGCGATCGCCGTTAACCGACGACGGGACTGGGGCCAAAATAGACGCATCCTGAAAAAATCTCCCACAAGGTTATCCATGGGTTAAATATAATTAGCGATGGTCTGTTCGGCAACCCAGTTTGATAACTCTATCGATATAAGCAAATTGGCGATCGCCGTTGCTTTTTATCACTTTTCCCTCTGCTTGGGAAGATGGATAAAACCCACTGCTTTTTATAGCCTAGAGTTCGTTGGTCAAGTTTTAGTTTTTTTCAATACTGAGGAATTTTTACACGATTAACCCCCAAGTTTGGGGGTCAGGGGGCAAGGAATACTAGGGTTGTTGGGCGGATAGAGAACGGATAAATTGAATTGCTTCCTGGGTGGGAACAATGCGGATCTGTTTGAGCATCTCGTCATTGCTGGTTTGTAGGGTGGAAATGACATTTTCCATGGCAATTACATCAATGACAATGCTGTTGGCCATGGCGGGCTGTTCCTGTTTAAACCGTTCCACCATTTGTTGAATCTGGCTAGCTTCGAGGAAAAAGGGAATAATTTGCTCATTCTCTTGCTGGATAGTGAGATACCCTTGGTCTTCTCCTCCCCTAGCCACAAAGAGGGGCACCCCCCCCTGGTATTCAGAATTTGGCATCTGCTGGGCCGCCTGTACCTGGGAGGGAATGGGAACATAGGCAAATCCCAGGGGATCGGGCTGGTTAGCATTGGCCTGGGCAATTTTTACCACTTCCCCAAGGGAAACGGGCTGAACGCTCACCTGGGAGCCCACATCAGGTTTTTGTTTCTTCAACTCCTGCAAAAAGCCATTGGCTTCCTGTTGGCTAATGAAAACTCCGGTGACTTTTTCATTGTCATTACCCACCGCCACAAGGGGGGCTCCTTGGGCATCGACGATGGTAAAAACCGGTACCCCTTGAAGAATTTTAACAATCTCCTCAGTGGGCAACGCTAATGCCCGGAGGGTGGTGCCTAGCCAAACACCAACGGCGGTGGTGCCAATTAGACCGAGGGTTGCACCGATACGGAGTAAGGATTTCATTGCTGCTGTCGCCTCAAAAAGTAATGACAAGTGATGACAATAAAAATATTGATTTAATCTTCACGAAAATCTTGCTTTTAAAATGTCTGTCGGCCAGGGGCTATGGCGATCGCCGGTGGGGAGTTAGCCGGGGTTACAGTCACCCCCCAAACCAGAGGCTATGACAGTCTGGCCATGGGGAAGTTCCCCTCGACTTCAGGGTAGCATATCGATTTTTTGAGACGGACGGGGTGGGACACAGTGCTGTTTTGTGACTGTCCCCAGGGCAACGGTTTTCTCTTCACAGCACAGGAAGACTGGGTAGGTACTTTCTCTACACCCTAGGGGTGAGCCATGGGTAAATCTAGTTAATACTAGTTACTGCCACTGAAGACTACTTCGGGGAATTTGCTTTGGGCTTCGGCCATGGAGATTTGTTTATTCTGGTTTTTCAAATCTTGCCAAAAGTTAATCACCTCAGTGGCCTGGTTGAGCACGTTAATCCGGTCAGCTTCAGCGATCCAGTGTTTGGCTTCGAGTTCATCTTTGAGTTGTTGCCAAGCATCCGCCCGGGGCCAGAAGAAGTAGGATGTGAGGGGGCTAGTGCCTTTGCCCACAATTTGATCCACGGCGATCGCCACGTTTTGATCAAGCCAGAGGACTTTAAGAATGAAACTGGTGTGTATGGTAGATGCTGCTTCGGCTGTAGTCACAAGCGAAATTCCCAAGAAATGTAATAATTTGCCAACTTGTCATTGTAACCCATTGACAACGCTTCCTAGTCGGTAACGTTGCGATTGTTGAATAAACTCATGGTTTTGGCAATGCCATGGTGCAGACTATGGGCGATCGCCTCGGTGGCCAGGTCCAAACTTTTCTCGACGATAGGTAATTCCGACGGGCTAAATTTTCCCAGCACGTGGGCGATGGTGTCTTTGCTGTGATCACTTTTGCCAATGCCCAAACGGAGGCGGGGAAAGTCTTGGGTACCCAAATGACTAATTAAGGACTTCATACCGTTATGGCCTCCGGCGGAACCCGTTTGTCTCAGGCGTAACCGACCCAGGGGCAAATCCATATCGTCATAGACCACCAGCACCGACTCCGGCTCCAGTTTGTACCAATCCACCACTGCGCGCACGGCCTGACCAGAGCGATTCATATAGGTACGGGGCTTGAGTAAACAGGTTTTTTGCCCTGCCATTAGCCCTTCGCCGAACCAGCCCTGGAAGCGTTTATGGTCGTACAAAGAACATTGCCAGGCGATCGCCAAAGCATCTAGGACTGCAAAACCAATGTTGTGGCGGGTTTGATCATATTTCGGCTCAGGGTTACCCAAACCCACAATTAATTTGGGAATCATTCGGCGGTTTGCAATAACGTTTCTAGATAAACCCGGGCACAGGCTTTGTAACTGGCGGACATGGGCTTGGTGCCATAGCCCCCCTCATTCTGCAACAGGAATAGGGATAGGGCGGCAGAAAACACCCGGTCTAGGTCCCAATGGGGGTGCTTGTCCAGATAGGTGGTGAGGGATTCGTGTAGGTCTTCGGGGATTTCAGCAAAAACACTAACGGAGGTATCCATGGTTCTTCTCTCTGTCAAAGGGGCGGAACTGCTTTGGGGAATAACCGGGCCGAGCGAAGATTACGACCCTCGCACCCAAAGTTTTTCTGCTGTGTGCCCAATAGTTTTATCGGGGAATTCCTCCGACTGTCAATGGCGGAAAAATTTGCTCCGGTGACTATTTCTCATTTTTGTCAACGAAGTTATAGGCATTTTAGCCATTTTGACTTAACTTAAGTTAACAAAAACAGCCTTGTGAGGAACTCTCTCTAATTTTTTATCGGATTCCCCAGGGGGCGATCGCCAGAAAAATTTGCCTACTATCCCTAGCGTCAAAACCTGAAAAAATTCCCCCACCCCTAGAGTGCCCACGGCCGAATCAGGGTTAAGAAACAGCGAAAAAGCCTTAACCTCCTGGGGATAAAACCCGATGGATAGGGGAATGATTGGGGAAAACCTGGGGAATGGTCTGGGGAGAAACCAGCAAAAAATAAGAATTACAAAATTTTGGCGTTATGTAACAATTTAGAGTTAATTTCCTAATTTCCCAACGAGGGCAAAACCATGGCCGCTAAAATGAAAAAGGGCAGTTTAGTGCGGGTTGTCCGCGAACAATTGGAAAACAGCCTTGAAGCCCAAGCCAGCGATCGCCGTTTACCCGACTACCTTTTCCATAGCAAAGGGGAAGTATTGGATTTAAACGAAGAATATGCCCTAGTGCGCTTTTACGTCCCTACCCCCAATGTCTGGCTTCGCTTAGACCAACTTGAAGCCCTAGCCTAGGTTGCTTTCCTCCATCGTCAACACCCCGGAGGGTGCCATGAAGAGTCTGGAGTATTTCCCCATCGCCTGTCAGTCTTCCCAGGTGACGGTGGTTGGTGCCGGTAATGTAGGGCGTACCCTCGCCCAAAGATTGGTGCAACAGAACGTCGCTAACGTGGTTTTGTTGGACATTGTGCCAGGATTACCCCAGGGCATTGCCTTAGATTTGATGGCTGCCCAAAGCGTAGAGGAATACGACAGCAAAATCATCGGCACCAATGAATATGAAGCCACCGCCGGTTCCGATGTGGTGGTAATTACCGCTGGACTGCCCCGAAAACCAGGCATGAGTCGGGACGATTTGTTGAGCAAAAATGCCAATATTGTCGCCCAAGCCGCCCAGGAAGCCCTACGCTATTCTCCCGACGCCATTCTGATTGTGGTCACCAATCCCCTGGACGTGATGACCTATTTAACCTGGAAAGTGACGGGGTTACCTTCCCAAAGGGTCATTGGTATGGCCGGGGTGTTGGATTCCGCTCGTCTTAAAGCCTTCATTGCCATGAAATTGGGGGCTTGCCCTTCGGACATCAACACTCTAGTGCTGGGGGGCCACGGTGATTTAATGTTGCCTTTGCCCCGCTATTGCACCGTCAGTGGGGTTCCCATTACCGAGTTGATGCCGCCCCAGACTATTGCTGAGCTAGTGGAACGTACCCGCAACGGTGGTGCAGAAATTGCAGCTCTGTTACAAACGGGCACCGCCTATTACGCCCCCGCATCTTCCGCCGGGGTGATGGTGGAGTCAATTTTACGCAATCAATCGAGGATTTTGCCCGCCGCTACTTATTTAGACGGCCTGTATGGGTTGAAGGATATTTTCCTGGGCGTACCCTGCCGTTTGGGCTGTCGGGGCGTGGAGGATATTTTGGAAGTACAGTTGACTTCGGAGGAAAAAGACGCTCTCCATCTTTCCGCTGAGGCGGTTCGCCGTAATATTGATGTGGCGTTGGCCATGGTTAGCAACAGTTAATAATGGACTGGCAGAATAACCAAATCAAGATAGGGCCGTTTTTTCACTGAGGTTAGGGGTTAATGGGGAGCATTCGTTTAATGCACGCAAAACTGCATCGGGTCTGTGTCACAGAGGCCAATGTGGATTATGTGGGCAGTATCACCATTGATCCTGTCATGTTGGGGCGGGTGGGACTGTTGCCTTTAGAAGAGGTGGATATTATCAATCTCAGCAATGGCAATCGTTTTTCCACCTATGTGTTGCCTGGTCAAGCCCACTCCAAGGAGATTTGTCCCAATGGTGGAGCTGCTCTACTCTGTCAACCCGGCGATCGCCTGATTATTTTTGCCTACGAATTGTGTGATCGGGCTGAAGTACTGCGAACGGGACACAGGGCTAAAGTGTTGGTGGCCAATGAAATAAATGAAACGGTGGACTTTTATTTACAGGAACTAATGCCCAAAGAGGGAGGGGTGAAATTCATCAACACTACTGGTGGAGAACCAGTCCACCATTGAACTTGTGAGACGAACTGAATTGATCTGTAAAAGTGGTTTGTTTGACTATCTCCGCGGCTCTAATAGTTACGGTGGGGGTCTGGACGTTGGTGGTAATAACGATAGCGACGATAATCCCGCAGAATTTGCCCGTGGTCAAAACAAACTGGGTCGGGAAATTCCCAAAGATCAAAAAAGCCAACGGTTTTAGCATCGTCCGCCGCCTCTGGTCTGCCCGTGGCTGCTGCCAAAAACACCACACTCAGGGTATGCTGCCGGGGGTCCCTACGGGGATCAGAGTAGGCATAAAACATTTCAATCAGCTCTACGTCAAGGGAGATTTCCTCCTTTGCTTCCCGCAGAGCCGCCGCTTCCAGAGTTTCACCATAATCCACAAAGCCCCCGGGCAACGCCCAACCGTGGGGAGGATTTTTTCTCTCAATCAATAAAATGGGGCGACGGGGTTGATCAATCATTTCGATGATCAAATCAACGGTGGGGGCTGGGTTGCGAAAAGTCACGTTATGTATGCCTGGAATTATTTCAATGGCGTTCCATCATTGTGCCAAAAACCCGGAATTTAACCGCAGATACCAGATGGAAGGAGCAAAAAACCATCGACAATGGTCTTGGTGTTCACCTTGAGAGTTGTTATGGAAGCAAACTTTCCCATTTACCTTACCCGACCGGATTTATCCCCAGCGGCGTTTGTGGCGGCTAATGCCACAGTAATCGGTAAAGTTAGTCTGGGTAAGGATTGTAGTATTTGGTATGGAGCAGTGGTGCGGGCAGACTTGGAAAGCATCACCATTGGTCAAGGCGCCAATATCCAGGATGGGGCCATACTCCACGGCGATCCCGGCATTGTCACAGTGCTGGAAGACTGGGTCACCGTTGGGCACCGGGCTGTGATCCACGCCGCCCACATTGAAACGGGTAGTTTGATCGGCATTGGCGCTACTATTTTGGATAATGTCCGCATTGGCACTGGTAGCATCATCGGCGCGGGGGCGGTGGTAACTAAGGATGTGCCCCCCCGGTCTTTGGTTATGGGAGTACCGGCAAAAATCATCAAAGAGGTCAGCGAAGCCCAGGCTCAAGCTCTGCTAGACCACGGACTACACTATGTCCGCCTTGCCAAAGCCCATGCCGCCCAAGGTTTTGGGGTATTGCCAGGTGCGTCTAGTTTGAAGGGTTAGTGGGGGATGGTTGTGGTAAATTGCGTGCCCTGTAGAACAATTCCAAACTTTGGCGATCGCCGACGTAACGCCAATGCCAAGGTTCGTAGGCAATGCCTTGGGGATTGTTGGGGGGAAAGGACAGTTCAAAACTGTATTTGGCCGCGTTGTTTTGGAGCCAATTAAAGGCTTTGGTTTGGGCAAAAGTTTCGCTCAAATGGGTCCCTTGCTTGCTGCCATCGCCAATATCCACTGCGTAGCCGGTGTGGTGTTCGCTGTAACCGGGGGGCGCACTAACCTCCGCCCTTTGACGAGCTTCCTGATTACGTTGTTGTTTGATGTCGAAGAAAAGTTGTTCCTGCTCCTTTATTGTGCGAAAAGCAGAAATGGGCGCTAGGGAAATGCCTTGGGCTTGGGCATCTCGTTGCATCCTCAAAAATTGGTCAGCGGCAGCTTGGCGGAGTTTTAATCGGCCATCGGGGGTAATATTTTTCAGTTCCCCCAGTGGAGCTTCCTCATAGGGCAAATGTCCCAATAGGTTATCAATGGGGGTTTCCGTGGGAGTAGGACTAGGTTCCGTCACTACCTCCGGTTCAGATTGGGGCTTAGGCCATAATGCCAACAAAGACAGTAAAACGAGAATAATTAGCCCCAAACCAGCGGCCACTAGCTTGAGGGGGATTAGAGCAGGCGGGCGGGAATGGGAAGGCGTCAGCGGATTATCCCGAATCACTTCCGGGATGTCATCTTGGTTAACGTTAAAGGAGGATTTCGGTTTGTTAGCCATGCAGTTGGCGATCGTTGCAGCTCAATGCCTGGCCCCATTGTGCCAGAGAATGTTGGCGACCATCACCGTACCCCCAAATCCACCGCTAGACGATGGGCACAGGCAAAACCGGAAAAGGCAACCGCGTTAAGGCCCTGTCCCGGAAAAGTGCTATCCCCAACGCAATATAGCCCCGGTACAGCGGTGCGGTTAAAGGGCATGGGCAATAAACCCGGCAAACGATTGCGAGGAATGGGGCCATAGGTGCCATTTTGGCGCCCCAAAAAGCGGCGGTGACTGCGGGGAGTGCCGATTTCCATATAATCCAACGCCCGATCCAGTCCAGGGAAAATGGCTTCCAGGCGATCAATTAACTTGCCCGCATCGGCTTCCTTTTTCGCCTCGTACTCCTTCGGGGAAAGATTCTGCCAGGGTTCGAGCCAACTGGGGGTGAAAGTGTGAATGATGTGATGACCTGCTGGAGCCAGGCTAGGGTCTAGGAGGGTGGGAATGGAAACAAAAATAGTCCCCTGTTCTTTTTCTAAATTGTTCCAGTCCTCCAGCAAAATATGATGGCATTCTGTTCCGGGGAGCAATAAATCCGCCTCCACTCCCAAGTGCAAACTGAGGAAACTGGGGGACTGTTGGTAATTTTTTTGCCACCGCTTTTCCCGAGCAGGTAGGGGTTGATCGGCCATCAATGCTTCGAATGTATCCCAACGGGTAGCATTGGAAACGATGCGGCGGCCATAAATTTTTTCTCCGTTGGCTAGCTCCACCCCGATCGCCCGATCGCTGTCTTTGACAATTTTGGTTACCCTAGCTCCGTAGCGAATTTTACCCCCGAATTTTTCCAGTCCGGTTACTAAACTTTCAGCAATTTGCCCCACGCCTCCCTTGGGATAATTAATGCCCCCATAATGGCGATCGGAAAAGACCATACCCGCATTAATCATGGGGGTTAAGTCCGCTGGCACCACTGACCAGCAATAACATTCCATATCAATAAATTTGAGCAAATCTGGGTCATGGATATAGCGACGGGCAATGTCCCCCACATTTTGGGGTAAATATTTCACTAGGCCTAGGCAAGCGCCGGGGTGCTGAAAAAACACCCGCATTAGGTAACGGGGTTCTTCTAGGGAAAGCAATTCCATGGTGTTGAGGCAATCAAAAACCCGCCAACATTCGTCGTAAAACTGGCGGATGCCCCTGGCCTCGTGGGGAAATTTAGCAATTAATTCCCCTAAAAATGCTTCATAATCTCGATGGACTTTGAGGTCTAAACCCCCTGGCAGATGGTAATGGATTTGCACTGGATCGGGGAGGGTTTCCACTTTCTGTCCCACAGTGGCCAAGGCCCTGGTTAATAAATTGGTAGTACCCCGATCGCCGAAGCCAAAAATCATTGACGCTCCCACATCAAAGCGATAACCTTCCCGCTCAAAATAACCCGCACTTCCCCCGGGGATCAGATAACGCTCCAGCACCAAAACTTTCAGGCCTTTGGCAGCTAACTGGGTGGCGGTGACCAATCCCCCAATGCCGGAGCCAATCACTATCGCGTCGTAGGAGGGGGTAGCAGTCATAGTCTCTTGGTCAGGATGGGTTAGGGCAAAAAGTTAACGATGGACACGGAGCAATCCAACTAATCAGTTTAAGGTTTTGCCGCAAAAAAAACAGGGAGCACCCGATCGCCGAGCCACCCCCTACTGAATCCTTGAGAAGAGAACACTATGAAATCACTATACAGATTAATGGAGATTAATGCAAAATATTGTCAATATTGTTGGAGATATTCTCTGAAAATGTCCGACGTTCTTTCCAGGGTTGCACCAAAGACCGGGCCAAGGCGATCGCCCTAGCCAATAAATCGGGATAGTCTTCCAAATGGAGCGGGGCAAGGGGATTGTTCTGTCTAGCCTCTGCTGACTGCAATACTGGCGCAATGAGGGTGCGAGCACAACTGCCAAAAGCAACACCATTAACCATTCTTTTATGCTGGTGAACAGAAAAGCCTTGGGAGCCTAATTTAGTGATGGTGTGGCCATTGGTTCCCCCGGCCAATTGCACGAACCCTGACAAGGAAGATTGCAAAATCTGATCAGCGTAATGCAGACAAAGATGGGTGGTGCCCCGGCCAATGTCCCCACTCATTGGCCTGCCATCGGTTTGCCAAATCAAAGGCTGATTTAATTGCCTCAGCCAGACAGAGATGGTCTGCAAATACTCCACCGCTTCCCCATGGTAGGGACAGCTAATGGCGATCGCCTGGAGTCGAGGCAGTATGGGAGTCAGACTACGCCAGAGCTGTTGAAATTCTTGTCCATGGCCCACTTGGGTATGGATTTCCAGAGCGGCAATTTCCCCCGACTCTAGCCAAGGCAAGAGGCCAGCAACCGTTGCTTGATGAGAATAAGTAGTAATAATTCCCTGGGGACAAATGGGTAAACAGCGGCCACAGCCATAACATTTTTCCGCCCAAACCCCCGCCGGAGCAACCTCATCAGCGTCACTGGCGATCGCCCAAGCGGGACAAACTTGAGCACAGGGCCGGGGACAATCGGGGGGACAGAGTTGGGGATCAAACTGAGCTTTGCGGAAATGGGGATCTTCCCCGTCATTCAAGCTCACCATTAACCAAGGAGCTTGGATCGAATGGTCACATTTATCAATTCTGTATTCGGAAGACTCAGAGGAATGGGTCAGGGACAAGGCCACTCCAATGCCTTCCTGGGCCACCCGCACCACGGCCGGGTCCGCCGCTAAGTCAATGCAATCCACTCCCACCAACGTGTAGACCAAGGCCAAATTGCGAATGGCAGTTAAATCTTGATAACTAGCCCCACAAATTAGTTTCACCCACTGGCCCCGCTCCAGGGATTGTTTGGGATTAGAGCTAACAGAACAATTCACCATGCCAAACTTTATCCTTAAAAAAATACCCCACCCAATGGTGGAGTAACAAATTAAAATGCCCAATTCTCCGCCATAACGGAGAAATCCTGACCCACCCAGAGATGGTTAGGCATTTTCAAACAAAAGACAATTAATTAGTCTTCAAATTTGCTAACTAACCTTCACTCTCAATGTGAATGAAAAGCAACCCCATAGTCACAGCGGGGAATAACCAACCCACCATGGGAATGAGAATCCAAGGCAGGTAGGATGCAGCATAGGAACCGTCCATGAGTTAATACTCCTTATTTATTGAGTGATTGTAAGCTTGGGCCGTGATTGAACGGCAAAGTCAAAACAGTTTAAAGGTTATTCAGTTAAATAGACCCCGGAAAATCCCATCAACAACGCTGAGGTTTTCCAATAGGAAGTAGGCAACAAAAGCTCCGCCCATGCCACCAACAAAGAAGCCAGCGGCAAACTGACTCCAACCATCGGCAGTCTGGAGGGTGTCTCCCGTACCCTGTTCCCCCTGGAAAGTAACTAGACCGTAGCTACTCAGGGCGGCGGTGGCCACTAGGATCAACGCCAAAGCCCCGATCAATCCGCCGATGTACTGATACTCAGAATCCCGCAGGGGACCAAGTAAAGTCCAGGGGCCGATGAGGAAATAGCCATGGGCCATACCCACTTCTAAACCTCTGAGGATGGGGGAAAGGCCTTTACGATAGGCGGGCAAATTGCCAATAAAAGTGCGGGTGAAAGCGGAATCGGAAATGGGGGTGGAAAGGTGCCCCACAAAAGGATCGCCGTTGTAGGCTTGTACAACTTGGTTAGATTCAGCCATTGGTATTGAGTTCTCCTGTTAGCGAATTTCGTCAGGACATGACAAAACTTTAGTCCCCATTTTACGCACGGGGGGCACTTTTGCGAGGAAAAAGCCATTCAGCTTCAAAAAAATTCATTAAGTTTTATCAACAACCACTCAAAATAGTTCTGGGGGCAGGATTTAGATTCCAATTTTTACTAAATTTGAATCCCCAAGTTAACGTAGGTGAGCAGTGGGCACTATGCCTCAGCTTAGAGATAGACGGTTGGACAACAGGACAGTTTGCGGCTTCAAGACTTTTGGGCTATTGCCTCGTTAGCTGGTGGATAATGTCGGCGGATTGGGGATGCATATTGAGTAAATCTTCTCTGTTTGCCAACTCAAAATCTTGAAAATCAAAGCCGGGAGCAACGGTGCAACCCACCAAGGCGTAATCTCCCCCGCTTTTAACCCTAGAGGCAAACCAGCAATCCCGAGGAATCACTGCTTGGGGTACTTCTCGTTTTTCTAAATCCAAGCCTAGGTTGATTACTGTCAATGTTCCTTGGGGCGAAAGCCAGTAAATTTCCAAGCTATCACCGGCATAAAAATGCCACATTTCATCGGATTTAATCCTGTGGAAAGCAGAAAAGTTATCTTTAGTCAATAAAAAATAAATGCCTGTGACTAAATTTCTGTCACCATCAAAACCATTAAAATTTGCCTGCATCGGCGATCGATAGGTTTCCTTATAAAATCCCCCTTCGGGATGGGGCAGTAAAGCCAGTTTTTCTACCCAATAGCTAATTTCCCTTTCCATAAAAGTTTCCCCTAGATATTCTATTAATCTAATTGACGGATAGGTAAGGCAATTCAATTTTTGGACAATTTTCGCCCCGACCAATCCGGTAAATTTTTCTGCACAATGTATAGCCAGAAAATTCCCACTGTCCCCAATAAAGCTAGGGTAATGCTAACCACCTGGGCAATTCTTAAGGGGCCAAGCATCAAGCTGTCTAATCTTAGACCTTCAATCCAAACCCGACCAAGACTGTAACCAATTAGATAAACACAAGCAACAGTTCCTGTTTTGATTTTTTCAGGATTGTTCAAACCATAGAAAAACAAAGAAATTAAAATGGCAAAAACGCCTAAATTCCATAGGGATTCGTATAAAAAAGTAGGGTGAAAATAGGCATAGCTAGTTAGATTAGGCGGACGATTACCAAAGGGAATATAGAGCTTCCAGGGTAAATTGGTGGGAGCCCCAAAAGCTTCGGAGTTAAAAAAGTTACCCCACCGTCCAATAGCCTGGCCGAGGATAACTGCCGGAGCGAGAACATCGAGCAAATTCCAGAAAGATAACTGGTGGTAACGACTAAAAACAAGAATGGCGATCGTGCCGCCAATTAAAGCTCCATGGATGGCAATGCCCCCCTGCCAAATGGCAAAAATATTTAACCAATGCTGGGCGTAGCGGGGCCATTCAAAGGCAACGTAATATAAGCGGGCGGAAGGAATGGCCGCCACCACTAGCCAAATGACTAAATCGTTGAATAAATCTGGGTTAATGCCCCGTTTTTGTCCCAGCCACTGACAGAGATTTAAGCCAATAATAACCGCAGAGGCAATCAAAAATCCGTACCAACGTAGGGCAAAACTCCCCACCTGGAACATCACCGGCCCGGGGGACTGGAATTGTCCTAAAAATATTTGCTCAATCATCAGCTTCTATGCCGCTATCCCAAACTGTTACCCATTATCTTTACCATTAATTTGGGATCTTACCCAAGCGCGGAAAGCTTTGATGGTTTTGTTGCGACCTTCATTGTCAATTCTTTGCAAATAGGCGGGAATAATTTGCTTGAGGTCAAAGTCAGGAAATATTGTGCTAGCTTCCTTTTGGCGGTATTCCCCTTGTTCTAGGCATTGAATTTCCAATTGTCTACGTTTAAAACGCCACACTTCCGGCACTCCCAACTGGGCATAAATATCCAAATGGGTACGGGAAATTAGATCCACTTCGAGCGCTAAATCCGGCGGGGGGTCAATGGCTGCATCCCAACGTTTTAAACCCCTAACTTTTGCTTCGTTTGTAATATAAAAACAGCTATCCGGCTCTAAGCCCAATCCAAGCAACTTATTTTTAAAAGTGGTTGAACCTAAAGGATAAAATTCAATGTCCAGCTCTTCTAACAAAGCTTTGACTAAGTCACCGACTAATTCTTTATCAATTTCGTGTTCAGGCAGGGGAGCCATAATTTCCAATTGTTTTTGGTAGTAGGCAATGCGAGAACCACGGTTTTCCCCCAGTTCATCTAACAAGACCTCAAACTCATCCCAATCTACATCCCGCAAAACCAAGGTCTGGCCGGGAAGTACACTGATACGGTCTAGGGCTAGCAACATGGCTCTTCTTCCTTACAATACGGCTAGTCCCCATTATGACCCCTTTGCCCTGGGTCAGTATGGATAACCGACCTAGGACAGAAACAAAGGGAAATAATCAATTAACTATTGGCCCAATCCTGGGGAACTAAGAATTTTTCTGTCAATTCCGCTTCCGGACTACCGGCTTCGGGACTATAGCAATATTCCCAGCGTACTAAGGGCGGTAGGGACATCAAAATGGATTCGGTGCGGCCATTGGTTTGCAAGCCAAAGATGGTGCCCCGGTCATAGACCAAATTAAATTCCACATACCGGCCCCGGCGATATAACTGGAACTGCCGTTGGCGATCGCCGTATTCGGTATGGCGGCGTTTTTCCACAATGGGACTGTAAGCGGGTAAAAAGGCCCGGCCACAGCGTTGGGCAAAGCTAAATAAATCCTCCCAACCCAGGGGTTCGATGGGGGCTAGTTGGTTACTGTATTGGGCCGCTGGGCCATTGGCATCGGGCCCTCGGTAAAGGGGAGTATTGCCATCTTGGTAATCAAAAAAGATACCGCCAATACCCCGCATTTCCTGGCGATGTTTGAGGTAGAAATACTCGTCGCACCAGCGTTTAAACACCGGGTAAAATTCCCCATGGGTTTGGTCACAGGCATTTTTTAACGTGTGATGGAAATGGGCCGCATCTTCGGCAAAAGGATAGTAGGGAGTTAAATCGGCTCCCCCACCGAACCACCACACGGGCCCCGCCTCAAAGTAGCGGTAATTGAGATGCACCGTGGGAATGTAGGGATTTTTCGGGTGCAACACCATGGAAGTGCCGGTGGCGTAGAATTCATGGCCTTCCGCTTCGGGGCGTTGCTTCAGGATTGAAGGGGGTAGGGATTTGCCCCAAACCTCCGAGAAATTAACTCCCCCCTGTTCCAGAAAATCTCCATCGGCCAACACCCGGGATCGGCCGCCCCCTCCTTCTTCCCTCTGCCAACTGTCTTCCTGGAATTTGCCCTTGCCATCTAGGGCTTCTAACCCCTGACAAATTTCATCTTGAAGGGTTTGCATGAATTGGCTGACCCGCTGTTTAGCGTCCGCCGGGGGCAAAGAATGATTAGTTTGGGGCTGGGTTGTGGGAGAGACGGTCATGGTGGAGATTGTTTAAAAAATGAATGAAAAATCTGAAGTTACCCCAGAATTCGCCAATCTAGGAGAGTTTTGGTTCGATATCCCCTCCATAATTGGAGGGCTAGGGGAGCCACTCAAATGAGTTCTAAACAGACGGAGAAAAACTGGCAACTCTAGGTCGATTCGGTTCCCTAAAATCACCAGTTTTCCCTGGATAAGTTGTGTCGCTAGGCAAATCTAGCTTTCGGAGGTAGCTAAACCAACTTCGGTACTGCCCTGACTGCGGCGACGGGTGAGACTGTTAAAGACCATAATGCCGATCGCCTTGATTAGATTGCCTTCGAGTTCGTTGAACATTTTCATGTTCATGGCAAAGGCGGCATTGGCTTCTTCCACAATTCGCTCTGCTGTAGCTTGGTCAATGGGCAGGTCATTCATGGCCTGACGATAGGTATTTTTGAAAGCCTTTTCGTCAGTAATGTCGGCAAACTCATAAAACGCGGTGCCGCCATCGTGGAGATTCATGGCATTCTGAGCAATTTTCTTGAGAATTTGACCACCGGACAAATCCCCTAGGTAACGGGTATAGGAATGGGCCACCAACAATTCAGGGGCAGTGGCGGCCACTTCCCGCACTCGGTCCACATAGGCCTGGCCGGCGGTGGAAATTTTCACTTCTTGACGCCAGTTGGAGCCGTAATAGAATTGCAAATCCTGCTCTAAACTTTGTTTACGGTTTAATTCGGGAAAGTAAATGTGGGAGAGGATAGGATGATCTTTGAGCTTAGCCATTTCCTCTTCCATGGCACTGTAAACAAAGTAGAGGTTGCCAACCAGCTTACGGTAGGAATTTTTCTCGACAACACCCTTGAGAAAACATTTGACAAAGCCGACGTTCTCCGCCATGGAGTGGGACTTTTTGGTCCCTTCACGCAACTGGGAAGCTAAGTTGACGCTCATGCTAAAAATACCTGTATATCTTGGATTGAATGAAAAACTGGCTGTTTAAGGAAGATAAAAATATGCCTAGTTTATTAGCCTAAACGGATTCGTTGAGTCGTACCATTAAGTTTTTTTAACGCCCGTTGCCCCCATGACCTACACCACCCAGCAATTGCTAGAGATTTTGGACCAGGAGCTACGGGCCACTTGTCAAGGTAAACGGGTGCTCCTCTCCCCTGGCGATCGCCTGGATAATCCGATCATGGCTAAGGCCATTAACCTCGACCAAGTGGGGAAGGTGTTTGCCTACCAAGATTTTCGTGAGCAAATCCACGCATATCAGCGGCAATATAATGTTTCAGGGCTGGTGTGGCGCCAATGCCATTTCCGGGGGGAATCCATCTGGTTTCCCGAGCTGCATAACCAATTAATTGCAGTGGAAGGGGACAAGGAAAAGTTAATGGCTGTTAAGCAGGAAATATTTGCATTTTGGCAACGGCACACCCAGCAGTTAGGTTATTGGCTCATGGCCCATCGGCACCGACCCCTGGGGCGGGAATCTTTGGTGGAACTTTGGAAACAGGGGGAATGGGCTGAGTTAGACTCCACCCAACAGGAGCTTTTTCTCGGTATTTGTTGGGGTAATCCTGTGGAATATCAATATCAATGGGCTAAGCCCAATTCCGGTTGCCACCGCATTGTGGCCACCCTGGACAAACCCAGTGGCATAAAATTCTAAGCCATTTAGCCTAACCCAGGCGATCGCCCGCCCATAATCCTCTGATATAGTGTTAGATCGGACTTTATCTGATCATAAGGAGACCTGCCATGGCCCGTCGCTGTCAACTAACTGGGAAAAAAGCTAATAACGGTTTTGCCGTATCCCACTCCCACCGTCGCACCAAGAAATTACAACAGGCGAATTTGCAATGGAAACGGGTTTGGTGGCCCGAAGGAAATCGGTTTGTACGTCTGCGTCTTTCCACCACTGCCATTAAAACTTTGGAATCCAAAGGCATCAACGCCATGGCCAAGGAAGCGGGCATCAACTTGAATAAATTCTAGGGCCCCTGGCTGTAGTTTTTGTTGGCATCCCAGACAGCTTCCCATGGACAAATCAAAAGAGGGGCGGAATCTCCGATTATGGTCCCCGCTCCTTACCATTGGGGGGGTAAAACCACTGGGTTATGAAGGAGACGATAATTTAACAGGACGGTCAAGATAACGCAGAATGGAAAGGTGAACTTCTCGATGGAGTAACTTCCGATGTTGGCGTTGATGCTATCCGGTGCAGTGGTCTTAGCCAGTCTAGCTTTTTTCTTTTCGGCATTTTTTGCTCCCAAACTGCATCGCAAGGACGATTTTCTTTGGAGTGGCGTGGGCTTTTTCTACGGCCTAGTGCTCTGGAACTGTGCCCAGCGTTTTACTGGAGCTATCCTTCTCGGACAAGCGGCCGCGGTAGTATTGGTGCTGGCCTTTGCCTGGCAAACCCTACGACTCCGGGCGGCGATCGCCAAGCATGCCATTGTCGAAATTCCTAGTTTTTCCCTGTTGGATTGGCTAGCTGGCGGTTTGCAACGTAAACCCAAGGTTAAAACTCCCGTCACCGTTGACGATCAAAAGACTCCAACAAAAGATAAAGACAACCCTGAAGTTGAACCTGTGGTAGAGGCAGTTAAGCAGGACTTGCCGGAAACTGTTCAAAAACCGGAGTTGGTTGCAGATTCTGCCCCAGTGGCGGAAAGGGTTCCTGAAGCCATTGACCAGGAACAGGCCCATGCCGACCTGTCGGCGGAAGTAGAAAGTGTGATCGAAACGGCGGAAACATTGGTGGAAGAGCTGAATGATGCCGCTGAAACCGTCGCTGAAGAGCTGGTGGAAAAAGCCGAAGCAACAGTGACAAAAATCACAGAAATGGCTCCACTAGCCCCCGATCAGCCGGAAACCCCAACGGTTGAACCTGCCCCTGATCAATCGCAATCAGAAGAGGCTCTGCTCAAAAAACCCAAATCCAAACTATTCCAACGTTTATTTGGCCGCAAAAAGGCAGCAGTTCCGCCGGCACAGCCCAAACAATCCCAGCCGGAAACGGTGGAGCAGAGAGTAAGTATTGAGCCAGAGAGTTCCACCAATCAAAACAATGACTGGGATGATGGCGAAGATTGGGGCGAGGATCCACCATCGACAGAAAACTTTAGTCCTGTTGTGGAAAATTCCGATGAAGTCACCGATGATAACCAAGAAAATGATGAGACCAAGGTAATTGCTGTGGTGGAAACGGTGCAAATTAAGCAAATTAAACAGCAAATTAGCTTAATTGAGTTACCCGATTCAGAAAATACAAATACAGAGGAAACGCTGGCAGCTGCTTTAACCGAGGAGGATCAAATAACCCAGGAGGAAATAGTAGTAGATGAGGTTATTGCTCCGATTGCTGAGGCAACGGCGGTGGAAGAACTCCCCCACCCCGAAATCAACATTGAGCAAGACATAGACCTCAACGGGCTTGATGAAATCGAAACAGAACCAGAAGAAGTTAGAGAAATTGGTGAGGCGATCGCCAGTGAGCTAGAAGAGGTTCCAGAGCAAACGACTGATGGCGACGAAACTACGGTCAATACAGACAACGTAGAGGAAGAAGAAACCCAGAATGAAGAGGAAGAGCCGACCCAAGAAAAGCAAAATTGGGCTGATGGTTAAAGCGGTAACTCTGAAAGGATATGTCCTATGCTAGGATTGTGAAGCTTCATTGCGGGATGTGGCGCAGCTTGGTAGCGCACTTCGTTCGGGACGAAGGGGCCGCAGGTTCGAATCCTGTCATCCCGATGCCTCTAAAACTTCTAAAGATCTTACTTGTACGGCGACATACTTTGTTATCCGATGCTACGGGGCGGAGTTGGGGTCTTCTTTCAACATCAAGGTAAAATGGGTTGAAATTGGTTTTCTCGTATTTTTTTTATTTTTGTGAATACCGCGGCTCTCCCCCATTGGCCCCTTTTTCTCCAACAGTTGTTGGATCGACAATCCCTCACCCGTCAGCAGGCGGTGCAGTTGATGCAGGGTTGGCTCGATGAGGACATTCCACCGGCTCTTTCCGGAGCCATACTGGCGGCAATTCAAGCCAAGGGATTAGATCCCGAAGAACTGACAGGCATGGCCCAGGTGCTTCAGGAACAATCCCAAGAAATCCAAGCCTATCCGCCCTTGGGAACTTTGGTAGATACCTGTGGCACTGGGGGAGATGGTTCTTCCACTTTTAATATTTCCACAGCGGTGGCTTTTGTGGTGGCCGCAGGGGGAGTCAAGGTCGCTAAACATGGCAACCGTTCAGCATCTAGTAAAGTTGGTTCGGCCGATGTTTTAGAAGCCTTGGGGGTCAATCTCCAGGCCGAGTCGGATCAAGTGGCGGCGGCAGTGGCAGAAGTGGGCATTACTTTCCTATTTGCCCCAGGTTGGCATCCAGCCTTAAAAAGCGTGGCCCCAATTCGCAAAACCCTTAAAGTCCGCACGGTTTTTAATCTTTTGGGTCCCCTGGTTAATCCCCTCCGTCCTACGGGCCAGGTGATTGGTGTTTATTCACCGGATTTTCTTACTGTCATGGCGATCGCCTTGAAGAATTTGGGCTGCACTAAGGCTTTTGTACTTCATGGCCGGGAAAAATTGGACGAAGCAGGATTGGGGGCCCCCACAGACATGGCCAGTTTCAACGAAGGAGATGTAATCACCCAAGCATTAGACCCCCAGGATTATGACTTAACCCTGGCCCCTTTGACAGCCTTAAAGGGAGGGGATGTGACGGAAAATGTGGCCATTCTCAGCCAAGTTTTGCAGGGAAAGGGAACCCAAGCTCAGATTGATGCGGTGGCCTTGAATGCGTCTTTAGCTTTTCAGGTGGGCAATGCCGTCCCCTGGGGAGACCATGGCCAGGGTATTAGCCTTGCAAAGGATATTTTGAGTCAAGGAGCAGGCTGGGATAAATTGCAACAATTGGTGACGTTTTTGCAAAGTTATAGTTGATTTAATTGAAAGTAAGACACTGACCAGGGCTAAAAGCGTCTTTGGCAAAGACTTTAGTCGTCTTAATCTTACTTTGATTGACTATAAATAGAGTTTGATGGGCTTAACTTTGCTCCCACAATTGCCGTTGTTGCTGAATTAAATCCACCCCCCGGGAAGTGCCCAAACGGTTAGCCCCTGCTTCAATTAGTTCTATAGCCTGCTCAACGGTGCGGATGCCCCCAGAAGCTTTAATGCCCACCCGCCCTTGGCTAATTTGATGCAACAGTCGTACGTCGGCAACGGTGGCCCCTTTGCCCAAGCCTGTACTGGTTTTAAGATATTGTACCCCTGCATCCAAGCAAATCTCCGCTGCTAATCTTTTTTCTGGTTCTGTTAGTCGGCCCATTTCTAGGATGGCTTTGACCGTTAGCCCCGTGGATTCCACAATGGGGGCGATGTCATTATAAACAGCTTCAGTGTTACCGGATTTGAGCAAGCCTAGATTAATTACCACATCTAATTCAGTGGCTCCTAGTTCTGCTGCTTCTTGGGCTTCGTAAAGCTTACTACTGCTGGTGCTCGCACCAGAAGGAAAACCAATCACTGCACAGATTTCCACCTTTTTTCCCCTCAATAATTCAACCGCTTGGGGGAGAGCACTGGGGTAGAGGCACACTGCGGCAAATTTATGGTGTAGGGCCTGGGCACAGCAGGCGGCGATCGCCTCGTTGGTGGTGGCAGGGTCTAGGGCGGCATGGTCAATGTAGGAAGCGAGGTCTAATTGGCGGGATTTTTGCATAGTTTCCTGAAAATCTGGGCTGCATGGGCTATCGATAATTTTATTACTGGGGATCTGCTCCGTCGGTCCCAATATCAACTGAGGGTTCTAAGCATTGGCGTAATAGCCCCTGGGGGTAATGAAATAATCTTGATAGTTG
Source organism: Synechocystis sp. PCC 6714 (assembly GCF_000478825.2). Lineage (NCBI taxonomy): Bacteria > Bacillati > Cyanobacteriota > Cyanophyceae > Synechococcales > Merismopediaceae > Synechocystis > Synechocystis sp. PCC 6714. The sequence continues at coordinate 1,922,614 of NZ_CP007542.1, read as the reverse complement.
TAGGTGTTGCTGTTGCCGATGAGCACCACTGTCAGCATATCAATGGGAAAGTTCAGCATCTCAGCTAACGTGGTACGCATAATACTTTCGTCTTGGCGATAAACAGAACGCACTAGGGCCACCGGAGTTGTTGGCGATCGCCATTGTAGGAAAATAGCCTGGGCTTGCTCAATCAACACAGTGCGCTTTTGGGATTTGGGGTTGTACAAAGCGGTGACAAAATCCGCCTGGGCCGCCGCCGTTAACCGTTGCAGAATTTTTTCTTTGGGGGTAAGTAAATCGCTGAGGCTAATGGCGCAAAAGTCGTGCATCAGGGGAGCCCCCACCCGGGCCGCCGCTGCTTGAAAGGCACTAATGCCGGGAAAAACTTCTACTGCGGGGGTTTGCCCATTCCAATTTAATTTTTCCAATTCTTCCAGCACCAGCCCCGCCATGCCGTAAATGCCGCAATCCCCGGAGGATAACACCGCTACGGTTAACCCCCATTGGGCCAACTCAATGGCCCGCTGACAGCGTTGCCGTTCCTGGGTGAGGGGAAAGGTTTCGCAAATTTGTCCAGGTCGCCTGAGGGGGTCAATCAAATCTAAGTAAAGTCCATAACCAATCAGCACATCCGCTTCTCGAATGGCCGTGCGGGCCGCCGGGGAAATTTGATTTAACTCTCCCGGCCCAGTGCCCACCAACCATAACTGCCCCTGTTTACCGATATATTCCCGCTCTCCCCTGGCGATCGCCACTGTTACTGCTTGCTGATCCTGTTTGACAATGACTTTTTCGACAATTAGTTTTCCGCCTCGACCATAAACCTGGGCCGCCGTTAGGGCCGCCGCTTCCGCCACACTGGGAGTACCCACTTCTTGACGAACCACATCGGAAGGGTTTGGTACCGACTGGCAAGTTAACTGTTCCGGGGCAAAGGTAAAAAAGGGTAACTCATATTTGCTAGCCAATTGCTGAATGCCCACTTCATCGGCTTTTAAATCCACACTGGCCAGGCCGGCGATCGCCAAAGGGCTTAAATTTTCCTGTCCTAAAACTCCTAGCAAAGCCTGTTCTAACAAAGCTAAATTCGTACCCCGCACACAGCCTAGACCAATCCATAATAGTCGGGGATGCCATTGAACCCTGGGTTTATTCTGTTGTTCCAGATCCCTTTCCTGAACAGTAATCGATAAAGTTGCTACCGCTGCCCCAGTTCCAGAAAAGTTAAAACTATGGCCGTTTGGTAAATGGCCTTGCCATAGAGTTGACCCTGCTGTTTGTTGAACCGCCACTGATTTTTGAGCAGCTAAAGCCGCACTGACTCCTGTCCAATCCCCTTTACCCCTGCGCCAACCAAAGGGAACCCCCAAACAATCCACCGCTATTTGTCCCAACCCATTGGCCCCGCCGGTGAGAATTGCTTGTCCCCCCAACTGTTCCGCCACTATCTGCGCTAGGCGATCGCCACCCCCTTGGTGCCCACTGAGTAAACTAATCACCGATTGGCCCATGGCATCCACCACCAGTACCGCCGGATCACTTTGCTTACCTTGCAACAAAGGGGCAATTAAACGGACTACGGCCCCCGTGGCTAAACCGAAAATAAAGGCTTGATGGTTGTTCCATCTTTCTTGCACAGCCGTTGCTAAAGAATTGCTGTAGGTTTCCACTACGGAGTTTTTACCCAGCTCTAATTCCTGAGCCAAGGATTCTGATAGAAGTAATTTTCCCGTTAACATTTCCACTATGGGCAGAAGTAACCTAGCGGCTTGGGGGGTGACGGCGATCGCCGTGAGGGGATGGAAATTTTTCAACAATTTTAGCTAAATTAAAACTTATTTTATTGATTTACAGTAGTGATCTTTGTGAATTTATTACTACTGATACCGGGATTTTTTAAACTTAATAATATCTAAAACATCATCATGTTTTTTGCCTTCGATAATATCCTTGAGGTGGATCTGTCCGTTAACATATTGAACGTGAACTCGCCAGCCAGAAATCTTGTCAATATCAGCCCTGTAGATCACTTGTTTAATCGCTTTCACCTTATGCAATCTTGTTTTTGGAAATTTCCTTGTCCGGTGACATTCAGCATCTTCCAACTCCGCCAATGACTCTAGAAAACTAACTTTGAACTCGTTAGGCAAAATTTTTAATGCCTGAAGAATAATGCCATATTCATCAACAAGGGTCAATGTTTTTGCCATAAATATGCCTAGACAAGGAGAGCCGATTGATTTTGTTGACCAATAATTTCTTCATACAATGATTCAGCTACAGCTTGATGTGCTTTATGTAAATGCTCCCACTCCACTACCCTAAAAAGGGTAAAAATAACTTGGTCAAAAATAGGATCTTCATCAATGGCTAAAATTACTCGTAGATCTGGGGTAACGCTGAAAGCATATAAAGAAGAATCGTATGCGTCTAACTTGCTGGGGAAAGGAAGATAATCGAGACTGCGATACATTAAGGCCGGATCAGTGAAAAAAAGACTAGCACAACTATCAATTTTACTTTCTATTTCAGTTCTCTCCTCTGGGCTTAAATGCTGAAGATCATGCTCAAAACCCCTGGTTAACTCAATTGAAATATCCACAAATTCATACTCCGTTTCCTTGGGTGTTTGCAACCGCTAACCACTAGCATAGCGGCAAATTCCCGTTGGCGATCGCCATCCTGGCAAGGCTAAACCCGTTAAGCTAGAGAGCGTATTTGTTTAGACATCAGCCATGGCCAGAGATTTACGGGGATTCATCCAGTTGTTGGAAGCACGGGGGCAGTTGCGTCGCATTACCGCTGAGGTGGATCCCGATTTGGAAGTGGCGGAGATTTCCAACCGCATGTTGCAGGCCGGTGGTCCAGGGCTGTTATTCGAAAATGTTAAAGGCTCCCCCTTCCCCGTAGCGGTGAATTTGATGGGGACAGTGGAGCGTATTTGCTGGGCCATGAATATGGAGCATCCCCTGGAGTTGGAGGATTTGGGCAAAAAGTTGGCCCTGTTGCAACAGCCTAAACCCCCCAAGAAAATTTCCCAGGCCATTGATTTTGGCAAAGTTTTGTTTGATGTGCTCAAGGCTAAACCGGGCCGTAACTTCTTTCCCCCCTGCCAAGAAGTAGTCATCGATGGTGAAAATTTAGATTTAAACCAAATTCCCCTGATCCGGCCCTACCCCGGTGATGCGGGCAAAATTATAACCCTCGGTTTAGTAATCACCAAGGATTGTGAAACGGGCACGCCTAATGTGGGGGTTTACCGTTTGCAATTACAGTCCAAAACCACCATGACTGTCCATTGGCTCTCCGTGAGGGGGGGGGCTAGGCATTTACGCAAAGCAGCGGAACAAGGGAAAAAATTAGAAGTGGCGATCGCCTTAGGGGTAGACCCGTTAATTATTATGGCGGCGGCCACACCGATCCCAGTGGATTTGTCAGAATGGCTGTTTGCCGGTCTATACGGTGGTTCGGGAGTGGCGTTGGCCAAATGTAAAACCGTTGATTTGGAAGTGCCAGCGGACTCGGAATTTGTCCTGGAAGGGACCATTACCCCTGGCGAAATGTTACCCGATGGGCCTTTTGGAGATCACATGGGCTATTACGGTGGCGTGGAAGATTCTCCCTTGGTGCGGTTCCATTGTCTGACCCATCGGAAAAATCCCGTTTATTTGACTACCTTTAGCGGCCGTCCCCCCAAAGAAGAAGCGATGATGGCGATCGCCTTGAACCGGATTTATACCCCCATTTTGCGGCAACAGGTTTCCGAGATTACCGACTTCTTTTTGCCCATGGAGGCGTTGAGCTATAAAGCGGCCATTATTTCCATTGATAAAGCCTATCCGGGACAAGCTAAGCGGGCCGCCCTCGCTTTTTGGAGCGCCCTGCCCCAGTTTACCTACACAAAATTTGTCATTGTGGTGGACAAGGATATTAATATTCGTGATCCCCGGCAGGTGGTCTGGGCCATCAGTTCCAAAGTCGATCCAGTGCGGGATGTATTTATTTTGCCGGAAACTCCCTTTGACAGCCTCGATTTTGCCAGCGAAAAGATTGGTTTGGGGGGCCGCATGGGCATTGATGCCACCACCAAAATTCCCCCGGAAACGGATCATGAATGGGGCAAAGTATTGGAATCGGATCTGGCCATGGCGGAACAGGTTAGCCAACGCTGGAAAGAATATGGTTTGGGGGACATTAATTTAACGGAAGTTAATCCCAATTTGTTTGGTTATGACGTGTGAGACAATCTTAGTTAAAGAAGCTCCTGAATAAATAGTGATTTTTGGCAATGAATTATTTTAAAAATGCATTGTTAACCAGCATCTTTTGCTTGACGTTAATTACATTACCCTCCCAAGCAAAGGAAATTTGTAAAGTGACAGATCCCACCGGCACTCCTCTCAATGTTAGGGACAGTCCCAATGGCAAAGTTATTAATGCTTTAAGAAATAATCGAGAAGTGGAAATCCTAGAAACTGATTTTGACCAACAGGGTCGCCCTTGGGCAAAGGTTGCTGGTTATTACCAGGGTCGTTATCGAGTTTGGGGTTGGGTAATTAGGGAATTTATTAGCTGTTACGAACGCTGACCAAGTTCTCAGTTCTCAATAGTTAATAGCCCTAGTTTTTTTATGCAATTTGCTGATCGTCTCAATCTCTTTGGTGGTAATGTTTTTGCCGATATGGATCTGGCTAAAACCCAGGCTAGGGCCCAGGGACAAACCATCATTGATCTTTCCCTTGGTTCTTCGGATTTACCTACTCCAGCCCCAATTTTGGCCACGATCGCCAAAGCGTTGGATGATCCCCAAACCCATGGTTACCTCCTGCATCAAGGAACCCTACCGTTACGAGAGGCAATCGCCGTTTGGTATGAAAAACGTTTTGGCTTAGCGGTGGATGCGGAAACGGAAGTTTTACCTCTAATTGGTTCCCAGGAAGGCACAGCCCATTTACCGTTAGCAGTGTTGAATCCAGGCGATGTGGCTCTGTTAATGGACCCCGGCTATCCTTCCCACATGGGGGGCGTGCACTTGGCGGGAGGGGAAATTTATCCCATGGCGTTGCGGTCAGAAAACCAATTTTTGCCAGTTTTTGCAGATATTCCCGATGCGATTTTAGCCAAAGCCAAAATGATGGTGCTCAGCTATCCCCACAACCCCACCACGGCGATTGCCAGTCTAGATTTTTTTCAAACAGCGGTGCAATTTTGTCAGGATTATAATTTAGTATTGGTACACGATTTTCCCTATATGGATCTGGTTTTTGATGGCACGGAACTGCCCCCATCCATACTGCTGGCCGATCCCGAAAAATCCCGTTCCATTGAATTTTTTACCTTTTCTAAATCCTACAATATGGGAGGCTTTCGCATCGGTTTCGCCATTGGTAATACCCAATTAATTTCTGCCCTGAAAAAAATTAAGGCGGTGGTGGATTTCAATCAATACATAGGCATTCTTCAAGGGGCGATCGCCGCCCTGGAAAGTCCCCCGGAAATTGTGCAACAAACGGTGCAAATTTTTGCCCAACGCCGGGCCACATTGGTTGACGCTCTGCAAAGTATTGGCTGGAATGTGGCTTTACCCACCGCCACCATGTATGTTTGGGCACCGTTACCCCCCACTTGGTCTGGCAATTCCTTGGAATTTTGTCAAAAACTGGTGGCCAGAACCGGCGTAGCCCTTTCCCCTGGGTCTGGCTTTGGTCCAGGGGGGGAAGGTTATGTACGTTTTGCTTTGGTACAGGAGCCGGCCATTCTAGCCACGGCGGCCCAAAAAATTGGTCAATTTCTTAACCAAAACTAAATTGAAAGGAAAGGGAATAAAACCATGGAACTTTTAGATCATTATCTGGGCAATTTAGTCAGTGTTACCAAATTTGTACTGGAAAGCGTTTCTGTGCTCTGTATTATTCTCGGCCTAGTGAAAACTTTGCAAATGGTCTGGGCTGGCGATCGCCGCACTATGAACACGCCCAAATTTTTTAACAGTATTCGTTTGCAATTCGGTCTGTGGCTAGCTTTAGCGCTGGAATTCCAATTGGGGGCAGACATCCTCTCCACCACCATTGCTCCCACCCTAGAAAGCTTGAGCAAACTGGGGCTAATTGCTGTGATCAGGACTTTTTTAAACTATTTTCTTGGCAAAGAACTGGAATCGGAAATAAGAATGGAAACTGAACAGGAAAGACAGGAATATGGCCGTTAACCATTGATCCATATTGATCCATGGCGATCGCCTTTTCCCTGCTCAACTTCAGTAAAGGCCATTAATCGTCGCCACCACCAATACCAATGCCGGTGTTGTAAATTTCCGCATTTTGGATGTTCATATCGTCAACGGTGGCACCAGTCACATCCACGTCGTAGAGTTTAGCAAAGGCAAAGTTAGCCGAAGTCAAATTAGCCCGGTTTAGGGTAGCATTGGTGACCATTGCCCCCCGCAGGTCAGCGTTTTCCAGATTGGCACCGGTCAAGTCGGCCCCTTCCAAGTTAGCTTCGTTGAGGTTAGTACCGGACAAGTTGGCGTTACGTAAATCGGCCCCAATCAGATGGGCTCCGGACAAGTCAACCCCGGATAAATCACAGTTCATACAGGCATTGGTTTCTAGCAATTGTTGAACTTGATCCGCATTTTCGGCGATCGCCATTCCACTCCAGACGAAGGGACTAGCAAGAACCATACCTAGGGCAATTAACGGGCTTTTGATGTTTTTCATAATTCTTCTCCTCTCGCTCAGTTAATCCCACAATAGAGGGAAAACCCCCGGGCTGTCTTCACCCAAATGGGCTAACTTAGCTGGGGGATGGGGATTTCCGCTTGTTTTTAACTGATGGCGGCTTTCAGTTCTCGGCAAAAAGTTTCCAAAGCTTGCAATCCCTGCGCCGGGGTTCCTTCCGCTAAACGTTTAACCATGGCGCTTCCTACAATTACCGCATCTGCGCCCCAAGCTTTAACCTGTTGAGCCTGTTCCGGTTGGGAAATGCCAAAACCCACTCCGATGGGCTTATCGGTCACCTGCCGCATCCCAGCCAGCAATTCTTCTACCCTGGCCCCAACTTCCGTTCTTGCCCCCGTTACCCCCGTCACACTGACCAAGTAAACGAACCCCTGGGACTTTTTGGCGATCGCCGTTTGTCTTTCTGGAGAACTGGTGGGGGCCACCAACAAAATTAACTCCAATCCCCTTTCGGCAGTGGCTTCCAATAGGCGATCGGACTCCTCCAGGGGTAAGTCTGGCACCACCAAACCCTTCACCCCAGCGGCTTTAATTTTATCGAGGAAAACGTCCACACCTTGGTAAAAAATAGGGTTGTAATAGGTGAATAAAATAATTGGAGCGGCAATATCTTGGTGAACTTCTCGGACAATGGCAAGTACATCATCCAGTTTGACCCCTTTTTGTAACGCCCTAGTGGCCGCCGCTTGAATAACAGGGCCATCGGCTAAAGGATCAGAATAGGGCACCCCCAGCTCAATTAAATCTGCCCCCGCCCGGTCTAGAATTCGCAACGCCTCGGCTGTGGTGGCTAAATCCGGATCCCCCGCTGTGAGGAAAGGAATCAAAGCACATTGCCCCCGTTGACGAAGGGCGGTAAAACAAGCGGCAACAGCGTTCATGGGCAGGCTAGGACAAAAAGGAAGGTGGAATTGGGAAATTTCCCTATAACCAACAGAGCAACTAAGGATAAGCAGTGGTCTGGGCCTCACATATTTTGCCACAGTCCCATGGCCAATCCCTAAAGGATTTGCTCAACCTAATTCACCAGACGCACCGGCATAACTAAATAGGTCATTTTCAACCCTCCCAAGGGAGTAAAAATTACTGGCTGATTACCCTCGTTGAGTTGCATTTGAATGTCATTGCTGGGCAGAGCTTTAAGACCATCCATTAAATATTTGATGTTGAAAGCAATTTGGCCCCCTTCGCCAATAATTTCCGCCCCCATGGATTCCTCCCCATGGCCCAAGTCCTGGGCTTCTACCGCCAACTGCAGCTGATTAGTGGGGGTTTGCAAAGTAAAAGTGACCAAATTATTTTTCTGATCTGCCAACACAGAAACCCTCTCCAAGGCACTGATTAAGCGTTTTCGGTCCATGGTGACGGTGCGGCTAAATTGACGGGGAATAAGTTGCCCGTAGGCGGGATAGGCCCCCTCTAATTTACGGCTGGTCAACCGTTGATTTCCTAATTCAAAAATTACTTGGGTATCATTCACCACGAGGGAAACTAAATCACTGTTACCCTGGCTGGCCACCATTCTTTCCAATTCCCGCAGGGCCCGGGCCGGAATAGTAACAGCAAAATCCGCCAGGTCACTGCCCGTAACCACCGCTTCCCCCTCATCATTTTCAATCTGGGTGGGGGCTTCCACCACTGCTAATCGGTGACCATCGGTGGCGGCAAATTCCAAACTATCGCTACTGCCCTTAATGTGCACCCCCGTCAGCACTTGTTTAGTCTCGTCGGTGCTGGCGGCAAACAACGCTCCCCGTAACCCTTCATTGAGGGTAGCCACCGGCAATAGTAATGGTTTGACCCCTTGCACCGTAGGCAAAGCGGGAAAATCGTCGGCATCAAGACCCCGAATTTGGAATCGTCCTGATTCTGAGGTGATGGTGGTTAAATGGCTATCTCCGGCTTCACTATCAGGATCGATCACCAGAGTGATGTCACCGTCGGGCAAACGGGAAACAATGTCGTTGAGTAATTTAGCGGGCAGGGTAATGCGCCCTCCCTGTTGTACGTCAGCGGTAAAACTACTCTGGATACCAAGGCTGAGGTCAAAGGCAGTTAAGCGCAGATAGTTGTGGTCCGCATCGGCCTCCAGGAGCACGTTGCCCAATACGGGATGGGTGGGACGGGAGGAAACAGCCCGACTGACAAGGGACAGACCACTGCTTAAATCACTTTGACGACAGATGAGTTTCATATACGCACAGCAAAAGGGGGGAAAGAAACCCTACCATTTTAAAGAAGTTAAGGAAAGATTTTTCCATAGCTGGGAATTGCTTGGACAGAATGATTCAGCTTGGATAGTATGGGACAGGTGTTACGGCTGAGGGAGGACTGGGATGCTTGATAATCAACGTTTTCTACTGCTGGCGGAATACAATCAATGGATGAACTCAAATATTTATCAAGTGTGCTCAAATTTATCGGAATATGAGCTAAAGCTTGATCGCAAGGCTTTTTTTAGCTCGATTTTCCTAACGCTCAACCACATTATGTACGGTGACTTGGCATTCTTATCCCGTTTCACGGGGGACCCAGAGGAAGTTCCAGAGCTGGGCGAGGAACTGGCGCCGACTTTTAGTACACTAAAAAGCAGAAGAGAGATGCTGGACCTGCGGATCATTGACTGGACAAAATCCTTGCAATCGGATTGGTTAGCAGTTACTCAGACTTACCAGAGCAAAGTGGATGGAAAGTTCAGGACTGTTCCCAGGTGGGTTTTGGTCACCCATATGTTCAACCATCAAACCCATCACAGGGGTCAAGTTACCACAATGCTTGCCCAATTGGGAATGGATTTTGGGAGCACTGACATACCATTTATGCCCCAGTTTCTTGTGGGCTAGCCCGGGGAGAAAACCATCGTCCGTAACGCTGGCACTTGTCTCCCAGCCTAGTTTGTGTGTAAAACTGGAGTCGGGCAATGGATAGTGGTAGCATCCAATCAAAATCTCCGATCTAGACAATCTAGACAAATTTCACCATGGCTACCCCTAGACGTTTAACTGACACGGAAATCCAAACAACCCTGGAGGCGCTTAGTGGTTGGAGCTTACAGGGCAATAAACTACATCGCCAATTCAAGTTTGCTAATTTCAATCAAGCATTTGGTTTTATGACCCGTTTAGCGTTGGTGGCGGAAACCCTTGACCATCACCCGGAATGGTCAAATGTTTACAATCGGGTCACCATCGATTTGACTACCCATGATGCTGGTGGCATTACAGAATTGGATGTCAAATTTGCCACTGAAGCCAATAGTTTCGCCGACTGATTTTGACCTTTTTGAAAAATTGGGTTCTAGGACTCGCTATTCTCCGGGATGGAAAGTACCTCTATGTGGGTAGATTCTTCTTTGATTTGTTAGGGGGAAGTGGTCCACCAAAGGTTTGTGCTATACTCGGACACGGCAGCAGAGCATTGACATTTACCCATGGATTTATCCCCCGTGGTTTGGTTCTGCCGGTTCTATTTCCCAGCACTGATCGCCTGCCACTGGTATCAAATTGTGGCGCGGTCTTGGTTGCTCCGCATACTCAAACTCATTGCTTTATGCTGGTACTTTCCATACTTTCCCTGGCCTTGGCCTCCTTCTCTGCTTTTCTTTGCTTTACCGTGCAGGAAGACGTAGTTCGCGCTTCGTTGGGTTGTGTGGCAGTGTTATCCATTTTGGTCACTCTCTTTTTTGCCCCCTGGGCTTTAAAGCTGAGCTTAGCCGCAGTTCCCTTTGGTGTGGAAAGATTTTACCGCATGAATCAGAACACCCCTCTGGATTAGAACTTGGCCATCAAATTTCGACCCTAGTTGGGTGGGTTTTGTTGGTCTAACCAATCTAAGGTGCGGTGGATCGCCCAGTTTTCGTCAGGGTCATGGTTTGCCTGCTGACAGCGAGCATTGGCAATGTAGCCCACATGGCCACCTTTGGCAGTTAACCGTAAATCCACTCCAGTAAATTGCCTTTGTAAAGCGAGCAATTCCCCTGCAATGGCCGGGTGAAACATTGGATCATCGGCGGCGTAGAGCAACAGAGTGGGTTTAACGATTTTACTCAACAGGGACAAGGCGCTACTAGCTTCGTAATAATCTTCCACAGATGTAAATCCGAGGCAATCGATGACCAAGTTGTGGTCAAAGCCCCAAATGCTCTGGGCTTGTTCAATGGCTTGGGGGTCCAACGCCCCCGGATGGTAACGGTACAATTGCCAAGCTAATTCCTTCAGCTTTTTGGCGATCGCCTTTTCCAAGTGCCGTCCCACTGGATGACTGATTAAATAACTGAGAGAGCGTTGGGAGTCGAGGCTAGGGCAAATGGCCATGGCTCCGCCAATGTCTGTCGGAGAAAGGGAAACTAAAATTGCATCATCGTTAGCCCAATCTGTCATGGTTTGGCCCTTGTAAACCCCCCAGAGGGAAAGCTGACCCCCAAGGGAATAACCCCCAAACCAAAAGGGACCGGGATAACCTAAAGCTTTAGCTTGGGCAGCTAAATAGACAAAATCTTCCCCTTCATATAAACCATCGGAGGTGAGGGTGGGGGAAAGTTCCGCCGTTTTACCGTGGGCTCGCCAGTCAAACAAAATTACGCCATAGTTCCGTTCATAGGCCCAGCGTCCCCATTGCCGTAAAAAACCCTGGTCTTCCAGGGAGCCGGTGATGCCATAGGTGGCAACTAATGTTCCTTTGGCCTGGGGCGGAATTGGCGATCGCCAAACGTGGAGGGGGACTCCCTGGGCGCCGGTCATCACCTGGCTAACGTATTTAGGTTCCCCACCCTGGGCTGAGTTTAAGCAACGCTGATTAGCCACAAAGGCAGTGTAGAGGGTCATAGCCAAGCCCGATGACAGATACCACGGGGGAGTGAACTGGGGAAAAGCTTGACATTTTTCGGACGGGGCCAACAGGGGCGATCGCATAAATTGAAGTTAGTTAAGGGCGGTGCAATCCAAGCTGCTAAGGAATGGGGATGGCATCAATCTGCAATTTAACCTTTTCATCGGGGTAGCTGGCTAAACGAATCGAGACACTACGCACCGAATCCGGCAACGGGCCAAATAGCTCGATGGTGCCGTTATACACCTGGCGATCGCCGGGTAAAGAAGGGGGCAAAGAATCAGCAAAGGAACTCAACAGGTTATTATCCTGATCCCTGACCTCCAGAAAACTGTATAAAAACTCTACTTCCTCGGCACTATTATTTTGCAAATTAACCGACAACTGGAGCCGGCGGCCATCCTGTACAATGTCATCCACCCGCATTATTACCCCCTGGTTTTCTCCACTGATAGGAGAAGTCACAGCACTGTCATCTAAGACTTTTTTTCCGTATCAGTCTCCGCCTCGGATTTTTCCTCTGTCTGATCGGCACTGGCAGAGTTGTTTTTCCCCTTGGGCAATTTCTTTTGCTCCTTGATATATTCCCTCGTTTCCTTGGATACCTGCTGGATATTGACGGGCACAAATTTACCGGCGGATTCTGCCCCATCCCCAGGTTTTTCTCCCTCTTTGGGCGCGATAATGAACTGTTCCATGGGATTACTGGTGGGTTGCACGACTCCCTCCAGAGCTTCATCCCCCAATTTGTAACTAACAAAAGCCGTTGCCCCCATACAGGCTAACACCCCTAAGAATAGGGCTAGGGGGCTGGCAACAAAATCACCGAAATCGAATCGGCGCTTAGCTTTGACGACCTTATTAGGCATGGGAAATGGGAAGAAAAACTGGCTCGGAATTCTCAGAATCTAGCAGTGCTAACCGGGGCCAATTAACGGTCCACCGATCCCATGATAATGTCAATGCTACCGAGGATGGCCATAATATCCGCCACTTTCACCCCTTTGAGAATGTGGGGCAAAATTTGCAAATTATTGAAATCAGCAGAGCGAATTTTCCAACGCCAGGGGAAAACATCATCGTTACCCTGGATGAAAATACCCAGTTCCCCTTTTCCGCTTTCTAGCCGAACGTAATGTTCCCCGGCGGGGATTTTAAAGGTGGGGGCAACTTTTTTGGCAATGTACTGGTACTGGAAATCATTCCACTCGGATTTTTTGCCCTCTTGGAGTCGCTTGGCTTCCAGATTTTCGTAGGGGCCACCGGGCATTGCTTTTAAAGCCTGACGAATAATTTTGACCGATTCTCGCATTTCCCGGATACGCACCAAGTAACGGGCGAAACAATCCCCAGCGGTTTCGTACTGCACTTCCCAATCAAGCTCGTCGTAGCATTCGTAATGGTCCACCTTACGCAAATCCCATTTCACCCCGGAACCCCGGAGCATGGGGCCCGACAAGCCCCAGTTAATGGCTTCTTCCCTGGTTACAGTGCCTACGCCCTCTACCCGACGACGGAAAATAGGGTTGTTGGTGATCAGTTTTTCGTACTCGTCAACTTTGGGTAAGAAGTAATCGCAGAAGTCTTCACATTTATCGTTCCAACCGTAGGGCAAATCCACCGCTACCCCGCCGACTCGGAAGTAGTTATTATTAATCAACCGCATACCGGAAGCAGCTTCCCACAGGTCGTAAATCATTTCCCGTTCTCGGAAAATATAAAAGAAGGGAGTTTGGGCACCCACGTCCGCCATGAAGGGGCCAAGCCAGAGTAAATGGTTGGCAATGCGGTTCAACTCCAGCATAATCACCCGGATATACTGGGCCCGCTTGGGTACTTCGATGTCTGCCAATTTTTCGGGGGCGTTAACGGTGATGGCTTCATTGAACATGCCGGCGGCGTAGTCCCAACGGCTGACGTAGGGCACATACATAATGTTGGTGCGGCTTTCGGCAATTTTTTCCATGCCTCGGTGGAGATAGCCAATCACTGGTTCACAGTCGACCACGTCCTCCCCATCCAAGGTGACAATCAGACGTAACACCCCGTGCATAGATGGATGGTGGGGGCCCATGTTGAGCACCATTGGTTCAGTTCTGGTTTCAATCTTGGTCATACCCGGTTAACTGCTATCGGCAGGGATGTGGTGTGGTCGAACGAAAAAATCTCTTTAGAAGATGATATGACATGGCCCTTGGGGAGGCAAGGCATTCCCTGGAGAAGCTAGTATCGACGGCCTTTTGGCAGAAACCGGCCTACAATATTCAAAGTTTTGTTATTTTGGCTCCGATATGCTGGGGCGGAGTGCGGTTTGAAAAATTTTTCCGGTGGCATGAAAAAATTAACTTCTTTTCCTTTCCCGTCGCTTAAATCCCTGCAAAGACTTTCCCCTGTTACCCTGGCTCGCCGTTGGGGCGTTTCCCCAAAGTGGGCTTTGATGTTAATCCCCCTAGCTTCCATTGGCAGTATCCCTCTATTGTTAGCCTGGAGTGGCTATGGGGAAGATGGTAATACGATCGCCAAGGGTCAAATTAACAACACTGAGGTGATTGCCGATATGGCTGGGGAAGAATTGATTAAAACTCTGCCGCCCCTAAGCCAAATTCCATCCCCTCCTAGCTCCTCTGCTTCGGGCTTAAAAAGTCCCCGTCCCATCACCGCCGAAAGTTTAGCTAAAAGCGCTCCGGAAACCCCCACTGGGCTAGCGGGTAATGTTTCAAGTCCCGCTGTTACATCCCCGACAACTGGGAACAGGGTCTCCGTTCAAAATCCTGCCCCGGCTCCATCTGCCCTGGGCGCTCCAGCCTCCACCATTGCCCAAACAGCTCCACTGCCGCCCCCCACGGCCACCCCAGTGGACTACACTCCGCCGCCGTTGGAAATTCGGGTTGGTATTCAGCGGGACGTACCAAGTGTGGCGATCGCCGCTTCGAGCCAGGGTTATCTGCAGGATCGCCAGGGCCAGGGGTTAATGAGCCTCAGTTCTGGCCAAAGCATTAACGTCATGGCCCAGGGCAATAGTTTGCTGATCAATGGTCGTTCCGTTCCTGGGGTGGTCTGGTTCACTACCGATGCCAATGGCTATTTAGCCGTAGGTGATCGTTGGTACAGGGGAAGGGTATTATTGGTGCCCCGGGGTGATAAAGTTTTGGCAGTTAACTACGTCAATTTGGAGCATTATTTGACCAGCGTGGTCGGTAGCGAAATGCACTCCACTGCCCCCACTGAAGCCCTCAAAGCCCAGGCGATCGCCGCCCGTTCCTACGCCTTGGTGCACATGGTGCGCCCCGCCAGTCAATGGTTTGATTTGGGTGACACCCAACGCTGGCAAGTTTATAAGGGCATTGGCAGTGAACAGGGCCCTTCCCACAATGCCGTTACTGCTACTTTAGGACAAGTGTTGAGCCATAACGGTGGGGTGGTGGAATCCCTCTATGCCTCCACCGATGAGATTGTCGCCCGAGTTCATAAGGGTAAAGGTATGAGTCAATACGGAGCCTACGACCTAGCCCGCCAAGGTTATAACTATCAGCAAATCCTCAACCGTTACTATCCCGGGGTGGAAGTGGCCCGGGTGGTGTTAAAAAACTGAGGGATTACTTGCCCGGACGCTCCCGCTTTGGCGATACAGTATAGGCAGTTACAAGTCAATTTTCTGATTTCAGTTTTCTCACCCCCCCATAAAATTATGAGTACCCAAGATAAAGCTCGTGAACTACTGGCCAAAGAGCGTCAACAGGAAAACCAACTCAATGAAAATATGGTTGCCCGGGCAACGGAAACAGACCTGACCGTGGCGGAAGAATTGGACGAAAAAGCGCGGGAATTGCTGGCAGAAGAGCGACAACAGGAAAAACACATGGAAGAAACCATGCTCAGTCGTTCCACCGAAGAGTTGAGCTAGTTAGACTGAAATTTTTCTTCAAACCCTTCTTTAGAATTCGATGCCGGGTTGAGCCTTAATGTTTTGTTCCCGGAAGGGATGCTTAATCAAGGTCATTTCTGTGACTAAATCGGCCCGGTCGATCAATGGCTGGGGGGCCCCCCGCCCCGTCAAAATGACGTGGTTGAATTCCGGTTTTTCTTCTAAGCCTGCCAGCACCGTCTCCGCCTCCAGGTAGCCCAGTTTCAGCGCTACATTTACCTCATCCAGTAGCACTAGTTGGTAATCAGGGTTGCGGATATACTCCAGGGCTTTTTGCCACGCTTCATGGGCGATCGCCTGGTCCCGTTGTCGATCTTGGGTTTCCCAGGTAAAGCCTTCCCCCAGGGCTAAAAAAGTTAACTGGTGCTGCCAGGGGGTAAAGGCCTCTTTTTCCGCCGGTTCCCAGGCCCCTTTAATGAATTGAATAATGGCCACCCGATAACCATGGCCCAGGGAGCGCAACACCATGCCCAGGGCCGCCGTAGTTTTGCCCTTGCCGTTACCCGTATTAACAATAATTAAACCCTTTTCTGCTTTGGCCCCCGCAATGCGCTCATCCTGTAAAGCTTTGCGCTTTTGCATCTTAATTTTGTACTGCTCATCCGACAGGGAATTGGCCATGGTAACTGTTAAGAATTTCTGCAAAAATTTTAACTCTTTCAGGGGACAAATGTTAAGAATTTGTTGTGAAAAAGACGATGATCCCCATTTTTATTTACGATCAGAATAGATAAAAAACTTAATCTTTGCGAAAAAGCTTTAGCAATAGAGAGGTTGTAAAAATGGATATTAGCCAATATTTCGCTAATTGTAGTGATGATTATCTCGATTCTGAGCAAAATAGCTCTGAAGAACTTTTGCTGGCTGATCTAACTGGAGCCGAGGAAAATGACATTTTTTTTGATGGTTTAATTGACCGGGATACAGGGTTGGGCCATGTAGTCAGATTAATGAGAATGCCCCATCTAGACAATGGTAATCTCAGTGGTGGTGACCCCGATGACAACTGGTATCAAGCGGAAGTGGTAGGGGAAGAAGCGGTGGGCGGTGACAATCCAACTCCCGACCAGAATGTGACGGAAGGATTGTTGCAATCCATGGGCATTGCCAGTGTGGACGGCCGCCCGGTGGCCACGGTGAGAAACTTTGGGGCTAGGGATCAACATCGTTGGGAACTGGACCCCGATTCCGCCGAAGACCACCAAAATCCCCAAGACGAAGAGTGAACTAAATTATTTTTTCAATTACTGGGGTATGGTTGGTAAACTGCACAGCCTGGTTTAATCCTCAACATTCGTTAATCCATCTACCATGCCCAGCTGGGACGAAAATTTCCCGTAGAATCACTGGTGAGTCTTAATAAAGTCAATAGAAATAACTTTTGGGCGCTAGGATTCCAGTAGAATGGTGCGGCCGTTTTGATTGGTGCGGTAAATCCATTTTTTCGACCCCGATTCCACCACCACCCGCCAGCCGGGGATCATGACTTGGGCACACATTTGTCCTTCCTGGGCTAGGCCGAGGCAACTGTCTGGCCAGGTTTTATTTTCTGAAGACTGAATCGTGAAAGTACTAACAGGTTCACCAGTACTTTGGGCTAAGTCATTTAAAACTTTATCGGCGATCGCCTGGGGGAGCATGGGAGATTGGGAAATTAAGGGAGTGGGGGAAGACGATTGGGACTGGCCTGGGGAAACAAGTTGGTTATCTAAAGATAAATCTTGCTCGGTAGAGGCACAGCCCTGGATTGGAATGACACTAAGCACAGTCAATAATAGTAATCCCCCCAGAAGTGTGCCCAAATTTGGGGATTTATCAAGGCTTGTAAGCTTGAAATGGAATGGAGGAAGATCAGACATTATGCAAATTGAATTAGGGAGGGATTATTTACCCGCTAAAGCCGGTTGTTTCCGGGACTGTTGGTAACTCTCCACCAATTGCCGGAAGTGCTCTCCTTCAATGGTTTCTTGGTCAATGAGGGCATCCACCAGTAAATCCATTAAGTTACGATTTTCTTCAATGATGCGGGTGGCCCTTTGGTGGGCGGCGGTGACAATGGCTTGGATTTCTCTGTCAATGCGGGCGGCAATATCTTCGGAATATTCAGAACGTTTGCCCCAATCTCCGCCACTAAAGTTACGATCGCCTTCCTCTTCCAAGGCCACTAAACCGAGGGAAGACATGCCCAATTTAGTTACCATTTGTCGGGCCAGATAGGTGATCTTCTCAATGTCATTGCCGGCCCCGGTGGTGACTTCATCCTCGCCAAAAATTACTTCTTCCGCTACCCGTCCGCCCAACAATCCGGCAATGCGAGCAATCATTTGGTTACGGGTCATCAAACTCTGGTCTTCATCGGGGGTGAACCAGGTTAGACCTTGGGCTTGGCCCCGGGGAATGAGGGTAACTTTTTCCACTGGATCATGACCAGGACAGAGGGTGCCAATTAAAGCATGGCCCACTTCATGGTAAGCAATTAAGCGTTTACTTTTACTATCTACCAGGGGCGTACCCTCCATCCCCGCCACCACCCGGTCAATGGCATCGTTGACTTCTGCCATGGTGATAGCATCTTTGCGCCGTCGAGCGGTAAAAATGGCCGCTTCATTTAACACATTGGCCAAATCTGCCCCCGTAAATCCCGGTGTTCTGCGGGCGATCGCCGCTAGCTGGACTTCTTCGTGCAACTTTTTATTTTGGGCGTGAATTTGCAGAATCAATTCCCGGCCTTGCACATCGGGATAATCCACCGTTACCTGACGATCAAAACGCCCTGGGCGCAAAAGGGCTAAATCCAGTACATCGGGCCGGTTAGTGGCTGCAATGACAATGATGCCGCTGTTGCCCTCAAAGCCGTCCATTTCTGTGAGTAATTGGTTCAGGGTTTGTTCCCGTTCATCGTTACCGCCGCCGTAGCCTACTCCCCGCTGACGGCCCACCGCATCAATTTCGTCAATGAACACTAAACAAGGGGCATTTTCCTTGGCTTTTTTGAACAAATCCCGCACCCGGGAAGCCCCCACCCCAACAAACATTTCCACAAATTCCGAGCCGGAAATGCTGAAAAACGGTACCCCAGCCTCCCCGGCGATCGCCTTAGCTAATAAGGTTTTGCCTGTACCGGGAGGGCCAATTAGTAAAACTCCCCGGGGAATTTTGGCTCCAATGGCGGTGAATTTTTCCGGTTGCTTGAGGAAAGTAACTACTTCCTGCAATTCTTCTTTCGCTTCGTCAATGCCAGCCACATCATCAAAGCCCACACCGGTTTTCGCTTCCATCTGGAACCGGGCTTTGGACTTACCAAAACTCATGGCTTGACCAGAGGCATTGGCGGACTTTCGCACCACCATCACTACCAAACCAATCAGAATAGCCACAATGATTAAATTGGTTAACAGACCGTACAACGCCGAATTGTCCGGGGTGCGGTTAATGTCCAAATCAATGGTTTCAGAACGGCTCCGCAGGAGATTGAGTAACTCAGGATTATTGTCCAACAATTGTACCGTTTGGGGCTTCGACCCCGGTGGGGCATCTTTAAGGGTGACGATCGCCTGACGGCGATTAGTATCTACTTCCACTTTGGCCACCTGATTAGCCTTAATGGCATCGATCAACTGCCCATAATTCATTTGGGGTTCAGAGGAACGGGAAGAGCCAGCACTAAAAAAGGAGCGGGGTGTTTCCCCTCCATTACTGGGAATGGTCGATTGGGCTGGGCTAGGACTAGCCTGAGGTGGTGTCCCTTCTTTCCCTTCCTGGGCCAATGTTGATAGGGGCAAAGCCAGAGTAGTGGTGGTCACCAGCAAACCCATTGCCAAGCGGTGCCAAAAGCGGCTAGGGCTGGAGAAACTATGGCGATCGGAACGGGGGCGATGACTCATGGACGTTTTAAACTAAAAAAATTCCAGCGGCGGGGACAAACTCCAACCCCCATGATAGCTTGGGTCTTTAATTAACAAAACGTAACGCACCACTTTAACTATGGTTTTAACCCCTTCCACCATGCTCGCCCTTGGAACCCAAGCCCCGGACTTTGCCCTGCCGGATGTAACGACGGAGCAGCCCCTTAGTCTAGGGGATACCATGGGAGAACAAGGCTTGCTGGTGATGTTTATTTGTTGTCATTGCCCCTTTGTCAAGCACATCCAGGCTCAATTGAGTCAGTTGGGCAAAGATTATGAAAATTCCGGTTTGGCCCTGGTGGCCATCAGCGCCAACGATGCGGAAAAATACCCCGACGATGCTCCCTCCAGTTTGAAAAAAATGGCCCAAGACTGGGACTATCGTTTTCCGGTACTGTATGACGAAACCCAGGCGATCGCCAAGGCTTACCGAGCAGCCTGCACCCCCGACTTTTTCCTTTTTGATGGCCAGGGCAAATTGGTCTACCGAGGCCAGTTAGACGACAGCCGTCCCAGTAATGGTTTGCCAGTCACTGGGGTAGATTTAAGACAGGCGATGGACTTAGTGCTGGCCGGCAAACCTGTGCCAAGGGAACAAAAACCAAGCATTGGCTGCAATATCAAATGGAAACCCGGTAATGAGCCAACATATTGAAAAGATTTATAATTCGCCAAGATTTTTACGCCATATTTTTGGTCAAAACTCCCACTCCTAATAATCCCCATGGGTAAACGAGCTTTATTGATCATCAACCGCCACTCCCGTCGGGGACAAATCGGTTTTGCCCAAGCAGTGGACTACCTAGATAATCTGGGTTTTGAATTGGTTACGGTGCCAGCCCAATATAGTCAATCCCTGGAGAACTATGTTGATAGACATATCAATTCCGTGGATATGGTTATTGCTGGGGGAGGGGATGGTACCCTCAACGCCGTGGTTAACAGCTTGGCCAAACATCAAGTCCCCTTGGGCATTCTACCGATGGGTACTGCCAATGATTTAGCTCGTACCCTCAATTTGCCCAACGATATTGTCAAAGCCTGTGATGTGATTAATCAGGGGCACCGCAAGCAAATTGACTTGGGTTGTGTGAATGGTCAATATTTTTTAAATGTATCCAGCCTAGGATTAAGTGTGGAAATCACCACCAAGTTAACCAGGGGAGCCAAAAGACGTTGGGGAATATTTGCCTATGGGTTGACGGCCCTACAAGTTCTCAGACAGGCCCGTTTATTCCATGCCACTATTACCCACAATGGCCGATCTGAAGTGGTTAAAACTCTGCAAATTGCGGTTGGGAATGGCCGTTATTATGGCGGCGGTATGGCGATCGCCAAGGATGCCACTATCGATGACAATCGCTTGGATCTGTACAGTTTGGAGATTAGGCATTGGTGGCAAATTTTTGATCTGCTCATCCATTTACCTGCGGGGGAGCAACATCTTTTACCGTGGGTGAGAACAGTTAGCGCGGAATCCATTGAGATCAAAACTTCCCGTCCCCGAAAAATTAACACCGATGGCGAAATTATCGTCGAAACTCCAGCTCGCTTCACCGTGATCCCCCAAGCCCTTTCTGTTTTTGTTCCGCTGCAACGTTAGCTTTTCGGTTAACAAGGCCCTAAGGATTGATTGAAGCACTGAAACCCTGATGGGGTCTCCATTGTACGGCTCCGTGTGCTCCGGTCACCCACAATCGCCCCTGGTACTTTTCTACTTCTTCTTTCAAATTCCGGCTGATATAGGGGGCAATGGCGATCGCCGTCGGGGGACGCAAACCATCCAGCCAGGCGTAGGGGAAAAATTGGCCAGCCCAGATAATGGTGTGGGGTCGTTTATCCAACGGTAATTGGGGCGGAGCTTGGGTTTGGGGGGGAACTTGGAGAAAAATCCACCAGCGTTGCCGGCCAAATTCCAGTTGCAAAATTGCCGGATTGCTTTCTACCCACAGCAGATGCCCACAGGATGGTGGTAATGGTTGTCCTACCATGGCAGGGCTTATATTCAGTGGGCAGTCAACCTCATTAATCCCTTTTTGGGCAAGGAACGGAGTCAATAATCTTGCTCCAGTTGGATCTCCTGCTC